>JBKOZZ010000021.1:0-100701 GCA_046726155.1 Acidobacteriota bacterium
AATGAGAAATGGAAAATCTGGTTTGCTTTCCTAGTCCCCCTTCGGCGCCAGGAGCCGCGCAAGGAGCGCCGCATCGATATTGCCTCCCGAGAGAACCACACCAACGCGTCTCGCATCGCTGGGTAGTTTATTCATTAGCACCGCAGCCGCGGCGGCGGCGCCTGAAGGCTCGACCAGCAACTTCATGCGGAAAAGAAAGAACTTTATTGTTTCCACAATTTGGTCATCGGAGACCGTCAAAACATCTTCAGCGGTTTTTTGCAACACTGGAAACGTCAATTTGCCGGGCGATTGAACACGCAGGCCATCGGCGATCGTTGGCGGTGGGGGAATCGACACGCGCTCGCCCTTGAGAAACGACTGGCGCGTGTCATCAGCAGTGTCAGGTTCTACGGCAAAACAGCGAATGCCCGGATTCAACGCCTTAGCGGCCGTGCTGACACCCGCAAATAGTCCACCACCGCTGCAAGGCGCCAGCAGGCAATCGAGATCGGGAACTTCTTCCAGAAACTCCAGGCCGCAGGTGCCCTGACCGGCTAGTATCAGGTAGTCGTCGTAAGGCGGCACCATGACTCGCCCTTCGCGCTCAGCAATTTCGACTGCCACACCTTCGCGATCCTGTTTCAGGCGATCATAGAAGATGATCTCGGCCCCATAGGCCCGGGTCGCGGCAACCTTGGCTTTTGGCGCATCGTCAGGCATTGCGATCACCGCGCTAATGCCCGCCTCGCGCGATGCCAAAGCCACGGCCTGCGCATGATTTCCCGAAGAGAAGGCCGCAACCCCGCGTCTTTTCTCGTCGTCGTTCAGGGATAGAATCTTGTTTGTGGCACCGCGAATTTTGAAAGCGCCGGCGCGCTGCAGGTTTTCACATTTGAAGAAGACTTCCCTGCCCGCCACTTCATTAAAGGAATGCGACGTAATAACCGGAGTGCGATGCACGTGGCCGCGTATTCGCTCGGCGGCTTCGTTTATTAGTTGGGTCGTTAGCATGTGACAAGATCCGCCACGGTCCTCTCAAACACTTCCGCAAAGTGAGCGACGATCCGATCTTCAACCGCGCTCATGTCAACCTCATGGCCAAGCAAATCTTCCATTGACGTCACCTGCTCGCCCTCGCAGGCAATAATCAAATTAAAGAAACTAAGATCCGTATTCACGTTGAGTGCAAATCCGTGCGTCGTCACCCAACGCGCGATGTGTACGCCAATGGCAGCGATCTTTCCCCGTGGCGTGTGCACGCCGGTCAGTCCTTCGATTTGAAAGGCCGGGAGTTCGAAATCTGATAATGTCTGGATTAACACTTCTTCCAGATCGCGCACGTACCTGTGCACGTCTTCGCGATCCGGACTGAGATTAATGATCGGATAACCAACAATCTGGCCCAGCCCGTGGTAGGTTATTTTTCCACCACGATTTGTCTCAAACACACTTACCCCGCGCGCTTTGAGTAATTCCTGCGACATCAGGATTCCGGCGCTGTCGCCGCGACGGCCGACGGTCAAAGTGTGCGGATGTTCGAGGAGAAGTAACGTGTCGGGCTGTTGGGCCGCTTTCACCGCCAGCTCAGTTTCTCTCTGCACCTCGAGCGCCGCGTCGTAGTCAACGCGGCCTAACTTTTTAACCAGGAGTTTTCTTTTCTCGTCCACTGATGTAACCTTCCAGGCATTTCGATCGCGTCATTCTAACAGCGTCAGCCATTAAGAGCACAAAAGGGTTCCGATTTTCGGGTTTTGAGTTTCGCTTTCCGGGATAGCCGTTCGCTAGGAAGTTGTGGTCCTTCTGACTCGAAGCTCGGAACTTGAAACTCAGATCTTCCTTCGCGTACTTTGTGGTTATAATGGTTCACGAACGAAAACCACAGGAGAATTCACGTGCAACGAATCATAGCGGTATTGATAGTCACCATCCTTCTGTTCCCCTTGACAGCCTTTTCGCAAACCAGGAAACGCACCTCAAAACCCAGCCGCGCCAGCGCGCCTAAAGTCTCGGAAATTGAGCGCCAGGGAGCAGAGCGAGTTGCCGGCCAAATCAAGACCCTGACGCGATTCATCTATCTGCTTGGTGGAGTGGTGAAAGGACTCGAGGGCGTTGACGACGCAGTTCGCCGTAAGGAGGCTTCGCCAGCCATCCTGGAGCAAGCTACGAGAAACAAGGCGACAGTGCGCGGCAGCATTAAAAGCGTAAAAGAAGGACTGGACAAACTGGAAATCGATTTTCGCACTACGCCGGAGCTGCAACGCTACTACATAAAGCTCGCGGGCGTTGCCTCAGGAGCCGCCACCGCAGAGGATCAAGCGGCCGCAGACCAGTTTGACAAGGCCGGCCGGACGTTGCTGGAGGTGGTCAATCACTTAACCGATGTGCTGCTGGCAATGCACGAATCGAAGGGATGAGCACTGAGTAATGAGTGATGAGTGATTGATGAGTGATGGGTGATGAGTACCGAGTGGGTTGAGCCGAATAATCACTCGTTCGGCATTTACTCAGCACTCAGTACTCATCACTCATCATTCAGTCTTTGTTTTTTACGTTCGCCTTCGGGTAGTAACCTTGCCTCGCGCGGACACGAAGGTCAGCACGAGTGGGAACGGTAACGGCGATGCGACGAAATTGTGTGCCTAATGCCTGGGAGTTTGAGTAATACTGCAAGAGGTATTGTCCCCGAAGCTCCGCTGCCACCTCACTAAAAACTCTTTGCAAATCTGCATCTCCGTTCGGCACGAATGCCGTACCTCCAGTTGACTGGGCGATCGACTCCATCGCGTTTTGGGCGCGCATGCTGATTTCATTGAGATGAATTGACTCGCCCCCCGGATTAATCGAGTAGAAAGCAGCATCGACCTGTTGCACTGCTCGCTGCACGTCGAGGGTGGCTCGACGATGTCGAAACTGCAGACTTTCCTTGGAAGCGGCACGCGTGGGTTCAATCCGCTGAGTTGCTCGCACCTCAGCTAGCGTCTGCTGCAGAAGTTCGCTGGAATTGTCATCTCCATCAGAAATAACAACAATCACGCGGCGACGTCGCGCCGGGGAATTTGCGTCCAGGTATTTCGCGGCGGCTGCTACAGTGTCATAAAAGGAGGTGGAAACACTGGAAGTAGCGGCAGGAATGGTCATCAACTTTTCCGTGGCAGTCTCCGCCGGTGCGAGCGGCGACACGAGCGTCGGCTTAGCCGCTATGGTAAAGACGGCTGCTCGATCGACGGGCTTGAGCACCTGCTTCAAAAAGCTCGCGGCGGCCCGTTGTTGAAACAAAAAGAACCCCTTCTGGCTGACGCTGCTGGAAACATCAAACAATAGGGCGATGTCCAGCGGCACTTCTTCAGGATTGCCAATCTCGACAATTTGTTGTGTCCGTCCTTCTTCATCAAGCCGGAAGTCATTAAGTTGTAACCCTCGCAGAGGTTCGCCTTTTGCGTCAACGACAGAGACGGGCACCATCACCAGGTTTGTCCTGACGCGAATTACTTCGAAGTCCTCGTCTTTCGGTGGAGCGGGCGTTGGCGTTGGTTTGGGAGTCGGCGCCGGTGGCGGTGGTGGAAAGTCGCGAATGGTTTGGGCAATCGCCGACCAGGGGCAGCAAAAAAGAACCAGCACCGCAAGCAGCAGTGCTGGTCGAAAGTGTCTTCCCCGATGTTCGCGAATCATAAAACCATTCCTCATGCCGCCAGAGTTAGCACCCGCCGTTGCTGGCCTAGTTTGTTTTCTTACCAACTCTTCTGACGGCATGATTCATGGCAATAGTTGCCTACGCTGGTTGCACAATGTGCGCCCAGGTTAAATCGAGTTGGCTATTGATCGCCACTCGAGCTGGAGCGGGTCATCGTCGGAGCCTGTTGCATCAGGCCTTTATTAACCAACAACTTCACCTCGACCCGCCGATTCTGCGCGCGACCTTCGCGCGAGTCGTTTTCCGCAACAGGATTCGATTCGCCATACCCGTACGGCGTCACGATGCGTCGCAGCGGGATCTTGTGGTTCTCGACCAGATAGCGTATCACGCTGTCGGCGCGGCGCTGGCTCAACATGCGGTTTCTTTGCACACTGCCAGTGGTATCGGCAAAACCCGAAACTTCAACTACATAGCCCTTGGCGTTAAGCGCCTTGGTGGCGATCTCATCGAGTTTCGATTTCGAATCGGCAGATAACATCGCGCTTCCGGTTTTGAAGTTAACGGCCAGAACTGTCTGCGGCACATAGTCATCCAGGGCCGAGATGCGCTCGTTGGTTGCGTTTACTCCTGCTACCGCCGAATCCGCAGTTTCCTGCGCAGCTTTTGCGCCGCCCTTGGCAGTGTTTGCTACCGCAGCGAGTTCATCCAATTGCCCGGAGAGACGCTGCGCATTCTGTTCCACCTGAGTAAGTTTCGATTCAGTATTTGTGGCGCGTTCCTCGAGCGGGGCAGCGCGAGACTCAACTGAACGTGCTACCCGAAGATCTGACTCGTTGAATCTGATCTTGTCGGCCACGAGTTCGCCCGACCCATTGCCACGACCTTCAACTTCGAGGTTCAGGCCCCGCAGGATTTGGGTTTGTGCGTAGTTTGCGCCACTGCGCAGAAAACCGCCTTTTGCCTTCACGCTGGTGCTGTTGTCGAGGCGGACTATCGTATCCACCCCATTGTTGTCGCGAACAGTAAAAGTGTCGGGATCACGCCGCGTGACCACACCTTTGATTTTCAACTTCTCGCCGCTGGCGATAGTGCGCGCACCGGCAGTAGGAGTGGTGTCCTGCGCGACAGCGAAGGAAGCTGAAAAGGTCAGCATCAAGACTGCGAGCAGGAGGGAAGAAAACATTCTAAACTTCGGGATTACCATAATTCTCTCCTTATCTTTGAAGTGTTCAGCTCACGCAAGCGAGCTCGGGATGTGATTTCTGACGAACATTCACAGTGAATTGTTGCCCGTCTCCGTAGGGGTTCAAACAGGGGATTTAAAAAATTATTCAACACTTCTTAGCCCCGTCCGGAAGGTAAGTCAAGCCATTTTCAGACCTTCATCGCATTCATCATCTAATTGCTATTCGATCGCAATAACCACTGCCATCAACGACAAAATCGCAATAACAAAGCCTAAAATCGGTCTGCTAAGGCGACGGTCCAAGGGCCAATATGAGAGCGGAGATTGTCAGAGTTTTGGTATCTGAGATCTCAAATCTGAGATCTCAGATCTGGTTTACAGCGAAAATTCTCCCGCTTCCAATTGCTCCTTAATGTAAGCAAGGAAACGTTCTGCGTCAGCCCCATCAATCACGCGATGATCGAAGCTCAGCGCAAAGTAAGCCATCCAACGAATTGCTATGTAGTCGTCTCCGTCTGGCGTGCTCAACACCTTTGTGCGCTTTTCGATCTTGCCTATCCCAAGAATAGCCAGTTGCGGTTGATTTATGATCGGAGTGCCAAACAGACCACCAAAGACGCCGGGATTTGTAATAGTAAACGTACCGCCACCAACCTCGTCAGGCTTCAATTGCTTTGTGCGCGCTCGCTCCGCCAGATCGTTGGCGGCGCGCGCCAGCCCGGAAATTGAAAGGTCATCCGCTCGTTTGATCACCGGAACGATCAGGCCCCAATCAAGGGCGACGGCCATGCCAAGATTGATGTCACGCTTGTAGATGATCTGATCGCCATTGACTTGCGCATTGAAAACCGGAAACTTTCGCAGGGCATTGTTGACCGCCTGGAAGATAAACGGCATGAAGCTGAGCTTCGTGCCGGTTCGTTCCGCAAAAGACTCTTTGTGTTGTTCGCGCAGTTTGGCAACCGCCGTCATATCGATCTCGTAGACAGTGGTGACGTGGGCCGAGGTGCGTCGCGACTGCACCATGTGTTCGGCAATCTTCTTACGCATCACCGACATCTGCTCAACGCGATCGCCTTCCGCTGGTTTCGCCGCCGGCGCAGGAGCCTCTTGAATCGCAGCGCTGGCTATTGGTTGGGCGGGTTGCGCTTTTGTGCCGGCGGAAGCGGCGGCCGGACTTCCGGATTCTATGAAACTTAGAATGTCGTTCTTGGTTACTCGACCGCTGAGCCCGGTGCCCTCGAGCCGGGCAATATCAACTCCGTGCTCCTCGGCGATCTTGCGAACCAGCGGGCTCGACTTGGTACGACGAAGTTCTTCGGCAGTAGCCGTCGCACTGCCACCGTTACCTCTCGATGAAGCGGCGGCAGTCGGCTCGGCAGCGGCTTTTTTCGACTCAACCGCCGCTACAGGTCTGGGTGGTGCTGTTGCTTTAGGCTCGTCTGCCGCTTGTACCTCCGCTCCTGTGGCTGCGGCTTTTTCCACCTGAGGTTGCTGCGGCGCGGCGGCGGTCGCAGCAGGTTGTGCCTGGGATTTCGGTTGTTCTACCGGAGCTTCAGACTCTGGCGCCCTCTCGGATGAGGCTTCAGCTTTTGCAGTAGGCGCAGTTGTTGTTGGCGCGGCGGCTGACTGGCCATCGAGGACAGCGACGACGGTGTTGACTTCAACGGTGTCACCTTCTTTGAAGCGGATCTCCGTTAGAGTGCCGGCGGCCGGCGAGGGAATCTCCGCATCAACTTTGTCCGTTGAAATCTCAAAGAGTGGTTCATCGCGCTCAACGCGATCACCGACCTGCTTCAGCCATTTCGTAATCGTTCCCTCGGCGATGGATTCGCCCATCTGCGGCATTACAACTTCTGTACTCATAAATTCTCCAAAACTGACGTAGCTTTGCAGCCATTGAATCTCTGGGCCCATCGTCTGCTGTACGCTATGAGAAACTTAGGCATGATTTCTACTCCTCAGTTTCAACCTAATGGAACCTCTGATTAAGTGGAAGCGTCAATAAGCGGCAAGTTTCCTTGCCGCGTCCAATACATCCTTAGTCTGTGGCAAATAATAATCCTCGAGCGGCGGTGAATATGGGACTGGCGTGTCGATCGACGCGACGCGCAAAACCGGAGCATCAAGCCACTCAAACGCTTCTTCCGCAATGGTTGCCGCAATCTCACCGCCAATGCCACCCGTACGCGAAGCTTCGTGTAACACAATCGCCCGGTTCGTCTTCCTAACGCTTGCGAGAATTGCGGGCTTATCGAGCGGCGACAGGGTGCGCAGATCGATCACCTCAACGTCGAGCCCTTCTTTCTCAAGCTCCTCGGCGGCATCCAGCGCGGTCAAAACCATCGCGCCGAATGTAATTATCGAAAGGTCTCGCCCTTCGCGCGCCGTGCGCGCCTTGCCAATCTCCACAACATAGTCGTCCGAGGGCAATTCTTCGCGCAGACGCGGCAGGCGATAAAGTTTTTTGTGCTCAAAATACAGGACCGGATCCGGGTCGCGAATCGCCGCTTTAATTAGTCCCTTGGCATCGTAAGCAGTGGAAGGCTCCACAATCTTCAAGCCGGCGGTGTTTAGGAAAAAGGCTTCGGCATTGAGGGAATGAAACGGACCGGTGCGCACTCCCGAACCGCAGGGACCACGGAAGACCGCCGGAATATTCGCTCCCCAGCGATAACGACACTTCGCTGCGTAGTTGGTCAGCAGATCGAAGCCGGCAGAGATGAAGTCGATAAACTGAAACTCAGCGACCGCCTTCATTCCCATCAGTCCCGCACCGCACGCCGCGCCCACAATCGCCGCCTCGGAGATCGGCGTGTCTATGACCCGGCCTTTGCCAAAATGATCGATGAGGCCATCGGTGACTTTAAATGCGCCGCCATAAGCGCCGACGTCTTCGCCGATCACAAACACGGTCGGATCGCGCTCCATCTCTTCCCAGATGCCCTGACGGATGGCTTCGACGAGCGTGGCCTGGCCGCCACGTTCAGGACGCGCTGATTTGTGTTCTTTCTTAGTTGCCGTTGTCATTTACTTAATCTGATCCGTAATGATCCGCGTTCATCCGCGGCCCTACTCCTTAGATTTCAGGACTTCGGGACGAAATGCCGGCGGCACAATGTTGTTATCGAAAACTCCAAACGCCGCCTGTTCCGCCTCAGGCATTGGAGACGATTCAGCCCAGGCGCAGTCCTCTTCGATCTCACGCAACACACCGGCGGTAATCTCCTCGAGCTTCGCGACATCTGACAATCCTCGCTCGGTTAGATACCTTTCATAACGATCAACCGGATCGTTGTGTTTCTCCCACCATTCAATCTCATTCGGGGGCACGTAACGTTGGTCGTCGTGTTCTGCATGACCTTTGCGCCTGTAAGTTTTGGCTTCAATCAGGACGGCGCCGCCGCCGTTACGCGCATAATCCGCCGCTCGCGTTGTTACCTCATAACACGCCACCACATCATTGCCATCAACAATTGAGGCAGGAATGTTATAACCGGCGGCTTTCTCCGCCAGGTCTCTCACGGCAGTCTGTAAGTTCGTCGGAGTGGAGTAGGCGTAGTGGTTGTATTCTGCGATCACGATTAGCGGCAACTTTTGGACAGCCGCGAAGTTTATCCCCTCATGAAACGCGCCGGTGCTCATGCCACCGTCACCGATATAAGCAATCGCAACAATCGGCTTCTTCTGCATGCGCGCCCCGAGCAGCACGCCGCTCATTACCGGAATCATGTCGCCGAGATGCGAGATCGGACCAATGAAGCCCTTTTCCATGTCACCGAAATGAATGTTCAGATCGCGGCCGCCGGATGGTCCCCACGCTTTCGCCATATACTGCGCAAAAATATCGCGCGGGCGAATTCCCTTCACCAGCACTGCGCCGAGGTCGCGAATCAATGGCGTAACGAAATCCTGAGGCTGCAACGCGTAGGCGCTGCCGACCGCGGTTGCCTCCTGGCCCAATGAACGAAAAACACCACCGATAACTTTGGTCTGTCGATACAGGTTGACCAACCGTTCTTCCACGAGCCGCGTCATTTTCAGATAGCGATATAACTCGAGCATCTGCTCAGGCTTGAGCGTTGTCTCGGTGGTGCAGGTCAGGGGCCGGTCTTCGCTCGGTTTGCGCGGCGCATACTTCGTGCTGACGCGCATCTGGAAACGCGGGCGACGCGGACCGTGCCGGCGACGCGAATCTCTACTACGCGAAGCTTTTTGATCTGATTTCTTTGGCTCGTTCTCCATACTCTCGATCGGCGACCGACAAAAATGGCCGTCTTGGTTAAATATGGACCGACAATCCGTGCACGCCCTCTGCCGCTTCCATTACCGCTTCGGAAACTGTCGGGTGCGCGTGCATCGTGCGTCCCAGTTCTTCGGCGGTTGATTCAAGCTGCATTGCGACGCAAGCTTCGGCAATCAATTCCGTCGCATGCGGACCAATAATGTGCACGCCGAGTATTTCGTCATACTTGCTCTCGCCAACGATCTTAACGAAGCCCTCTTCCTCGCCAAGAATTCGCGCCTTGCCCGACGCCGAGAAGGGAAACTTTCCAATTTTCACATCGTAGCCCTGTTCTTTTGCTTTTCCTTCGCTCAGTCCAACTGAAGCAACTTCCGGATCGCAGTAAGTGCAGTTTGGAACCAGGCGCAGGTTGATCGGACGCACATCCTTTAGCCCTGCCAGATGTTCTACTGCCACGACTCCTTCCTTCGATGCCAGATGAGCGAGGAGCGGCGTCGGCACCACATCGCCGATGGCGTAGACACCCTTTTCGGCTGTCTGCTGAAACTCGTCAACTTGCACAAATCCCTTTTCAACCTTTACCTGCGTTCCTTCGAGCCCCAGCCCTTCGGTGAACGGCATGCGGCCCACCGCAACCAGCAACATCTCAGCTTCAATACTGACTGCTTCGCCTTTCGAAGTCTTGCCGGTAACGCGTACACCCGTTTCATTCTTCTCTAGTTTTTCGAGTTTCGTATCGACTTGCGACTTAATACCGCGTTTGCGAAAACTCTTTTCGAGTTCTTTCGAAACCTCTTCGTCTTCCAACGGCACCAGCCGCGGCAACAGCTCGACGACTGTTGTCTCGGCGCCGAAGCGTGAATAGACAGACGCAAACTCGACACCGACAGCGCCGCAGCCCATGACGATGAGCGACTTAGGAACGTCTTTCAACTCGAGAATGTGATCGCTGTTTACGACATGCACACCGTCGGTTTCAAAACCCGGTATGGGACGAACCACGGAGCCCGTGGCGATGATTATGTTCTTCGTTTCGATTGTTTGTTTCTGGCCATCAGCACCGCTGATTTCCACCTTTCCAGGCAGCGCGAGTTTGCCCGTGCCCTTGAACACCGTCACCTTGTTCTT
Source organism: Acidobacteriota bacterium (assembly GCA_046726155.1). Classification (GTDB taxonomy): domain Bacteria; phylum Acidobacteriota; class Blastocatellia; order Pyrinomonadales; family Pyrinomonadaceae; genus PSRF01. The sequence goes on from JBKOZZ010000021.1 coordinate 10,177, forward strand.
CTTCATCAGATACTCGATGCCCTTGCTGTTTTTCAGCACTACTTTGTCTTTGCGTTTTTGCACGTCGGCGAAAGCGAGTTGAATGCCTGAAGCCTGGACGCCGAAATCCGCCGCGTGTTGCATTTGCTCGTAGATGTGAGCTGACATCAGCATCTGTTTGGTTGGAATACAGCCGCGCAGTGTGCAGGTGCCGCCAAGGCGATTATCTTTTTCGACTATCGCCACCTTGAGCCCCAGTTGACCGGCGCGTATCGCGGCAACATAGCCGCCCGGCCCACTCCCGATAATCGTTACGTCAAACTGTTCGTTAGCCAATGTGCTCTCCTATAGACAGTGATAGGTACTGAGCGATGAGTGGAGTGCTGGGAATCGAAACAAACGTCGCCTTCACAACCTTTGTCATCTCATTCCGTATTGAATGCTTTCCAGAAAGATGGGCATTATAATCATTAGCCGCAATTTCATCCAATTGGCCCGGATTGTGGTACTAGATCGAGCCTTTGACGTTGCACTCAACCGGTCGCTTCCGTTTCCGTTTCTGACTTTGCTTCGTGTGGAGTGAACATTACTCTGGACCAAAGTCATTAGTTCGTGCGCTAACAGCCGGCACTGCTTATTAACTTCTCATTCCACGAGGTCAACTGATATGAAACATTCTGAAGGGTTTCTTAAACTCGTCAACGACGCCAAGAGCCGTATTCGAGAAGTTACGGTCGATGAAACAAGAGAACGAATGAAGGCGAACAATGATGTCCGGCTAATTGATGTCAGGGAAGATAACGAGTGGGAAGCCGCTCACGCCGCGGGCGCTGAACACCTTGGCAAAGGCATCATCGAACGCGACATTGAAGCGACAGTGCCTGACAAGGCAACAGAACTGATCCTCTACTGCGGCGGAGGTTTTCGCTCAGCTCTCGCCGCCGACGTCCTCCAGCGGATGGGCTACAGCAACGTCTTCTCAATGGCTGGCGGTTGGAAAGCCTGGACAAACTCCGGCGCTCCCGTTGAAGGAAAATAACCAGCGACGCGCGCGGCGCGAATCAGCTTCCATCTACGTGCTCGTCTGGCGTTGCCCGTCGCGCCACGCACCACTCTTTTTCACGTATAGAAAAACTTCTACTCGAGGAATCCGGAATTCTTTTCTTCAGCAGTTGGATCAAATGTTGCCGGTACCCTGAGTTCGCCCTCCTCAAAATAGAACTCTTTGATTGCCTCAACCTGCAAAGGCCGGGAATTGCTGCTTCCCGAGATCTGAGATACTCCTGATCCCTTCTGCGTTTCCTTGATCCTCATTTTTGCCGAGTTTGGCTTTCCAGGAAAGCTGAGCTTTATTCCATTGGCCAGCTCGTCGTCAGTAAACTGCTGACCGGTGATCTTGACGGAAATGATTTGATCGAAGTCCGGTGGCCGGGCGATGAAGTGGGCCAGGAACGTTTCCGGACCTTTGCCAAACAGGATGTATTGCAGTTGCGTCGGCTTTGCCGTGCCCGGGACAAACTTGTGGAAATGAACGACTCTGCGGACGTTGACATCAAAGACGCCGCCAGCCGGAGGCTTGTTTGGCGGCACGGGTTCCAGGAAACCTATTATTGGCGTGTTCTCTCGCTCCAAATGCCCACGGTAGACAGTATTGCCGCGAAAGGTCCGCAGGGCCTTACCTTTAGGATCGAGGTCGGGAAGAACGAAAGGCACCGGCTTGATCGAATACATTTTTTCCGTGGGATGACTTTGACGATCCGCAGTATAAATTTCAGTCAGGTTCTTGTCTCCATCAGCGAAGGACGCCTCCAGTATCACCTGGTAACGGTGAGGCGAAGTGAAGTTGGTCCTGTTTGTATCGAGGGCCTCGAACATTGGAAGGTGGGAAAGATAAACGGTCTGTTCCCCCACGACCAACATGTTATGTGTCCCGGGTCTGTCCTGAAGCGGGGGAGCAATGAGGGGCTGTGGTCTGAATCCAAGCGTTAGAAATCCGAGTCCAGCAGCAGCTGTGGCACTATTCTTTAGAAACTCCCTCCGGTTGGCTTCATTCCTATAAGTGTGATGGTTTTGAGTGGTCTTGATCATGGTGTGGCCTCCTTAGCAAGGGGCTCTCTGCCTGGTCACTATCGTAGAGGACGAGCAAGAGAGCGGCTCTTTTGTTGGGACGGCGAGGACTTCGATGAAATCCGAGCGTGATCTCTTTGAGAATCTCGTACGTAGTATACAACTAGATGGTTGAGAGTCTTGCAGTAATGGTGGAGCGCTTCGGGGTCGTAAGGCCCGTGCTCGATACCTTTGTCAAGACTTCTTTTCCCGCCGACCTCCCCCAGAGTTTCGCGACCGCTTTCATTGGCGGTATACTCTGTTTGCGTGCCGACCTTGACTCATCCTGGTAAACAATCCAACGAATTCAAGAACCTGGGGCTAGGCCATGTCTCAACACGTCGCTAAGCAAGAAAAGACTCGTACTGAAACCGACTCGATGGGCGAGATTGAAGTGCCCGCAGACAAGTATTGGGGCGCGCAGACCCAACGTAGTTTGCTTCACTTCAATATAGGCGATGACAAGATGCCGCGTGAGATGATTCGCGCGTTTGGTATCCTCAAAAAGGCCGCCGCGCTGGTCAATGCCGAACTCGGCAAGTTGCCGAGCGACAAGCTGAAGCTTATTACACAGGCGTGCGACGAAGTTATCGAAGGCAAACTCGACGAGCACTTTCCCTTGCGCGTTTGGCAAACAGGCAGCGGCACCCAGACCAACATGAATGCCAACGAGGTGATCTCTAATCGCGCGATTGAGCTTGCCGGAGGAGTGTTGGGCAGCAAGCGGCCAATTCACCCAAACGACGACGTCAACATGTCGCAGTCTTCGAATGATACGTTTCCGACTGCGATGTATATCGCCGGCGCTGAACAGTTGAACAAACTCATTCCTGCAATTCGTGAAGTTCATGATGCAATCGCTGCGAAGGCTGAAGAGTTTAAAGATGTAGTTAAGATTGGTCGCACGCATCTCCAGGACGCAACACCGTTAACTGTTGGTCAAGAGATGTCCGGATGGTCCAGTTTGATTGAGCGCGACATCGAACGGCTAAAATTAGCCGAACCCGGGCTTTACGACCTGGCGATCGGCGGCACGGCAGTCGGCACCGGGCTCAATTCTCATCCGGAGTTTGGCGAGCGCGCTGCCAGGAAGATCGCCGAACTAACCGGTCTGCCATTCAAATCTCATCCCAACAAGTTTGCCGCGCTTTCCGCCCACGATGAGATCGTTTTTGCCAGCGGCGCTCTCAAAACGCTCGCCGGTTCGCTGATGAAGATTGCCAACGACATTCGTTGGCTGGCTTCCGGCCCGCGTTGTGGCCTGGGCGAATTGATTCTGCCTGAGAATGAGCCGGGTTCGTCGATAATGCCGGGCAAAGTTAATCCGACGCAGAGCGAGGCGGTGACCATGGTCTGCGTACAGGTGCTTGGCAACGACCTGGCCACAACCTTTGCGGGCTCACAAGGAAATTTTGAGTTGAACGTCTATAAGCCGGTGATGATTCACAATTTTCTGCATTCGATCCGTTTGCTGCACGACGCCTCGCATGGATTTGTGGAATACTGCATTGCGGGTATCGAGCTCAATCGGGAACAGATCAATGAACACTTGAAAGGTTCATTGATGCTCGTCACGGCGTTGAACCCTCACATCGGTTATGACAAAGCAGCACAGGTAGCGAAGAACGCCCACAAGAAAGGGATCAGCCTGCGCGAATCGGCAATCGCGCTTGGTTTTCTGAGCGGCGAGGATTTTGATAAGTATGTGAAGCCGGAAGAAATGACGCATCCGTAAACCGACCGTTACCCGCAGATTACTCAGATTAAACAGATTCTGAGAGCACAAGCCAACAGGTCATTCTGCTACTTATCGTTTTCTGAATCGGCCCAATGTGTGTAATCTGCGGACGATGTTTAGAGGGAGTGAAGCTTGCCCGACCGAAACGACCGTGTGAAGGAAAATGTGCCTGGCGCTTACTACGTAGATTCGTCATGCATCGACTGCGACGTGTGTCGCGACACAGCGCCGGAAAACTTCCGCCGCTCGGACGCCAACAGCTATTCGTTTGTTTACAAGCAACCGCTAACGGAAGAAGAGCGCACAGCTTGTGAAGAAGCGCTGCTCTGCTGTCCGGTGGAAGCCATCGGAAGCGATGGAGAGCAGGAATGAAAAATTTTCCATTTGTCATTTGACATTTTCCATTTGTCAGTTTAGACCACTGAACTTAATGGTCCATGTACTTCAAGTCCGCGACTAAATGACAAATGGAAAATGTCAAATGTCAAATGACAAATGTTTTAGATCATTACCTTAATGAGTCCTTCTTCAATAACCACCTCATAAGTCTCAATCTTCTCAGCAACGGTGAGGCACTCTCCCGTCCGCACGTCAAATTGCCAACCGTGCCAATCGCATTCGATCACATGTTCGCAGAGGATTCCCTCGGCGAGGGGCGCCCCCTGGTGCGGGCAGAAATTCTCGGTGGCATAGAATTCGCCGTTCACATTGTAAAGAACGAGCTCGCGTCCTTCTGAAAGGTCTATTGTCTTGCAGCTCCCTTGGGGTAAATCTTCAACTCGGCCAGCGTTAACTGCTCTTGAACGCTCGCTTGGTTCGTTGTAATCCGGATTGTTAGTATCGAATGACTGCATTGAATGAATCGTAACAAAACAGTATTGGAGAGCCAAAATTGTTTAGAAAGAGTCAGCAAGAGTTGAGCACCCCGCTCGTTCTTTGGTGATGAGCGCAGGATAGCCTGGCGCTCGGATCAACGAACCAACGAAAGAGAGATAGCATGACAAGAATTATGCTAAAGCGAAAGTCGATATCAATAGTGGGCGCGGTTGCGCTGGTTGCGCTGCTCGCGACCCAGGTTTTTGCAAAGGAGGTGGCCCTGCGCGGGCGACTGCAAAGGACGGTCGAGGCCGGCGGCTGGGTAATCGTTTCCAGTGATCAGAAATATCTAATCCTCAATGCCCAACGTTTTCAAAATGAGAAGTGGTTCAGCGAAGGGAGTGAAGTAGAGGCTCTCGGCGAAACAAAATCAGAGGTGGTGATGATTTATATGGAGGGCATTCCGTTTGAAGTGCGAATGATGCGCCCTTTAGCAGAAAGCGGTACGGGAGGAAATCAAACCGAGTCAAGAGGCCTCACCAAAGTAATGGTTACCGGCGACTCAATCGTTCAGGCGCAACCGGACACCGCGATTCTTACAATCTCAGTAGTAACGCAGGGACGCCGCGCGCTGGACGCACAACAGGAGAATGCCAACAAGACCGAAGCGGTGGTGCGGGCACTCAAGAACGCCGCCGGATCCGGCGCTGAAGTCAAGACGAGTGGTTACAGCTTGCAACCGCAGCGGGTTTATAAAGAGGGCCAACCACCAACTATCACCGGGTATGAAGCTCGCAACAGCGTCACCGTGACTACGTCTGACTTAACTAAAGTAGGCCCAGTCATTGATGCCACGTCTCAAGCGGGGGCAAATGATATTGCCGGCATTTCCTTTACGTTGAGGAAGGACCGGCCCGCCCGTGATCAGGCGCTGGCTGAGGCAACTCGCGAAGCGGTCAGCAAAGCTCAGGTAATTGCAACCGCGCTTGCCGGCCGAGTGTTGAGAATTGTTGAGGTGCAGGAAGAGGGCATCGAGCGACCGCGACCAATTTATGAAGGACGCTTGCAAATGGCGAGGACAGAAGCCGCGCCGACACCAATCGAAGTGGGCACTCTCGACATAACATCGCGGGTCCACATAGTCGCTGAGATTGAGTCGGGCGCGCGCTGAGTGCGGTGCCGAAAGAAGGCCGACTACCGCTAATCTCTTCCGTCCCCCTAGTCTTTGGTCCCCGGTCGTCGGTCTTCGGCCGGTTAGGCGCGCAGATGATTTCGGGATAATATCCCCTGGAGTTCCCTTTCGTGAGTTGTAGTTCCCCTATTCATTAGTTCGAGTGGGTGTCTCCGCCCACAGCTAGCCCCCAGCAAATTCTAAACGCTCGCTTTTGTTTTCAAGCGACGCTTTGATTTTTTTTGAAAACACCAGGGAGGGAGAAATAATGGCTAGATATTTCGATGACATTGAAGACGACCGTGAATTTCGCACTCGCCGAGACCGATTTGCGCGCGAACGACCGTGGAGCTACGGCCATCCATATTCCGGCCGGCGCCCGGAAAGCGACGAGGAACGGCGCGACTTTGGCCAGGGACGATTCGGCGAACGCGCCGGCTACCAAAACGATGAGCCAAGATACAACGAATACTCCGATCGATACGCCCGCGAAGATTACAGACGCCCAATGTATGAGGGCCGCGATCGGAGTTGGCAGTCACCCAGTGAGGAGGCTTATCAACCACGAACCCGCTACGATGAGCGCCCTACCCGTTCACGACTGCGCGTCCGCGACATAATGACGCGCGAGTTGGCGGTCGCCACGCGCGACACCACCTTGCGTGAAGTTGCAGCGATGATGAAGGCAGAAGACACCGGCGTGATTCCGGTAGTCGAATTCAGGGCCAATGGTGGAAATGGAAAAACTGAGTCGGATGAACGCCGGCTCAACACGTCCAATTACAATCAGGGCAAGTTGCTCGGCTTGATTACCGATCGCGACATAGTTTTGCGCGCAGTGGCTGAGGGCAAAGACTGCAACGCCACGCGGGCGGAAGAAGTGATGTCAACTGACGTCCACGCGGCCAGACCGCACGAGCGAGTAGTCGATGTAATCAGGAAGATGGGCGACAAACAGGTGCGCCGCATACCTGTTTTGAATGAGAATGGAAACTTACTTGGCATTGTCTCGATGGGAGACATTGCTTTGGAAACCGAAGCGGATCGCGAACTTGCGGATGCCCTTGAGGATATTTCTCGTCAATCGTCTTTCTGGGGCAAACTATTTGGGTAGAGCTACAAATTGACTCTAAGTCGGGGGAGGATTGACCGGCCAGTCACGGTAGTGGCTCAGTTTGATGAATAATAGGAGCAGGACCATACAGAACCGAGCGCGGTAGCGCCGGATGCTAAAGTCAACTTCAAACATTTGGCGGTCGGAGCGTGCGCAAAAGCGAACGCTGGGATCAATTTAGCAAATTGTCGCCTGTGGCACGTCTGGTATTGGAATTGACTTTAGCATCCGGCGCTACCGCGCACGGTTCTCAAAGCGATCCGACTTCTGAACGCCAAACTGACCATAGTCACCTCCCCTTTTCAATCATCGGGGGTTCCCTTATCCTGTAGCTATCCTATGCCAAAGTCGAATCGTGAAGTTGCTTTGTTGACTGTCGCTCATCGCGTCCGACCATCAGGGCGGTTATGGAATCCTGCCGCCGACGTTTACCGGAGCAATGAAGGCTGGATGATCAAAGTGGATCTGGCAGGCGTTTGCAACGACGATCTTGAGATCGAAATCGACCAGTCGAACCTGATGATCCGGGGTTGCCGTCGAGACACTTTTTTCAAAGAAGGCTTCCGCTATCAGCAGATGGAAATTACTTATAGTCGTTTTGAGAAGACAATCCAATTTCCCTGTTTAATCGACGAAGCATCACTCGCACACGATTATCGCGATGGCTTTCTGATCATCAGTCTGCGTTGCAAGTAAGCGGCGGTGTTGGATACCAGTTAGCAGCGGTCGCTAAAGTCGAGAGTAAGAATAATGTCAGAGACACCGGACAAAGGACCTCCCGCAGCGGAAGATAAGAACCGCGAGCAAACGTCCACGAGTGTGGCGCAGCCGGGGGCGGCTCGTCAGCCGGGCCAGCCATTCGAGATTGCCGTGCTGGCTTTGCAGAATACGACACTTTTTCCCGAGACGGTCGTTCCCCTTGCAGTAGCGAGGCCGCGTTCGGTCGCGGCAGTTGAGGCAGCGCTGGCGAGTGAGGAGAAGTTGCTCGCCTGCATCACCGTTCGCGCTGAAATTACGAGTACATCTCAAGATGCCGGGCCCGCGGACCTTTATCAGGTGGGCACGCTCGCGATGATCAAGCGAATGGAGCGCATCGGGGAGACGATGCACATCATTGCGCAGGGCACGGATCGAGTGAAGGTCAATGAATGGAAACAAGAGGACCCATATTTACGCGCGGTTGTCCAGATTCTTCCCGAAGTCCAGATTAAGGATCCGGAAGAAGTCGAGGCAACAAAACGAAATGTTCAGGCGATGGTGCAGGAAGCGCTGGCGCTGCTGCCGGGTGTGCCACCTGAGGTTCGGGTTGCAATACTCGGCTCTGTCGACCCGGTTCGTCTCGCTTATTTTCTGGGTTCGATCCTCAACCTCGGTGTCGCGCAGGAACAGAACATGCTCGAAGCTGACATTGCGGACGAACTACTGCGACTGGCCCACGCTTACCTCGCTCGCGAGCTGGAAATTATTCAACTGCGTTCCAAGATTGCGACGGAAGCACAGTCGGAAATGGACAAGTCTCAGCGCGATTACATTTTGCGCCAGCAGATGAAGGCCATTCAAAAAGAGCTCGGCGAAGATGAGAGCGGTGAACGCGCCGAGGCTGAAATGCTGCGTGAGCGATTGGCAAAAGCGGATTTGCCCGACGAGGTCCGAACGGAAGCGGAGCGCGAGTTGAAGCGTTTGGAAAAGCTTCCTGCTGCCGCGCCCGATTATCACGTTATCCGCACCTACCTCGAATACGTGCTCGAATTGCCCTGGCTGAAGTCTTCTGAAGATAAGCTCGATCTCAATGAAGCGCGCCGGGTGCTTGACGAAGACCACTACGGTCTCGAAGACGTCAAGGAACGCATTCTCGAATTCCTTGCCGTCATAAAGTTGCGGCCCGATACGAAGAGTCCGATTCTCTGTTTTGTTGGTCCCCCGGGAGTGGGCAAGACTTCACTCGGGCGTTCGATTGCGCGCGCGCTCGGCCGTCAATTCGAGCGCATGTCGCTTGGCGGCATGCGTGACGAAGCTGAGTTGCGCGGGCACCGGCGCACGTATATCGGCGCCATGCCAGGGCGGGTGATTCAGTCAATCCGCCGCGCCGGCGTAAATAACCCGGTGTTGATGCTTGATGAGATTGACAAGCTCGGCAACGACTATCGTGGCGATCCATCTTCAGCGCTGCTCGAGATTCTCGATCCACAGCAGAATAATTCTTTCCGCGACCATTACCTGGATCTCCCGTTTGATCTTTCGCGTGTCTTCTTTATTGCCACCGCCAATCAGCTCGGACCAATTCCACCGCCGTTGCGCGACCGCATGGAGGTCATCAACCTTCCGGGCTACAGCGATATGGAGAAGCTACAAATTGCCAAGCGGTATTTGACTCCGCGGCAAATAGAAGAAAATGGCCTCAAGCCCGAACAACTCACTATCAGCGATGCGGCTGTGGAATTGATTGCTACACGATACACGCGCGAAGCCGGCGTACGTCAATTGGAACGAAACATCGGCAGGATTGCCCGCAAGGTAGCTTTAAAGATTGCACAGGCTGAGGCCGACACAGTGAGCGTCGATGCAGGCGATATACATGACTATCTCGGTGCGCCAAGATTTTATCCGGAGCAGGCACGCAAGGAGTTGCCCGCTGGGGTGGCCACGGGAATGGCCTGGACCGAGATGGGTGGCGAAGTGCTTTTCATCGAAGCCACGCTGCTACCCGGCGGCCGAGGTTTAACGATCACGGGGCAGTTGGGCGAGGTGATGCAGGAATCAGCGCGCGCCGCGCAGTCGTATCTCTGGTCGCACGCAACCGAATTTGGAATCAATCCGGAAATGTTCAAAGAGTACGGCGTTCACCTGCATGTTCCCGCCGGAGCAATTCCCAAGGACGGCCCGAGCGCGGGCGTTACAATCACGGCCGCATTAGCGTCGCTCTACACCGGACGCCGGGTGCGCCCCGACACCGCAATGACCGGCGAGATTACTCTTTCTGGTTTGGTGTTTCCCGTAGGCGGACTGAAGGAAAAGATCCTCGCCGCCAACCGCGCAGGAATTCGTCGCATTATGCTTCCCTCTCGCAATGAAGCCGACATAGAAGATTTGCCGGAAGACGTTCGCAAGGAATTGCAGATCGTTTTTGTCTCGCGAATTAGTGAAGTAATCGACGCGGCCTTGGAGGTGTTAGTGGCGAACCCGCCACCGCCCCCGATTGTGACGACAAGTAGTCATCCGGATGCGATAGCGCGCCAGACTGATGCGCCTCAACAGGCTCCTCTATCAGTGCGGCAAAACTAGATTAGGACGTTGGCTGGCCCGCAGTTCAGAGTTCAGGCTTTAGCTTGCTGCGCACAAGACACAAACTAAAGTTTGAATTCTAAACTTCCCCACTCTGGACTAAAGAAACGAAAGGCGGGAATTAATCCCGCCTTTTGTTTTCGCAAGAAATAAAACTGCAGCAGCTTTAATCACCGCGGCAGTTCTAAAAATTAAACTTAGGAGCACGTCCCATTGCCTGGGGGGTTGCACAGACCACTGCCGCACTGCCCGCTGCCGTTGCATGCAGCGCCTGGCGGCAGACAAGTAGCGGCTTGCACGGGCGTAGGAGCAACGATAGAAGTTACCAGCGGCACGGCCACAACAGCAGCCAATCCAAGCGTCCGCACCATCTGGCGTCTATTCATTCCCGGAATAATGAAGGCCGGGACTTCGATCTCCTTTTCCAATAGATTGTCTTTGGCGAATTGATCCACGGCATACCAAACCAGCTTCTCATCGACGGGCGTCTCAAGATCACGGAACAGAGCACTGCAAGCGTCCGCTAACGCGGTCTCGCCGTCGCAATAATTCCACACCTTTGCGGCGGTCTGGTTTAGACAATGTGCCTTATTGGTTTCCTGGTCGTAGATCAAGATTTAAGTCGAAGTCTTATGGCTCGCGCAAGTCGTGTTTGCAATTCAGCGGGATTTTGGAACGGGAGGGAGCCAGATCATTTCCATATAAACCGCATCAGCACCTACTCGCGAAAATCCCAGACGTTCGTAGAGTCGCACTGCGGCGCTCGTTGTAAGCGCATGAAGTCGGACCGGTTTCCCGACGGTAGTGGCCTCCTTCAATAGACCTCGAAGCAGACTGGTTCCGATGCCGGCGTTGCGGTGAGCTGGAAGCAAGGCGATGTCAAGCAATGTAAATTCTTTCGCGGCCCTGTCAATAATGAGCCTGCCAATAGGAGCACCATTCCACACAATGATGCTGTTGTTAGCGTCCGGATAGCTCATAACATATTGCCGGCTTTGTGCATTAAACTGCATTGCGATAAAAGCCTCTTTTTGATGTTCGTCGCAGTTCAAGAGGGCCAGTTCATCCGTGCGCGTGGTAGCGAAGAGGTTCATCAGAAACGGCTCGTCCTCTGATGTCGCTGGACGCAACCTGAGGGCAGGGAAAGCTTCTTCATCACCATCGTGTTTTTGCATTACTCAAATGTTTGACGATTAATCACCTGCCCTAAAGCGGAAAGGGCGTCACCGCCTAGTTAACCGGCGCCGCCCTCTCCGGGGTGAACGTGGTAGCAGTCTTATACACTCAAACCGTGGTCTAACGCTATACTCGATGCAAGAATTCTTGTGACAGGCAAAGCGGAGCCGGGTAGTGGGTCAGTGTGAGTGTTCGATAAACTTTAGTTTGTCGTGACTTAACGACAAGCTTAAAGCTTATCGGACATCAAACTGACCCACTATGCGGAGCCGGCGCCATTTAGGGAATGGGCCGTTGGCAAGTGGCCCCCTAAGGAACGCTGTCAACAATCTATGTGACCGGGACTATCACGCCATTTCCAAACCTGAGCAACGCCGGAGCCGAACTCGCGGCGACGCTCCCGCGCGCCGCCATTAGCGACGACGTGGTTGTGTTGGCAATTGTGTCGGCTGGAGTACCGGTCGCCATAGAGGTCGCGAAACATCTTGAAGCGACGCTTGACCTGATTATTATTCGCCGCCTGCTTGCGCCGCGAGGACCTGGATCGCAGGCAGTCGCGGTGAACGCGGCGGGCACTCTGGTAGTGGACGACGAAGTAGGGCCGCGCCCTGCGAAGCCTCAAACGCCGTTCGACTATTTCATGGAGGATGCGCTCAAAGAGCTCGCGCGAAGGGCACAAGTTTGCCGTGGCGAATGTCCTCCTACCGAGCTCGTAGGAAAGGCCCTCCTAATTGTCGACTGCGGAATTCGGACGGGTCTGACCATGGCAGCGGCAATCGGCGCCCTGCGTACGCTTAATCCCGCACGCATTGCAGCTGCGGTTCCAGTCACATCGCATGATGGCCGCCGGGTAGTCGAGGAACTCGCAGATGAGCTTGTCTATTTGGCAGCTCCTGAGCCGTTTGGTAACGCAGGTGTTTGGTACAAAGACTTCCGCCGGCCGGCAGATTACTTTATTAGCCAACTTCTAAGGCCAAGTCACAAAGTTGCAGGGATACAAGGTGAAGCCGCGGTGTGAATGAGACTCAGAAAGAGAATCTCAGTTTGAGCTACGCTTCCGATCGAGACTTTGTGAGGATCACTAGCGAAAAATGTTACTTCTTCAATCGATCTTTCAGATTTAGGTTGCGGATCAATCGGTGCAGATAGTTTGCATGCACGCCGAGAAGTTTTGCAGCTTCAGTATAATTGCCCTTAGCCTGTTGCATCGCGTTGAGGATGATCTGCTTCTTTGTTTGGGCCACCGCGTCATGATATTTCGTTCCGGGCGTGGTAGCTGCCGGCTCAGATTCCAAAACTGACTCCGGCAAGTCTTCGAGCAGGAGGCGATCAGTCGTACCTAACACGACCGCGCGCTCGATCGCATTTTCCAGTTCGCGCACATTGCCCGGCCAATCGTAACTAAGCAGGCGTGACTGTGCTTCCGCGGAGATTCCGGTGATGCGACGATTGCATTTCTCGCCATACTTGGCGGCGAAATAATTCGCCAGCAGCGGAATGTCGTCCTGACGCTCGCGCAGCGGCGGCATTTCCATGCTAACCACATTTAGGCGGTAATAAAGGTCCTGGCGAAATGTGCCCGCGCTGACCGCTTCCTCGAGGTTTTTGTTGGTTGCCGTAATCAGGCGAATGTCGACCTTGATAGTGCGCGTGCCGCCAACGCGTTCAAACTCGCGTTCCTGCAGGACGCGCAGCAGTTTCACTTGCAAGGGTAGCGAAAGCTCGCCAATTTCATCCAGAAAGACAGTGCCGCCATCGGCAATCTCCAGGCGACCCTTTTTCAGAGCGAGCGCGCCGGTAAACGATCCCTTCTCGTGTCCAAAGAGTTCGCTTTCGAGGAGCGACTCAGCGAGCGCCGCGCAGTTGACGGCCATGAAAGGCTTGTTTGCACGTTTGCTGTTCTGGTGAATTGCTCGTGCCACCAACTCCTTGCCTGTGCCGCTCTCTCCCGCAAGCAAGACGGTCGAATCCGTGGGCGCCACTTTGGAAATGAATTGCAGCACGTCCCGCATCGCCTGGCTCTCGCCGACCATGTTGTGCTCAATATTGAAATCGGCAATCAGCCGTTGATTTTCGCTGACGAGCCATTCGATGTGGCGCGCGTTTTCCAGAGCCACGGCGGCGATGGCGGAGATGGCCGACACCAGTTGCAAGTGGTCCTTGTCGAAAACGGTTTGCGGCTCTGTCGCGTCGAGATAAATAACTCCCAGCGTGCGATCCAGCATGACGAGCGGCACGCACAAAATTGAGGCAGTCCCCTCACTTATCAAGCTATCCGACGACTCAAAACCCTTCGCGTCCACCAGTTCATTGATCAGCAGTGATTCGCGGTGTTGTAGCACGCGCTTCGTGACTGTGCGGCTTACCTTGATCGATTCATCTTGCCCGTGCGCCCGGTACAGACCAAAAACGGATGCAAACTCCGATGCATTTCCCTGGGGGCCTGGGTCGGTAAGGAGAATTGCCCCCCGCTCCGCAGGCACAACTTCGAAAAGCAGCTCGAGCAGGGTCTTCTGCAGCTGTTCCACGCCGCGAATGGCATTGATTGTCGTGCTGACTTTCATTAGCGCGCTCAAGTCGCGGGCCATCAGGTAGAGCGCATCGTTGAACCTGACCTGCAACGTGGAGCCACTAATAAGCTGTCCTTCTTCAAAACGAACCTCGCTCGATCTGGAATTCACATCGCCATCGTGTATTAAAAAAAGAAACTGGGAATCGCCGATGCGAACTCGATCGCCATGTTGCAGCTGGCGACGTTTCACCGGCACGTCGTTGATGAATGTGCCGTTGAGACTGTCGAGATCGAGTATGACGAAATGGTCGTTTTCTCTTTCAATCTGGGAATGGCGGCGGGAAATCGAAGCGTCGGCAATGCAGAGCGTCGCGGTTCGGTCGCGTCCGATCACGACGGGTAAATCATCAATGGTAAAGACGTTACCCTTCAGTCTTCCGGAGATGGCAGTGAGTCGCGGATTCATTTGACTAGCGTGAGCTGTAGACTTTTGAGCGCCCAAGTTTACGCGTCCCTGCGTTTGGCGGCAATAGGCTATGCACCCAAGTTGTAACGCAAACTGTTAGTTTGCGATTCACTCGTCATCGCCCGCTACAGCTTTGGCGAGCAAAGTTGTCGCGCAAACTGTCAGTTTGCACTCGGTCTCGTATCCATTCAAGTTGAGTAGCAACCCACCTCAAGCAAACTGACCGTTTGTTTTAGACTCGACGATAATTCCATTTCCAATCCTGCCAGCGCCTAACGTAACCGGCTTATCGCCAGAAAGGTTGTCTTAGTCAGTTCTTCAAGGCAAGCCGTTTGTCTGAGTCTTCGTTCTCTTCGAGATGCAAAATTTCAACGTTCCGCTTCGTCGTAAACCAAACTGTTATTTGCTGGCCGTGGCCTACACTCAAGCCTGTGGCACCGCAGCGCTCGCAAACTAACAGTTTGCGTTACATTAACTATCTAAACAGATACTGCCGCTATCTGAAAGGATAGGCCTTCAGACTCCTCAACGCCATCCCTTACCAGCAATCTTTCAAAGCAGGAATAGTCTGAACCCGCGGTGTTTGCTGCCCTCCGAAAGGACACCTGCGTTCCGGAGCGTGACCTGAAAATTCGCGGCACGTCAATCGCAATGAAGCGAGACAGCTCCCAAAAGGATTTGGAAACGGTTGAGCTGCTACTGGTAAGAAGGAATCCCGGAGGACAACTGGCTTACTACAAAGTTTGAGGTCGAGAGAATTCGACCGAGGCCGAAAGGCAAAAGGAGGAAACATGAAAAAGGAACTTTTTAAAGGATTCACGATGTTGATGTTCGTAGTTGTGCTTGCGCTCGCAGCGGCTGTCGCCTCCGCCAAGGCACAGTCCTCCGACAGGGTAGTCGCAGACATTCCGTTCGAATTCAGTGTCGGCTACAAAATAATGCCTGCCGGCGAGTACAGTGCCCAGACAGTAACCACCTCTGGTAGCGCATTGATGATCCGAAGTGCCGATGGAAGGCTGAATGCCGTTCGCTTAAGCAACCCAACTGAACGAGCGAAAAATAACACGCATGCCCGGCTGGTGTTTCATCGTTACGGCGAGCGCTATTTTCTTGCGGAAGTTTGGAACGGCTTCGATAGCACAGGCCGTCAACTATTGATGTCGCAGGAAGAGAAGAGTATTGAACGTGAACTTGCAAGCAACCCAGCGAATAGCGAGACAGCAAAGAACACCTACGAAAGGGTGGAGATACTGGCCGCGCTTCGCTAATCGGAACCTCCCCCACGCAACGGCTGGCGAGCTCCCCGTTCAACAGCCGCTTGTTAGAAACCAGAACGGCAACCCACCGCCCCCGGGTTGCCGTTCTGGTTTTGTTGGGCGATCGGGGCAGTAGCCCGAGCAAATGGGAACTCTCCCCGTGGTCTGAGCTCCGTCCTTACCGCCGGACTACTACAGAGTCTTCACGGAACGAGGCGCCAGTTGTTTGTCGGCTCCGTCGGAATAGTCTTATGGCGCTCCACCCAATCGATGATCAACTCGCGAATCTCTTCACTCGATCGGGAGACCACGGGCGCACCCTTGTACATCGTGTATCCGCCGCCGCCGTTCACGCGGTAGTTGTTGGTTGCGAGTCGGAGCTTTTGTCTCGGCGCCAATGGCTTGCCCTGATATCGAAGATCCTCAATTCGCTGGCCAATGGGTTTGGCAATATTAAGCACGTACGTCACACCCTCCGCGATATCAAAGTTGTAGGCGGGAATTTTTTCGTCGACAAGATCAGCCGCGGACTTCCCCGCCTCGTAAGGGCGAAAGTATTTCGCGGAATGCTCGAGCGCGTCCTTTAACTGTTGTTCGGTCACTTCCAACACCACGAGCGTGTTTTCATAAACGTAGAGTCCCGCAATGTCGCGCACCGTGACCGGGCCTCTTGCAATGCGGGCATCGGGATTGAAGACTGCTGCCATCGATACATCAGCCTTCCCCGCTTCCAGTTGGACTCGCTGAATCAAATCTATTATCGCGGAATCGCTGAAACGAGCTTCCACAGCGGTCAACTCAGCCGCACTAGAACCGATGGGGCGAGACAACCACGCCTGGGTCTCGCGATCGTAGGGCTCGCCGAGTTTCAAGAGCTCCTGATCGGGAGCGACACGATCGTCCATGGCAATCGTGCGGGCGGCGTGTGCAAACACTCGCCAGCGCAGACCGGAGTTTTCCAAATACAAGTCCACGCGAGCCAGGTGTCGTCCCCAATAGTTTGCCTGGATCAACTGGACGCCATTGATGACGAGCGATGGTACGTCGCGATGGGTATGCCCCATGAAAATTAGATCGACATCCGGGACCTGTCGCGCAATCGCGATGGCCCGGTTTTCATTGGTCACTTGCGCCGGATTGATCTCGCCTGTTCGCATATCCTGCTCGAGGCCCATATGCATCGCGATGATCACTACGTCCGCGCTTTCTTTTTGGCGCAAGACGGGCACCCACTTCTTCGCCTCGCTCACCGGTTCGCGAAACTCGAGCCCGGCATAGTTGGGCACATTTTCCCAGTTTGGAATTCCGGGCGTCGTTAGACCCAGTACGCCAATGCGCACGCCCGCGACCTCTTTGACGATGTAGGGTTGGTAGTGGGTTTGATTCGTGCCCTTGTTATAAGTGTTGGCAGACAGCCAGGGAAATTTGGCTTCACCTCGAGCTTTCTCCAGCACCTGCAAACCAAAGTTGTATTCATGATTGCCGACGGTCATTGCGTCGTAGTTAAGGGTGTTCATCGCCAACATCATGGGGTCCGGCGGCTGGTTATTTTTCTTGTTGTGATAGTACTCGAACGGAGTTCCCTGAATCGTATCGCCCGAATCGATCAGCAGCACGTTTTGGTTTTCCTTGCGGGCCTGCCTGATAACCGTAGCGATTTTGGCCAAACCACGGTTGTCAGCTTTGTTGGTGTAGTAGTCGACAGGAAAGAGGTTGCCGTGCAGATCGGTTGTGCCAAGAATCACGATGTGAAGACGTTTTGCCGCGCTACTACCGGCGAGTGGAGAACTCCCCAGAATCAGCGTTAACAGAACTATGAATGTGGCAATGAAAGTTCTTTTGTTCAGCTTCATAAGCTTCTCAGGTCCGAGTTTCGAGTTTCGAGTTCCGAGTTTCAAGGTGCGGTGGACAACGTTATTCCGTTCGGCCCGCGATTTGTAGCGAACATTGCGCCAGCTTCGAATCGAGCTCGGAACTCGGAACTCGAAACCAATTATTTCGCTTGATTCACAAATACTTCGGCCGCCGTCATGCCGTTAATCGAAACTTCGTGAACCTTCTTAAACGTAGTCTGAATGAACGCAATCTTATCGCGGTTCTCGAAGTATGTACGACCCCGCTGAACAATAAAATAAACAGGGCCTGAAATGTTCGTTACGTTGAAATCGGGGGCTGATATCGCTCTTGAATTGAGGTCGGTGCGTCCAAACTGTTCCAGATAATAACTAGTAACGCCCGGCGTCTCATGAGAGATGACGGCGCCCGCTGGCGCCGTGTCACAGACAAACTTAAGCGCCTCGCGCAGGCCGTCGTCGTAAAACTCGTCGTGTGGAAAGAAGTAGCCCACCTTGTTCGCAGCGAGCGCGTTTGTGTAAAGCGCGTAATGTGGGCCAGCCGCATAGGCCCTCCAGGCCGGCACGCCGATAAAGATCGCGACGACCAACGCGGCCACGATCGCGCGGATTTGTGTCGCAACTTTCAGGCGGGCATTTATAAATCTAATCAGCTCAACCGTGCCAATCGCGGCCAGCATGTACACGAAGGGCATCAGCGAAAGCGTGTAGCGCAACCATTTCGCCCCCATCAATGAATAAGGAACTATCCAGAGCAGAAACATGAAAAGAACGAACGCATAAGCTGGATGTCGCCATCGTCTAATCGAAATAAAGAAGCCGATAAGGAATGAAGCGAGCACGAACAGCGGAATCTTGATCGCCATGAATACGAGGTAGAAATAGAACGGCGTGCCTCGGAAGGGCGAACTCGAGACGGTATTCTTGTAGAGATGGTCGGCAAAGAGATACCCCGAATGAACCAACAGCTTCTCGGCCATGTATACATTCAGGTATTGCCAAACCTGCGGTAACAGCACCGCCGGGTTGGCAATGATGAAAGCGACAAGAATGGCAATATAGAAAGGGCGTGGCGTCCTGCCGGGTGGCTCCCCGGGCTGGCGTTTACGCACGTGAAAGTTGTGTTGATAAAGCGCATTCAGGCCAAAGTAGTGCGGAAAGTATTTAGAGGCAAGCATGAGCCCAAACGAAATTCCACTTAGCACATAGTTTCGTTTTCTGATGGCAACGTTTCGCGTGTCGGTCTGCTTGGCCCGCAAATAAAAGTAGAAGGCAAAGAGCATGAAGAAAACGAGCAGGGTGTCTTCCTTGCCGATGCGATTGATAGTGATGGCGTTAACGCCGCCAGCCCAGAGCGCCGCTGCTATCAGCCCGGTCCAGCGATCGAAGAATGCCGCGGTGAGGAGAAATAATGGGATCACCGTTAACGCGCCGAAGATGGCGTTGGGTAGTCGTAGCAGGGCTTCGTTGCTAATCGCTCTACCGCCGGTTTGCAACACATGGCCAATCTTTAGCGAGGCGAACATAAGTGCCTTCATGAGCATCGGATGTTCGGCATTGGCAGTAATATCGCCCCGCTCGTATGCCCGCACTGCTTCGACTTTGTTCACCTCGTCTTCCGCGAAGCCGATAGCGCCCAGATTACTGACGCGAAATCCGAGGCCCACAATGACCAGCACTACAAGCAGGCCAACCATTACCCGCGCCGGAGTGCTATCCTGGCTTACAACTGGCCCGGAGTTTTCTACGAAGGAGCCGCTATCAGGCGTTGGGCCGGCTTCAATAACAGAGTTCGCTTCGGTCGTTGCCACGAGAATAAAGGCTCCCTCACTCGAAAGTCGTTAAACGTAGCTCAAAACTATCACAGGTCTTTCGGCAGCGAAGTGATCTCAATGAAAGGTAGTGGATCAGTCTGATGTCCGATAAGCTTCATCAGCTTGTCGCTGAGTCACGACAAACTAAAGTTTATCGGACACCTTCAACAAATGAGCAAAATGTCTTATCGTTATCAGCCGCATGGACAATCTCGTAGTCTCTAACATACGCCAGCGTCCCATTCGCACGCTGGTGAGCGTAGCCGGTGTCGCCCTGGGAGTTTGCCTGGTGATGCTTTTCACGGGCCTGGCCCGCGGCATGGCCAACGACCTCCAGCGGCGCGCCGCGAATGTGCGCGCGGAAATCATCTTCACGCGACCTGGCTCGATGCAGATAAACTTTTCCACTGCCAACCTTAGCACCAAGTACGTCGAAAGCTTGAAGCAAATCGAAGGCGTCGCCGAGGCCTTGCCGGTCATTAGATACGTGTCTCAGGGTGGCCGGGGGTTTGGTTTTGAACAGATCGAAGGCGTGGAGTGGGAACCGTTCACGCGCGTTAATGAGATTCATTTAGACAGCGGCAGACCGCCGCAAGGGTCGGATGAGATCGTGATTGACGAAGTAAAGGCGCGCAATAGTAATCTAAAGATTGGTGCTACGTTGAAGCTCTTCAGCAACAAGCCTTATCGGATTACAGGAATTTATTCGCCAGAATCAGGCGCGCGCATAAAAATGACGCTCGCGGCAATGCAGGAGGCTTTGGAGTCACCCGGGAAAGCCACGTACATCCTGGTCAAAGTTCGTAATCCAAACGAAGAGGTCCAGGTGGCCCAACGAATCAACGCCATCTTGCCGGGAAACAAGATTCAATTCACTCGTGACTTGTTCACCAGCCTTGAGAAGTCTATTCCTTACCTGGGAGTGTTTCTGCGAATACTAGTAGGGCTGGCCGCGGTGGTGAGCGCACTGGTTGTGATGCTGGCCATGTATACAACCATCACGGAGCGCACCCGCGAGATCGGAATCCTTAAAGCGCTGGGCGCCTCGCGACGTTATATTGTCTTGATCATTGAATCAGAGGCGCTGTTGATCAGTGCGGTTGGTTTAGCCGCCGGCTTTGTGTTTTCGTTTGCGATCGGTTACGGAATCCATCAATTCTATGGACTCTTTTTTGAGTTTAGCTGGAGTTGGGCATTGACCGCAGCAGCAATCGGGATACTTGGCGGGGCCATCGGCGCTCTTTATCCGGCCGTGCGCGCTTCAAACCTCGATGCTGTCAGCGCCCTTGCTTACGAATAGTTTGTTGTAGGCCCAGTAAACCAATTCTTCCCGCCGCTAGGGAGCAGTCTCTGCCAGTGTCGTCTCGCCTTCGCTAACTCTGTCCAGGTTCTTTAGTGACAATCCCCGGCGGACCATGAGGGCAACGCCGATCGCCGTCCAAAAAAGGTCGCGTGCCTTGCGCACGATGGCTAAAGCCGCTCCGATTGCCTGAGTAAACCCGAGCGCTTTGGCAAGCATTCCGGTTCCTGCCTCATCTACGCCAATACGAAAAGGGATGAACTTAAAGACGATGTTGATGACACGATTTACCGACTCCAAAATGAAAGCGGTAAGCAGGGTGGGCGCGACAGTATCGCTTATGAACCAGAGCGTCGTATAAATCTCCAGCACCCCGGCAAAATGAAAACACATCTCTAAACCTAAGATTAGTAGTAACCGGCTCCTATTCCTCTCGTAGAAGCCGTAGATTCGATCTTCAAGCGTTCGGGCACGAGGTATCGTTTTTTCCATCCAGGTACGCCCGAGACCTCGACTGTGCAGGACCGACAATGAGCCACTAAGAAATTTCCACTGTTTGCGAATAATGAGATAGCCCAGCGGCACAATCAGGATGGTGACCACCAGCGTTCCATAGCTCGCATAACGGAGAGCCGGTTTGAGTGGAAAAGCGAGCAGCAGCGCGACTGTTCCGGAAAAGATAAAAATCGCAACCGATAGACTGTAGAAAATATTCTCCAGCGCCAGCGCCGAAAAGCTTGCCAGCAGCGGCACGCGGTTGGTAACGAATGCGGCTTTTGACGGTTCTGATACCGCCACACTCGCCAACGGAACGATATTGCCGAGCGCATCGCCCATCACTCTCGCCGTGAAGGCGTCGCGAAAGCGAAGACTGTATGGCGATTCAAAGCAACGTGTCCACGAAAGGGAACGTACGGTTTGCCGGATACCAGAAATTGCGAGAACGAGCAGGAATCCCAGACCGAGCCGCTTGATACCGACGATAATTTCGGGAATACCGGCTTTTCTTACGAAGTAAGCGAAGAGCAAAAGCCCCAAAAGCGCAAAGAGAATTCCGAAGCGCGCCAGCTTCCTGTTTCTTGCCTGATTCGTTTTCGCCGGGCTTGTAATTGCCTGGTCAGGCGTGGTCTCGCCGCTGGTTTCTGATGTGGGCCGAGCTTCTCTTTCCAATATTCAAGTCCTCTTCCTTGCTTGAAAGCGATAAACCTACCGTATCACAGGGCCAATTGATTCCAGCAATCGGGGAATACAAAGTTTCGAGTTTCAAGTTCCGAGTCCCGACTTCGACTTCTGAGGGAAACTTCGTGTGTGCAAATTGACGCACGAAGAGCCAACTCTAAACTCGAAATTCGGAACTCGAAACTTTATTTTACTCGCGAGCTTTGCCTTTTTACTTTTGCCTTGATTATGATGCACGCGTTCAAGCTAAACAGTTCGCGACGTGTCAGGCCGGGGGTCCCCAGCCGGGCAGCCCGACTGGGTTGGTGGTGAAAATGAGTCAATCGCAACCCGCTATTGAAGAACTTGCTGGTCGTCCGTTGACGACACTTTCCGAAGACGAGCAGATGTTTCGTTCGAGCGTTCGTGAGTTTGCCGAAGGCGAACTGCGTCCGCGCGTCGAGGAGATGGATGAAAAGAGCAAACTCGACCCGGTCCTTATCAGGCAATGTTTCGAACTTGGGCTGATGGGCATTGAAACGCCAGAAGAGTTTGGCGGTGCGGGTTCCTCCTTCTTCACTGCGATTCTGGCGGTTGAGGAACTCTCGCGGGTTGACGCTTCTGTTGGCGTACTTGTCGACGTGCAAAACACCCTGGTCAACAATGCTTTTATGCGCTGGGGGAATCAGGAACAGAAAGCTAAATACTTACCGCAACTGGCCAGTGAAAAAGTTGGGGCCTACGCGTTGAGTGAAGCTGGTTCAGGATCGGATGCCTTCGCAATGCAAACGCGCGCTGTCGATAAAGGCGACCACTATCTGCTGAACGGCCAAAAGCTCTGGATCACAAATGGAAACGAAGCTGAGATTTTTGTGCTGTTTGCTAACGCCAATCCGGAGGCCGGCTATCACGGCATAACTGCATTCATAGTTGAAAGAGGTTTCGAAGGATTCTCAGTTGGCAAGAAAGAGAATAAGCTCGGCATTCGCGCTTCTTCGACAACAGAATTGATTTTGGCTGACTGCCGGGTACCCAGGGAAAACGTACTAGGCGAAGCGGGCAAAGGCTACAAGGTTTCGATTGAGACTTTGAATGAAGGACGGATCGGCATTGGCGCTCAGATGATTGGCATCGCGCGCGGCGCACTTGACGCTGCTGTGGCCTACACGGGCGAGCGCCAGCAGTTTGGCAAATCGATCAACCAGTTTCAGGGCGTGCAGTTTCAACTTGCAGAGATGGCCACCCAGTTGGAAGCAGCGCGCCTAATGGTCTACAACGCGGCGCGCATGAAAGACGCCGGCATGAACTTCGTGAAAGAGGCGGCGATGGCCAAGCTCTATTCTTCTCGTGCGGCCGAGCAAATCAGTTCGACGGCAATCGAGCTCTACGGTGGCTACGGGTATGTGAAAGATTACCCGGTGGAAAAATTCTGGCGCGACTCGAAGATTGGCGCGATCTACGAAGGCACGTCAAACATGCAATTGCAAACGATTGCCAAGCTGTTGATTGGGAAGTCGTAAATTTCTCCGGGACTCTGGTTCGACAAACGGACACCGAGAGCACCGGCGAAGTACCGAGTTATCGAGTGACACCATGACCACGTCACGTATCGAGATTTTCAAGGAAATGCTGGCGAGCGATCCAATTAACAGCAGCATTCTGTTTGGCCTCGCGAAAGAGTATGAGAAGGCTGGGCAAACTGGGGAGATGATCGATACGCTGGAGCGTTACCTGGCCATTTCGGATGATGAAGGTAACGCGTTTGGCATGCTGGCCCGAGCTTATGAGAAGGCCGGGCAACGCGACAAGGCCAAAGAGACCTATCAGCGCGGGATTGACGCAGCCACCGCGCATGGTCATCCTTCAATGGCTGAAGAGTATCGATCAAGTCTGGAAGATTTTTGAGTCTGAGAAGACTTCCGTCTGTCGGCTGAAATGATAAACTGAAGCTCATCGAACCTCAGAGAACAATTCGCGCCGCCGGAGCTAGCCTCTCCTGATTGCTTTCGGTTATAAACATTTCGCCGCAAAGCGCCAGCGTCGAGCAAACATCATGACTGATACCAAAGTTTTAAAGCTTGTCCCTAAGACCAAGGCCAAAGTCGCGGAAGATTCCGTCGTTGCGTCGGAAGTGAAGAAAACCCCGGTGCAGGCGGCTCGCCCAACTCCTGTAACAGGCGTCGAGGTTTCACCCCAAACAAGATCTGAGCCAGCCTCCCAGGGTGCCACTCAATCTGCAGTCAAGCCCGCGCGTGCTCCTCAGCAACAAGGACCGCGCGAAAAGACTCAGCGCGCCGAGCGCCGTGACCGGCCCCGTCTGTCGCCTGAAGAGATGCTCGGGATGTATCGCAGCATGTATCTCTCACGCCGGCTCGACGACAAAGAGATCCAACTCAAGAGTCAGAACAAGATTTTCTTTCAAATCAGCGGGGCGGGACATGAGGCCATACTCGTAGCGGCGGGCATGGTTCTGAGGCCAGGCTACGATTGGTTTTATCCCTACTATCGCGATCGCGCACTTTGTCTCCAGCTCGGCATGACGCCACTGGAGCAGCTACTGTCAGCAGTTGGCGCCGCAAAAGATCCAAACTCTCACGGTCGCCAGATGCCTTCCCACTGGGGTCATAAGAAACTCAACATTGTGTCTCAGTCATCGCCCACCGGCACTCAACTTTTGCAGGCCGTCGGCTGTGCCGAAGCCGGGTATCGCTTTAACTTGATCAAGGAGCTGCGGAAACGCGCGTCAAACTTTCGAAAAGACGAAGTTGTCTACGTTTCCCTGGGTGATGGCGCAACCAGCGAGGGAGAATTTTGGGAAGCGCTCAACAGCGCGTGCAATCTGAAACTACCGGTGCTGTTCCTGCTCGAAGATAATGGCTACGCGATCAGTGTGCCGGTCGAGGTGCAAACGGCCGGTGGAGATGTTTCGCGGCTGGTCAAAAACTTTCCTAATCTTTACCTGCAACGCTGCGACGGCACCGACGCGCTCGAGTCATTCGAGGTAATGAGGCGAGCTGTCCAGTACTGCCGCGAAGGCAAGGGGCCTTCTTTCGTTCACGCGAAGGTGATCCGGCCCTACTCCCACTCGTTATCCGATGACGAACGGCTTTATCGTCCGGATGAGGAGCGAACAGCGGACGCTGAACGCGACCCGGTCAAACGTTTTGGCGCTTTATTGCTGGAAGAAAGTGTTATCGATCAGCATGGGCTGCAGAAGATCAAGGACGAGGTCGACGCATCGGTTAACGAAGCTACGGATCAGGCCCTCGCAAGCCCGCAACCCGATCCGGAAACCGTGAAACTCTATGTTTATTCGCCTGACGTCGATCCAACTTCAAAGGAATTTGACACCGAAGAAAGCGCGCAACTTTCCGGCAACGCGGGCACGATGGTTGACCTGATCAATCGTTGCCTGCATACAGAGATGGCCCGCGATCCACGTGTTGTCGTGTTTGGCGAAGACGTCGCAGATTGTTCGCGCGAGGAATATCTTGACAAAGTGAAGGGTAAAGGCGGCGTCTTCAAAGTCACAGCGAATCTGCAGCGAAAGTTTGGCAGCGCACGCGTTTTCAATTCGCCACTGGCTGAAGCGAACATCGTCGGTCGCGCTGTCGGCATGGCCACGCGCGGACTGAAACCGGTAGTAGAGATTCAGTTCTTCGATTACATCTGGCCGGCCATGCACCAGATTCGGAATGAGCTCGCGGTATTGCGCTGGCGTTCAGGCGGTGAATGGAAAGCGCCGGTAGTAATACGCGTGCCGATCGGTGGTTACTTAAAGGGCGGGGCTGTCTATCACTCGCAATCGGGCGTTTCCACATTCACGCAGATTCCGGGCCTGCGAGTTATCTATCCTTCAAACGCACTCGACGCCAATGGTTTGTTGCGCACGGCTATCCGCGCCGACGACCCGGTGATGTTTCTGGAGCACAAGCATCTGTATCGCCAGGCCTACAACAAGTCGCAATATCCTCCTGACGATTTCATGATTCCTTTCGGCAAAGCCAAAACCGTTCGCGAAGGAAAAGATCTGTCGATCGTTACTTACGGCGCTCTCGTACAGCGCTCGTTAGTTGCTGCCAAACAGGCCGAACAACAGGGGGTCAGTGTGGAGGTTATCGATCTTCGCAGCCTGCAACCTTACGACTGGAACGCGATCGCAGCGACCGTAATGAAAACAAACAAAGTGATCGTTGCTCATGAAGATCCACTCTCATTTGGTTATGGCGCCGAGATTGCAGCGCGTATTTCGGCCGAGCTGTTCGAACACCTCGATGCGCCCGTTCGTCGTTTGGCCGCGACGGACACCTTTGTTGCCTACGCGCCGCAACTTGAAGACGCGATCCTGCCGCAAGTAGCGGACGTCGCAAAAGCGATTTCCGAGCTTCAAAACTACTGAAATTCCATGAAACGATGCGAAAAGATGCAATCTGTGTATTGTTGTGTTTCGCCTCAGCGTTTCTCTGTAGGTCCCAATCACCCATAATTCCCATTAAATCCGACTGATTCCGACTTGACTCGCTGGCATACTCCTTGCCCCTCTCTTCTGGTGGACTAGCCCATAAATTCCCCGACACACAAGTTCAGGAGGGCGGCATCTTGCCCGCTCGCTGCTTAAGACAGGCAGAAATGTCTGTCCTCATCGCGATTAGGAAAAAGGAAGGAGCAAGCCAAACTCATGAGTAAACACATTTCAATTCTGATGGCGGCGCTGCTGATAATTTCATCAGCCGTATTCGCCGCCGCACAAACACCCACCACCACAGTCACGCAAACTCCAACTAAAGTCACAAAAACAGTTCAAAACCCGGACGGCAGCTATACCGTGGTTGAGTATCCGGTCGGCAAGGAAGTAAACATTACTTTGAATCCAGTCACACTAACCAGCTCGAAAGCGGTCGGGACAATCATGCGCGATGACACCGGCACCAAGATCGTCTTGAATCTAACCGATGTGCCCGCCGATGTTTCGGCAGTCAATGTCTACGCAGTGGACAACGCGGGAGTAGTTACATCGCTGGGGCCGGTGGTGCTCGCGAATGGGACCGGAAAATTTACGGCTGCTACACCGCTTAGCAAGTTCATGCTGATCGCGACGCCAGACGAGAGCCTGACGGCTTACGATCCGAAGGGAAAGATTTACTTTCGGAGCGCGGTGCCTGAAGGCTTCGCGGTAATTCCGCACACGACTAGCCCAGTCGGCGAAACTGTAGCCGCAACAACGACGCCGGGGACTACCGAAGCGACCACCTATACGGTGCCAATGCTGAATATCCCTGCTTACAAAAAGGGAGATGATACGAAACTAAAAGTAGACTTCACGGGCGCCATGTCGGGTGCGCGCGCCAACGTATTTATTGAGCCGCACAAGAATGGTAAAGAGACTGCGATCAAGATGCGCTTCCACGAACTGAAGGAGGCCCCTAAAGGACAGGTGTACATCCTCTGGGCAGTTTCACCTGACAACCAGTTCACCAAGCTCGGAGAGATCGTCAATGTGAAGGGGCGTAACGAGGCCGAAATCAACGCCACGACGACTTTGGCTGATTTTGGATTACTCGTAACGATGGAAGACCTCGCGGCGGGGAAGACGGTTGTGATACCTGCCGGCCCGCGTCTTGGTGTCATTCAAATCGTTCCCTAGCCGGTTCTACCGTGAATCGGAGTCTATTTCGAGGCCGCCACCCCGGCGGCCTTATTTTTTGGGGCAGGCCTCTTGCAAGCTAACCGCAAGAATTCGCTATACCGATCGCCTTCTCTTGAGTTAATATGCGTTTCAGACGGCGCTGGTTAAACCAGTTCCATCTTTCGGTCGATTCCCCCGACATCGACTCGATTAAAGTCCCCGCACAGTAAACGCCGAAGTCTGCTGCTTCGGTTCCCCATAAACCAGGAATTTAGTCGCGGTTACAATCGAATATGTACAAACGCATCTTCCCCCAGTTGCTGCTTATTGCCGTAAGTATCTTCCTCTTCTCAGCCACTCCAGCTTTTGCTCAGGAAAGTCTGCCCGAGCTCGTCAGGCGGGTTAAGCCTCAGGTAGTTGCGATTGCAACGTATGATTCGCAGGGCGAAGCGCTGATGACCGGCAGCGGATTCTTCCTGCGCTCCGGGCAGGTAGTTACAAATCTGCATGTCATCCGCGGAGCGCAGCGATGCGAGATCAAGACGCTAGACGGAAAAGGAAAAGTGTTTCCCGTATCGGGCACGCTCGCCCTGGACGAAGAAGGCGACCTCGCGCTCCTCGGCGTTGAGATGCCGCCGGATCGCCCCCGAGCCAGCGAGCTCGCACGTGTCTTACCCGATGAAGGCGAACAGATAATCGTGATCGGCAATCCCCTTAAACTCGAAGGCTCGGTCACCGACGGCATCGTGTCAGCCGTCCGCGAAGTTCCCAACGTCGGCAAGATCCTTCAAATCACCGCTCCCATCTCCCACGGCAACAGTGGCAGTCCCGTCTTCAACATGAAGGGTCAGGTTGTCGGCGTCGTTACTGTTAAGGTAACTAACGGCCAAAACATCAACCTGGCAATTGCCGCGGCCCGAGTGGAACAACTCCGTCCGGGACAGTTGCGCTCCATTTCTGCACTGCCGGCGAGAGAGAGACTGAGCGACAGTGCGGATTCTTCTTATCGAACAGGTCTGGATTCCCTCTGGTTGGGAAATTACGACAACGCCATTGGCTACTTCGAAACCGCCGCGAACAGAAATCCGCGTCGCGCGGATGCCTGGGTGCAGGTTGGTTATTGCAAAGTTAAGCTGGGCAAAAACGAAGAAGGAATTCGGGCTTACCAGCACGCGCTCGCCCTCAAGCCTGATTCGGAAGAGATACACAACAAGCTGGGCGACGCCTTTTATTACGCCGGAAGAATGCGCGAAGCAATTGCTTCATACAGCCGCGCCGCTGCTTTGCGCCCCGACAACCCGGACGCTCATTACAATCTTGCGGTCGCCTATTTTGAGAGTGGGGATGAGAGACTCGCGTTAACGGAAGCCAGGATCTTGCGCCAACTCGATGCCAAGCTTTACGACAAGCTGCTTAGTGAGACGCGACTAGAGCAGTAAGGCAAGCAGCAGGCGGCAGGAGCAGGAGGGAAAAGCATAATGTCTTTTCTTCCCTGCTCCTGCCGTCTGCTTTTAGCCTCCCACCTGGCCAGTAAAAATCTTTCTATCAATGCTCTTCGGATTACCCAGCACCACGAAGCGAATGTTGTGCATATATTTCTGTGCCACACGCTGCACATCAGCTGCTGTTACGGCGCCTAACTTTTCCATATAGACTGTCGCGCTGCGCCAACCGGCGCCAAGCAATTCCGCCTGCGCCAGTTCGCCGGCTTGCGCGGCGTTGGTTTCCTGCTCCAGATAATAGCGCGTCAGATAGTGCTGAATAGTGCCTTTCAACTCGTCCGGCGAGATCGGTTCACGCTGCAGGCGTCCGATCTCATCAAGCATGATCCGGGTGCTCTGGTTGGCGTCGGTCGAACTCACCGAAACACCGCCCAGGTTCGAGCCCTGGTTCCAGAGAAAAGCTTCAGGCGCATAGGAGAGATTACGTTTGGCTCGGATTTCGACAAACAGGCGATTTTGCAGAATAGACACGGCAACGCGCATCGGATAAACGTCGGGCGCGGCCAGGCTCGGGGCGGTGAAGACTCCCTGCACATAGTTGGTCGGCAGGTCGCGCTCCGTTACTTCGACAGTTGACGCAGGAAATGACAATTCAGGTAATGCCGTTGGGTGATAGTCGCCACGCGGAAGTTTACCGAACGAGGCCGCTATACGTTGCCGAACAAGTTGCGGGTCAAGGTCACCGACGACAATCAGCAGCAGCCGCGAAGTCTCCATCATTTGCTTGTGGTAACGAGTCAGGTCTTCAGCAGTCAGACGCGCGACTACTGCAGCGGTGCCGCGGGGATCGTTTACGTAAGGGTGGCCTGCGTAGGCGACGCGCGCTTGCAAAACTTGCAGGTAAGAATCGGGAGTGTCGGCATCGTCGCGCAACGAGAGGACCAGTCGATTGCGCACGCGCTCGACATCTTCAGCAGTAAACGTGGGCCGTAGCGCTACATCCGTGAAAATCTCCCACGAGCGATCGAAATTGGGGCGTGTTGAAGCCAGCGTCAAGACCGAATAGTCATAGTTGACGCCAGACGAGATGCTGGTGCCCATGCGAGAAAGTTCAGTGCGCAGCCGCTCGCGCGGAAAGCTCACGCTCGCTTCCGAAGCGGCGTCGAGCATCAAGTCTTCAATGCCCGCGTTGGCAGCCGTAATATTGCGTGACCCGCCTTTAATGAACAGCCCGGCCACAACCGTCTGGCTTCCCTCGCGGCGCTTTACCAGGACCTTCAGCCCATTTACATCAAACTCCGTGACCAGCGCGGCGGCGTCGGAAAGCGATGACGGTTTGCCAATCGCCACTGGCCGTGGTGCCACACCGGAGGGCCGAACCTCTTGAGCCACCATTGGTGCGGCAATAGAAGCCAGAAATAAGCAGAGCGCGGCGAAACGCAGACCCAACCAACTCTTTTTCATGTATGCTGCCAGGGGTTTCTTCATTTCTTTCTTTGTAGTTACAAGCGCAAGCGCGGCATCACCGGTGTGCTGTAGTCCCATTTCGTTTATCTTCACCAATCAGATCGTCGGGAGTAAGCTGAGATGCTTTTGCCGCTTCCTCCGATAACAACGCGAGGCCGATATGCGGCTTGCCCTGAATGTACGTCGCCACATAACGCTTGATGTCAGCGCGCGTGGTGCGGCGCAGATTGCCAAGGTAACCCCGGAAATAGTCAATGCCGGTCGAAGCCCACCAGAAGCTTATCGTATGTGTGTAATCAGAAAGCTTTTCGCGATCGAAGAGGTCGCTCGCTTCAAGCAGGGCCTTCGCTGTTTCCAGTTGCTCGTCTGTGTAGTAGTCAGGATCGTTGAAGTGTGAAATTTCGTTATAAATCGCCCGCGTTGCCGCCCGGGCATTTTCCGGCGTCGTTTGAGCAATGAGGTTAATTGGTCCGACGTTGCGCTGCGTGTAATAGCCCAGGTTGACCCCGCTAACCAAACCGGTATCGACCAGCGCGCGCTGAAAGCGCGAGTTTGGCTGCCGGAGAATAAATGAAAAAACGTCTGCCGCATAAGTTCCCGGGTTGTCCTTGCCGATCGAGGGGCCATGCCAGCCGATTTCAATAACTATGTTTTGGACCGGCTGTTTGATAATGACTCCCTCGCTCTTCGGCAGCGGGGGATGTTCGACCAGGGGAAACTCTACAAACGGATCTTTTTCGCGACGCGGCCAGTCGCCAAACATTTCCTGGACCAATAGGAAAACCGCTTGCGGACTCACATCGCCGGTCACCACAATTGCCGAATTATTCGGAACATAGTAACGGCCCTGAATCAGTCTCATCATCGCGGTAGTCGCGCTACGCACCGTCTGCTTATCCCCGCCCGGATTCTTCCTGCTCGGGTATTTGTAGAACAACCGGTTGTTCATTTCCAGGGAAAGAAAACCAAACGGGTTTGACTCGTGGCGATCAAGTTCACCAATGACAACCTCTCGTTCCTGTTCAAACTGTCGCTCGTCAAACAGCGGGTAGCGCACGGCGTCACGCATAAAACGCATGGCCACCGGCAAGTTTGGCGAAGTTGTAGTGAAGTAGTAGTTGACCAACTCCTCCTGCGTCTGGCCGTTATAAACAATGCCGAGCTGGTCAATAGTATTCAGGTAGGACTCGCCGGTCACCGAAGCACGGTTGGCTTTGAAGAACATGTGTTCGTAAAGGTGCGAAAGTCCGTTCAACTCCGGCGGTTCTGTAAAAGATCCGTTCCTGACCGCCAACTCGCAAGTCACCAGGGGAATTGAATGATCCTCGAGCACGATCATCTCCAGGCCGTTTGGTAATTGGCGATTGACAAACTTCGTCTGCGGCTGCGCCGCGGGAGCGACTGCCGCTCCTTGTACCGCTGTTGCCTGTCGCTGCGGCGGAGTAGACCCTTGACCGGCAAATATTGCCGGATTCACAAGAAGAGAAAATATTAATAGGACTAGTAAGAGGCTGCGTTTCACTGAAGGCTCCATTGCAGGATTTGCGTTCCTGGTTGAAAGCGGACTTTGCCGGCCGGGCCCGCTGTTTTTGGGCGAGCCAATTCGATGTTGTTCTTGCCAGGTTGGATGTCGACTCCCGTTGATTTCATTTTTGCCGGCATTGAAAGTGATCACTGTGCTCTTTGGAGGTTAGCTTGCCAGCGAAGAATTGACAAATGGCGCGGCATTTCTTGCCGTTGAGGGCATGCAGTTTCTGCTGGCCGTCGCCTGTGCGTTTTTGCAACCTTTGTCTTGCTTCCTAATCCTGGTGGGCTGGCATTCTTCTTGCGACTCAAGAGTCTAAAAGTTCAAAAACAGAAAGCACTACATCGCGCGACGATCTACGCCATGTAGCGTAGGCGTACAAATCTCCCGAAAATCGCACGATTTGTGTTCGGTAGAGACGGTCACGGTGGTTGCAGGAAGGCGCAGAAAATTTTGAAGCGTAGCCCCCACTCTTGGCGTTGCCGAGCATCCGGAGGAATTCTTTGGCAGGTTGCCGTTTGTGCTCGGCCTCAGCAGCCGCGGGGAGCGTAGCCCATGAATTAAGCGACCGCGGCTTGATTATCGAGGGAAACTATCAAGGAGAAAAGATCATGGCCAAGTATGGGAAAAAGGCAAGCAAGAAGGTCGAGAAGGCAATGCACGAGCGCAAGCACGGAACCTTGACAAGCGGGCGTTCGGGCAAGAAGGTAACGAGCAAGAAACAAGCTATCGCGATTGGGTTGTCCGAGGCCCGTAAAGAAGGCGCAAAGGTGCCACGCAAGTCATCAAAGAAGTCTTCATCAAAGAAGAGATAAACAAACACACTTCACGTCAGGTCGCTATCCGTGATGGGTCATTCAGTGACCCATCGCCGGATGAAGAGTAGTGTGTTTTGCCAGGCAGTTTCTAATCCTGCTATCGCTTTGGCCATGCCGCCACTGGAGGCGGAGGCCATACAGAACCGGGCGCGGGAGAGACAGCGTGAATACTCAGCGTCAACTCCTTGGAGTTGAGCCTGAGTTTTCACACTCCCTCGGTAGCGCCGGATGCTGGAGTCAATTTCAATGTAATGATAATCCCGCGATCAACGTCTTCACTGGGACCGCGGGCGTCTCGCCCGCCCGCATACGACAGGCGCAAGCATGGGGAGTCAAAGTCAACGTACCTCGGAGCGGCGCGACGCCGCGGTCCCAGTGAAGACGTTGACGCTGGCGGAAACTCCCAGCTTTCAAAATGCACCACTACCGGTTTCTCAAATCCTATACATGTCAGGGTTCTTCGACTAAACTGGCGCCGGTTCCTAACTCCTTTTAACCCTTCAAGGATAGACAATAGTGGAAGATGTCTCCGAGCACGGGCCTTCAAAGCCCGGTTCCACCAAACCCACTCGTAAGACAGACAATTCTTACGCCGCCCTGCATTACGCCTGCCGGAACAATATGGACCGCCGAGCATCGTGGTGAAAGAAAATGGAGCAGAATGAGCTACACCAGGAAGAGTTGCGCGCTTCAAACGAAGAACCCCAGGCGATGAACGAAGAGTTGCGTTCGACCGCTGAAGAATTGGAGACGAGCAAGGAAGAATTGCAGTCGGTCAACCAAGAGTTGGCTACTGTAAATGAGGAGCTGAAGATCAAGATTGAAGAGTTGAGCCTGGCCAATAACAACTTTCAAAACCTCATGAACTTGACCAATGTCGGCACAATCTTTTTGGATCGCAATCTCAGAGTCAGGCAATTTACGCTCAGCGCTCAGGAAACTTTTAATCTGATACCCACGGATCTCGGCCGACCGCTGATGGACATTCCCAGCAGGCTGAAAGGTGCGGACTTGCTCCGGGACATGCAGAGCGTACTACAGAAACTACACACTATTGAACGCGAAGTTAAGACGACGGGCAAAGAATCCTATATTATGCGGCTCGTTCCTTATCGCACCGCGGACGACAAGATTGAAGGCCTCGTCATCACGTTAGTAGACGTTACCGAACTCACGCAGGCCAGAGAAGATCTTCTGCAAGCGAGAGCGGAACTGAAGTCAAGAGCTGAAGAGCGCACGGGTGCGTTGGAAGCGGCTAATGAGGCGTTGCGAAACGAGGTCAGGGAACGCAAGCGAGTCGAGGAGGCGCGTGTTGAACTGCTCGGTCAGTTGGTGAGCGCACAGGAAGATGAGCGTCGTCGCTTTGCGCGAGATCTGCATGATCAATTGGGCCAGCAATTGACCGCGCTACGATTGAAACTCGAATCGCTGAAAGCTCACTCCGAGAGTCGCATGGAGTTGAGTGGTGTGCTGGATGAGTTGGACGTAATAGTCAAGCAGCTTGATTCCGACGTTGACTTTCTTGCCTGGCAGTTGCGCCCCGTGGCCCTGGATGATCTTGGCTTGGCCGCCGCACTGTCCAATTATGTAAAGCAGTGGTCCGACCACTTTGGTATTGCAGCAGAGTTCCACACCGCCGATCTGGGTCAACGCTTTGATCCGCGAATCGAAACCAATCTTTACAGAATCGCCCAGGAAGCGCTAAACAATTGCGCCAAGCATTCCCAGTGCTCGCGCGCCGAAATTTTGCTGGAGCGCCGCGATCACAATGTCGTGTTAATAGTCGAGGACGATGGCATCGGTTTTAGTCAGGGAACTGTGCGAGAGGGTGCCGGGCAATGGGGGTTGCTTGGCATGCGCGAGCGCGCTACGTTGCTTGATGGCACTATCGAAATTGAATCCGCGCCGAAAGCCGGCACCACCATTTACGTGCGCGTTCCTCTAACTTCGGGTGGAGGAAAATGAGATAAATGGGCAAGGTACGCGTCCTCATCGCTGAAGACCACCAGACCGTGCGCGAAGGTCTAAAGCTCATCCTGCAGTCCCAAAGCGATGTGGAGATCATAGGCGAAGCCGCCGACGGCACAGCTGCTGTGGAATCAGCGAAACGTTTGTTGCCTGACGTGGTCCTGATGGACATCTCCATGCCGAAAACGAGCGGACTTAGAGCAACAAAGCTTTTGCGGGAGTGTTGTCCGCAAGTAAAAATACTTGCACTCACCAGACATAACGATGGCGCTTACCTTCAGGAGATGCTGCGGGCGGGAGCCTCGGGCTACGTGCTCAAGCAAAGCTCATCCGCTGAATTACTGCGCGCGATTCGCGAGATTGCTTCCGGAAACAGCTACCTCGATCCGGCGCTCACTGGAAAAGTAATGGATGTCTTTGCCGGACGGACATTCAAAAAATCCGCTTCTGCGAATGTCTCAGATCGTGAGTTGGAAGTACTCAAAG
Organism: Acidobacteriota bacterium; assembly: GCA_046726155.1. GTDB lineage: Bacteria > Acidobacteriota > Blastocatellia > Pyrinomonadales > Pyrinomonadaceae > PSRF01. The sequence goes on from JBKOZZ010000021.1 coordinate 45,250, forward strand.
CAATTGCCTGGGGTTATAGCAATAAAGAAATTGCCGCGCGCCTTAAGCTCAGTGTCAAAACTGTCGAAGCACATAAGGCCAACTCGATGAAAAAACTCGACCTGCACAGCCGCATCGATATTGTCCGCTATGCCGTTTTGCAAGGCTGGCTGGGAAATAACTAATCTGCAATCTGATTCTTTGCCTCAGCTTCCTCAAAGAATTCCGGACTTCGGTTTTTCATTGGGTCATTTCATCTATTAGGGAGTTTCCCTAATCATTGTTCCAAAGTTCCCAATAGGCAGCATTACCGCGGTGTGCGATAAGTCAGCCTCCATTGGCTGTATCCGACAGGAGGAATCCCGACTCGTCCTTTCGTAGCCGTAGAGGCATTTGCCTGACGAAAGGATGGAAATCCAAGGGGCAGGATGGGATTTGCTACGGCCCAAGATCCTGTCCTCCTAACGTTAGTAAACCCCTGCAGATCGGATGCGACGAAGGGACATCAACCAGTTTTTGCCTCAAGATGAACAATCTGCGTCACTCATTTTTCCTACGTTGGAATTACCCCCATGCGCAATTACCCCAACTTCGAGAGCGTCAATTCCGCAGCGACGGCGCTGGCCCGAGAAACTGAAGGGCGCAGCGTGCTAATCGCTGAGGACCATGAAGACACACGTCTAATGCTCAGGACAATTCTGGAAATGAATCGCTACTTTGTAATGGAGGCCAGCAACGGTAGAGAGGCCGTGGAGTTAGCCGAATTAGAACGGCCGGACATCATACTGATGGATTTCATTTTGCCACTCCTTGACGGTCTCACCGCTCTTCGACTGATCCGGGCGAGTAAGATCAACGGTGATGTGCCGGTGATTATTCTTTCGGGCCAGGCAGATCCTGCGCCGCAAATGGCCGCGCGCGAAGCGGGTTGCAACGACTACCTGGTCAAGCCCTTTGAACTGGATCATATGCTGCAATTGATAGAGCGCCGGCTGCGTCCCAGTGCGGAGTGTACTGGCGCAGTCAGATTTCCCGAGCAAGCGAGGGAACGATGTCTGTCAGAACTTTAGATCAAGAAGAGTCACTGGGAATTTTCGAACTCGACGACGACGGTATAGTGATCTACTCGAGTTTGGAAGAGTCAAACACTTGGGTAGGAGCCGAGAAGGATATTACGGGCCGCAACTTTTTCAATGAGGTGCTCGCTTTCACAAATGTAGCCGAGCTGCAACGCCGGCTGGAAGCTTTCAAAGCAGAAGGAATCCCGGCCCGCAGTTTCGACTTTGTCTGCCATTTCCATAAACAGTCGGTGACAGTCAAGGTGTTGCTTGCCCGGCTTTGCGACAAGTTTAATGGCCGTCCCAAGTCTGTTCTTGTTCATCTCAGGAGAAGTTCAACGGACCCGGCCGAGGCCACTACAAACACCCATCGCTTCTAGATCAGAGAACAGAAGTCAGGCTGGGAAGGCAACGAGTTCTATCTCTGAGCTCCAACTTCTGACCTTCAGCCGGCGTAGGATTCATCCTGCTCAATTTTTGACAACACCCAATCAAACTCTCCCGACGTTATCTTTCCACCGCAGAATTCACAAACTCCCGCGTTATTCACTTTTAGCGGTGCGCCGCAATTGGGACAATTCAGATCCGCGCTGGACTGAACCGGCTTAGCCTGACGATTGCGAATAAATGTCCAATACTCGCTCCAGTATCTAAGGTTACTTTTGGAACCGGCAACAACCTTCCCGCTCTCGTCAATGGTGTAATCGTAACCTTGCGCGCCAATACGCAGCGTGATCGCGTTGTAAAAAGCATCTTCCTGGAGCTTCACCGGTTGCATTGCAGTTACCCGGCATTGGTCAAGCACGTTGCGAAGGTGCTGCAGCTTGTAGGCATTGATCCAATATTGATGCATCTGAAAAAGGTTGTCGGTCTCGTGAGGCCGCGCCCTTTCCCAATTGAGTGTTGACCAGGCGGCTTGCAACTCAGCAAAAATCAGCCGCGCACGCGCCTGAAACTCGCCCCAGGAAAAGTTGGGATTGTTCTTCTCAAACTCAATTCGAAGATCCCTGAAACCCGGTTGAACAACACTAGGCAAGTCAGTTCCAGCCTCGGGCACATTTGCGGTAAGCAGCGGCCCTTTTGCCTCGCGACTGAGTAGTGCGATCCCCCGCACGTACCACTGGAATTCACCGCTCTCGACCTTCGTCCCACAAAACGCACAAGCGCCGACCGTGTCTTTCTGCAAGGGCGCGCCGCACCTCGGACAGTGAAGGGCAGTCGCCTGCGTTGGAGGCGGGGACAACACGTCGCGCTTGCGCTCAAGCTGCCAACGCTCGCGCACGTAGTAAGTCATCTCACCTCGAGGTTCCTTCGTAGCGCTGCCGTTCGCGCCTATCACCTCGGTATAGTTTGTCTCGAACGACAGGCTGATGTGCACTATGGGCTTTTCCAAACCGCCTAAGTCTTCGATCCGCATCGCGCCTACGATGATGCCCTGCACTTCCTTCAGGCCGTCAGGATTGCGTGAGATCAGCACCTTGCGCGCCGCTTCGCTGAGATATGGTGAAAACTGATCCAGCGCGGTAGCGCCGCGACCACGCGCGTCATGGGTCTTTCCGTAAAGCGCGTAACAAAAGTCAGTAAATACAATCTCAGAAAAGTTGGGGTCGAATTTACGCAGTTGCGCAAACTCCCGGGCAAGGCTTTCAGGCCGCACCGCGGCAGTATCAAGTCCTAACGTAAAAGCGATCGACTCGGTTTCGGTGGCCGATGAGGCTGACGAGAAGACTTCAGATGCCTTCGAGCCGCGCTGAGCAAAACGATAGACCACGAAAACGACAAGCGCGAGGTCAACGGGAACGCCCACCATGGGGTATTCGATAGTGAGCCATACGAGCATCCTGACCAGCCCAACGATCGCGCCTGCGTCGCCGCCTCCTCCTCCGTTACTGCCACCATGCCCTCCGCCCCCATAAGATTGACCGCCGCCCACGCGAGCAAACACCTCACTGGCAACCGCAAGGCAAACTGCAACAGCCCCAGCAGCCAGAGCAGCGGGTAGCAGGAGACGCATTAAGCAATTGATCTTTCGAGTCCTTTTCATTTCAACTCAAAACGCGGCTGGTCAGGTAACTCATTCGGGTTTTCCCCGGTTGCCGGAAGATGGTGGGCCAGCAATGTACCTAGCCTGGACAAAGCCGCCAGTAGAGTTTCTGGCTCCGGCTTTCTGCCCGCCTGATGCAGGTCGAATATAATTTGATTCCACTCGAGCGCGTTGACGCCTTTCAAAACGCCGCGGTCCGCGATGAGTTCGAGGCGTCGTTCGAGTATGGAAAGGTAGATGAGCAGGCCCATCTCCGCATTCGTGTTGGCAATGCCCGCTTCATAAAACATTGCCGCAGCACTGACGCGCACTGCTTCGTGGCGAAACTTTTCCGTGGTTAACAATCTGCGAAGCGTATTACTGCGTGAGGCCCCGAGCAAACCCAGCAGAAAGAGTACCGCGACGTCGATGGCGACCCAGTTCTGGTGGAAATCGAAGGGCGAGAAAAGGAGAAACAAAAGGCCCGCGAAAGCGAGCAGCGCGCCGAATAAATAATCTGCCTGACGGTAAGAACCAGAGCGGGCGCGAACCACGAGGACCAATTCAGCGTCAGTCGCCGTCTCTATTTTTTTTACGCAGTCGGTAAGGGTTTCGCGCGCAGCGTCATCGAATTTGACTCGCTTCATCTGTTATCGGGGTTGGCCGGTCACGGGATTGTCAGAAGCAACATTGGGAATCCAGAATGTCTGACCATCAACTTCCGCGCGTTTCAAACCATGTTTGGGCAAGTCTTTCTCCTTGAGCCCGAGAAAAGTAAAGTGTGGCAGGTCGCTGAGAACTGTTTGAAACCATCCGTGCTTCCCGAGAATTTCGCGCACGCGCGGATTGTCAAACTCATTTACGTCAAAGGCGAGCATCGCGATATGTTGCGAGGTACCGGGCGCCGCTATGGAATAGAGAATCGATTTGGAAAGATCCTTACTGAAGTAGATGCCGCTTCTTTCCAGTTCCAGCACTTCGGCAATTTGGGCACGCAGCGGCAACCCCTTCAAGCGCGTCACTTCGGCCTCCGTCAGTTTACCCTGCGCCAGCCAGTAGTCGAGCGCCGGCAGAAAGCGCGTCTGCCACAAGTGCAAACTGTCTTCATAACTGCGCCGGGCGGCCTCGGCTCCATCGCGTGGAGTAATGTCGAGGTCTTCTTTCTGCGCCTCTTCGCGAGCTTTTAGCAACTGCTTCATCGCTTCCGGCTGTAACTCGACCTGATCAAATCCAATCGTCTCGCTCGCGTAGCCCACGCGCTCCTGAAAGGCTGAGACTTCTTCGTCGCTGGTAAAAACACAAACCGGCGGCGGCGTCACCTTTTTGTGGGCCAAAAAAATTGCGCCATAGTCTTCAAGGACACGCCGCGCCACACTGTCGGATGGAGGACAAATGCTTTCGAGTTTTGTCTTCCGCTTCTTTAGAGCCTTGCGCAAGACTTCATAAAACGGAGCAGGTGTCTCTCCGTCATTAGTTTCAATTAGCCTGGACATTGCTTCGGAATTGTTTCCTGTCATCAAATCCATTATCGGAAATCGCCTGCTGCGCGATTGCGCCGGAAAAGTCGAGAGCAGAATGCAGATTACTAAACCTAACAAAAACTTAGAGCGTCGCGCACTTCTAACCAAGCTTTCACCACATCCTTCGAATAACCTGTTAATCAAGCTGGGTGACGGAACGGAATCATAGTAGTGCACGCGCGACGTGGTCAACAAAGCATCGTTTAGAGCGATGGGAGCGAAAGCGATATACTTGCTTCGCGAAATACTCTTCTGGATGGCAAGAGAATGGGTCCTGGTGATCTAATAAAAGACATTGTCGGCACTTACCAGAAGCACGGCTGGCGATTACGGCGTGTGTTTTTGCGTCCTGAAACGCGCGCAGAGCTTGAGGCTGAGTTCGCCTCCGATCCTCTACCGTTGGACGGTTTACAAATTGAAGAGGGAGCGGTTGATGGACTATGGTTTTCGCGCCCCTCGTATGAGAAGCGCGAGGCCTGGGAATTGAGATTGCTCGCTGAAAATCCTTTTGCGTTGTTTGAAACGTTTGAGAAAGATGAAACGGAAGAACAGCGCGAAGAGATGCGCCGTGAAATGGAGGCGCGTCTACGAGATTATGTCAATAAGTAGTGCTGCGTGCTGAGTACTGAGCGCTTAGCAATGACTAAAAGTCACCCGTCTCTCAAGTCCACTCAGTACTAAGTAATCATCACTTCTTCATTTCCCTCACTGCTTCCCCATCTTCACGGGAATTTCCAAACGCTCGCCATTGCGAATTACAACGACGTTGATCGTTTCGTAGGGTATTGCACGTCGAACGCGCGACGTGAGTTCTTCACCCGTGCGAATCGGCACGCCATCAAACTCAATGATGATGTCGCCGTTTTTTATTCCGGCCATGTCGGCAGGCAGACTTGGCGAGACGTCGTCCAGCCTTATGCCGAACATTTTGGTTCCGGGAATAGGAACGCGCTCAATATCGTCGTCATCGAAGCCAAAACGCCCTCTTCCACTCGGACGGGCGGCAAACTCCTTACGAAGCCGATCGGAGTCTTGCTCAGAGAATGTAGTCAGTTTCGTGTTCTTTGTTTCGCCGTCGCGAATGTAAACGATGTCGATAGTCTTGCCGATCGGAATGCGGCGCAGAATCTCCATCATCTCATCGTCAGAATGCACTGGCTGTCCATCGGCGACGGTGATGATGTCGCCGCCAACGAGTCCGGCCATGTCCGCCGGCGAGCCTGGAGGCTCAACGTTGGCAAACGTGACGCCGTTGTTGTCAACCGTCTCGAACCCGTTAACTCCGAAGTAGGAACGCGGCGGCGAAATCGGTCGGCCTATTCGACCAATCGGCATGTGGGGGGCTTTGATGGCCGTGAATACGGCCGCGCCAATAAAGAAAATCAGTAACCCGAGAAACATCCAGGTCATTCCGCTCATGCGCCGGCGGCGTTTCCTCAATTGTCTCTCCGGAGCCACGGTCATGGGTCCAGCTGAGAAACCGTATGGGTAGGAATTTTGTGAACCGTTACCGGGTAAGGCTCCTGGCGGAGCGTTCTGAAAACGAACTGTCTCCGTATACTCAGCTGGTCCCTCCCCGAGGCGAAAGCCGCAGTTGCGACAAAATCGCAGCTCTTTCGGCATCGGTGAGCGGCAGTTTCCGCAAATCGTCACTGTTGCATCCATTTCGGGATTCATAGACATCTCACTGGGACATTTTACTCTTAATTGTGTTTGAGTGCGCTCCGAATGGAAAGAACAACAAATGTCTATACGCCAAAAGGGGCTTTCCGGTTGCATGCAAGGTTGGTCTCAAAACTCGACCTGAGTCCACGCACGATTCGCGCCCAGATTGTGACTATGCAGGCGAGTCTGAGCGTTTACGTTTTCTTGCCGGATGCCGCGCTTGTTGCGTCTCGGTTGGCATGGGGCGTGCTGTGTTAAGCGATGACCTTCGGCGGATCATGCGCTCGGATAGACAACCGCCCGGCTAAAGTGCAATATCTTTAGAACTTTGGAAGGGTTCATTCGCTAAAAAGCTGTGAACTTGGAGGAAATATTAACGTGGAAGTAACTAAAGCCCTCGCAGCCCTGCAGCCACTATACGGCAAAGACAATGTTGAAATTGTGACAGTTGACGGACAACGCGTGCGGGGCATTGTTCGCAGCATGAAAACCACCCAGGCACTCACAACTCCAAGCGTTAAGATGGAATGCGCTAACGGTGAGATAGTAAAGATACCATTTCCAAGTATCGCCGAGATCAAGGATCACAATTCAGTTGGCAGTGAGCAGAGGGCCGCAAGCAATAGGCCGTGAGCGATATTGCAGTGAGCAATGGGCGGCAGGTAGATGCGGCTTCTGAATGCACACTACCCGCTTCTCACCGCACACTCCAATGTTGCCTACTGTTTTTTCCAGTTCGCTTCGCGTATAGTACGCCGTTTTAGTTTTGCTTTTGAGCTATTTAGGAGATATTAGAGTTGTCATTAACGATGGAAGATTTCGGCGGCCAGCTTGCCAGTGTTTGGTCGGAACTTCGGCCAACAACTCGTGGCCTGGTCGAACGGGCGCTGCAAACCCCCGGCGTTAAGCAGACGTCGCCTCGCCACCTCAATGCCCCTAATACTCCATACGACGCGCGCGCTGATCATGAACTAAGCCGCTTGTTGGCGGCCCTGGACGAGCGCGCGTTGCAGCCCGATGCCTCGCTGGAGGCAGAAAAAGAAACTCAGCTGCGCCATATAGCTGATACTTGTGCTGCTGTCCTGCAAGAGAAAACTCGTTCGGCAGAAGTCTTTGCCCAACTCGTGCGGCGCGCCGACAACCGGCGCGATTATGCGCGTATCGACTCGCTGGCAGATGCGTTGATGGGCTTTGCACCCAGCGAGGTTTGTGAGTTGGCACGATCCCAGGATGTCGTTGTTAGGGCTCTGGCTAATGAAGCGATGGCGCAGCTTCCCACTTCAGTGCTGGTTGGATTGCTGAGCGATCCGGTAGATTCGGAAATTGCCCGTGACGCTCTGCACCGCCAGGCACGTGATTATGGTTCAGAAGAGGCTCGCCAAATTGTGAACGCACTGGCGCAGGTAGATCCCCCCAATGACGATTTCTGATCATCGTCAGGACGCCAACCTAAACAAGACATTTTCCATTTTGCATTTCTCAGTTTTCATTTGCCATGGAAACCCACAACGGTTTTTAAACCGATCCGCAGACTTCTGACCAATAAAAAGTGGCAAGTGAGAATGGAAAGCGGAAAATCTGTTTCCTGTTCCAGGATTGAGGCGATTGAGGAAGCCTAGGCAGCCGTTTCCTCGCCAATTTCATGCAGGCGCTTCACTACTTGATCGATCAACCAATCCGGGGTTGAGGCTCCGGCGGTTACGCCGACGCGCCTTGCACCTCCCAGGTCGGCTGGGTTGATTTCCGCTGGTGTTTCGATCAAGAAACTCTTATCACACTGTTCCTGACAAACTGCCAGCAGCTTAACGCTGTTTGAGGAGTGGCGTCCGCCAATTACATAGAACACGTCCACCTCTCCGGCGAGCCCGCGCGCTGCATCCTGGCGATCGCGTGTGGCTGAACAAATCGTATTCACCACTTGCGGCTCGGCATCAGCCTTGGCGCGTACCGCTTCCGCCACTTCGAGAAAAGTCTTTAGCTTGATCGTTGTTTGTGAAACAACAAGTGGGGATCGCAGTTGAGGAAGCGAAGCAACCTCGCTGGCATCGCGAACGACATAAGTATTGGCCGGCGCATAGCCAACGACGCCAATCATTTCCGGATGGTCCGGATTACCGGCAACCACGACGTCTCTGCCATCTTTCGCCGCGCGCTCCGCCAGGTGTTGCACCCTGGTAACGAACGGGCACGTGGCATCGATCACTTTCGCGGCTCGCGATTCCAGGTCACGTTGGACCTGCGGCGTGACACCGTGGGCGCGAATTACGGCTATTGTGTCGGCGTCGGCTTCCGTTGGTTCGTCGATCGTAGACACGCCCAGTTCTCCAAGCCGCTCCATCTCCTGGGCGTTATGGATCAATGGCCCAAGCGAACGGATGGGGCGAACGCCTTCAGCCAACGCGTCTTCAACCATCTCGACTGCACGTTCGACACCAAAACAAAAGCCGTATTCGTTAGCTAATAAGACTTCCATGTTCGAGGAATACCTATTCAGTTTATCGGCTCGGCGGCACCTTCCGACTTGTCGCGCTTCTGACGCCATTCCTGGCGCAGGCGATCGCCACCGGCAACACGTGCTTCGACCCACTCGATATCTTTGTCAATAAGCGAGCGAACCGAGTTCAAGAACGATTTCTTCACGTCGCCCAAATTATGGGCCAGGTCCTCTGGCAAAATTGCGTAAGAAACGTCGCCCAGATAACGCACAGCGTCACAGAGCTCGTCGATAACGCTTCGAAATGATTCCGTTTGAGTTTCCGATTGAGATTCCGCTCCCGTTGTTTCCGGCATGACTATTTCCTCCAAAACACCTAAACCGCGGTTGATTCCTACCGCTGGAATATCTTAGCACTACTCAAATACGACCGCACAGCTGAACCCGTTCCATCTAAGACAACAGCCGCCTTGTATCTCCCGAACTACAGGGCAGGATTTGCAGACTAACTATAGAGTTGACCCAATAGGCACCGATACTAACCAACTGATTGCCTGGACTTGCGGGCCCATTCTATCCGTAAAACTGAAGCCAGTGAGCGAGAGCGGCGGAGTCCGATTCAGCGTTCAACGTGGCTTGCCTTCCCTTGTCGATGAGTACTGTATTAGTTTACCTCGGGATCGTTGTCGCGCTCCGGGAAGCAAGTGACACACCTCGCGAAAACAGAGCATTCATTGATTACGACGAGATCGAAAGACTACTGAGGGCCCTGGATTCGATCGCTCGCGTAAACGAGACGGTTACAAAGCTCGCAAGCTTCGAAGCCCGTTATCGCACCCTGGGTGATTTGGAGATAGTTGTCTTCCGACAGGGCCGCAGCGGTACGGCAGCTTCAGTGTCCAGCGGCATATGTGATCGTGTCACAGCTCTGTTCACTCTCGATGAGTTGGACAAACTGAAAGCACACATCGTGGAAGAGAAGTCGCGGCTTGATGACATTAGATAGGCTGTCACGCTGAGTGAATATAGGTAAAAACAATTATGCGCCGGTAATGACGAGCATTAACCGGCGCAGGATATTTTTGTTCTGCTGTCGCTACCTACGGTGCTGGCACTATAGGCCGTTGGAACTTACCTCACTCTTCGAAGAAACCAGATGGAAGGCGAGCTTAGCGTCATCGGGCGGCAACACCGGATGATAAGTTTTTCCGTAGTTGGAGACGATCTTCTTCACGTAGTTTTGAGTCTCGTTAAACGGCGGCACGCCTTTGTATTTGTCGACAGATCCTTCGCCGGCGTTGTAGCCCGCAAGGGCGAGTGTGATGTCGCCGTCAAACCTTTTCAACAACCACTTTAAGTATTTTGTGCCAGCTTCAACATTCGCCGTAGCGTCGAATGGATCTTTTAGACCAAACCGCTTCGCCGTATCCGGCATCATTTGCATGAGACCCTGCGCGCCGACGTGGGAAACTGCTTTTGGATCGTATCTCGATTCCTGCTTGATAACGGCGTGAATCAAGCGCGGGTCCACCCCTACCTTTTCACCCGCGCGAAAGATAATCCAATCGAGATCGCAATCGCCGGACAGGGGAACATCCTCGGGTATCGTCTCTACCTGGGCGACTACGACGGGCGCGAATGCGGGACTGAAAATGAGGCTGGTGAAATTGAAAACAAAGAAGAGGGAAATGATGGCAAACGGTGCGAACTTCGCCGAGCGCAAGTGCAGATTTTGATGACGATTTGCTGAGCGCAAGCGTGGCGCAGTTCGAGGGCACCGGGGAAACTTCATCTTTGATTCTCCATGTGAGCGATGGCCGGTGGGCCACCAAATTAGTTACTTATGACCTGGGAACGCGAACTGTATGTCCACACCTTCTTTTCCCCGGCTTTTGTCGCTACGCATGGCCGAACGATTTTCAAAGAACTGTAAAAGCACTTGAAATCGAGACCGACATTAAGATGGAGTTTTCATTGCGATGGTTGCTATTTTCTTCTCATTTAAGCTGTCGATGTGACGTACTCAAATAAGCCTCAATTTGTTGCAGAGGAGTACAGAAGATCGTTCATCTTGAAAGGGTTTTCGAGTCATAATTGCGAGAATCGGAAATTAGAAAAGCACATCTCGACAGGCAAGGAAAAGCGGTAAGGGCCAACTTGGCGGAAGGCTAATTCCTAAGCTCGTCCCGCAACTTCCCCTGTTTGCGTGTTAACGCGTACGACTTCGCCTTCCTTGATAAAGAGCGGCACGCGCACTTCGAGTCCGGTTTCCAATGTCGCTTGTTTCGTGGCGCCGCCGGCCGCGGTGTCGCCGCGGAGACCTAGTTCGGTAGTAGTGACTGCGAGTTCGACATACTGCGGCAATTGCAGCGAAACAGGCACGCCGTTATATTTCAACACCTGCAGCGATACACCCTCCTTGAGATAACCGCGATCTGCCTCAACCGCTTGGGGTGGAAAAGTAAACTGCTCGTAACTCTTCTCGTCCATGAAATGAAAGCCATGCGCATCGCTGTAAAGAAAAGATGCAGGCGCCAACTCGATATCGGGCTCAATAAACTTTTCGCTGGCACGAAAACTTTTTTCCATAACGGCGCCGGTCAATAGTTGACGTAAGCGCGTGCGCACCATCGTCGCTGCGCCGCGCGCTGTGGGCGAGGCAAAGAAGACTTCAAGGACGACGTAAGGCTGACCATCAACCGTGATGAGCAGTTTTCGTTTTAGTTCGTTGGCTGTAATCAACGCCATTAATTTCGGCCACCGTGCAACAGGACGAGTGGCGCCCCTTCGCCTTCGTCACGATAGCAGATCTCAAGCGGACTGCGACCGGCAAGAAGCGGCGAATATGGCAGCGATGCAAAGGGCATTGACAATCTCTGTTCACCACCGGAAAAGAGCGAGGGCAAGCCCACCTTCCTCACCATGAGCTGATCACAGTGAAATCTCGATTCTCGCTTGAAGGGCTTTCAAGTGAAGAGCTATCAAGCTGATTGAGCATCTCGGGGTCAGGAAGGTGGGCTCGCCGCCGCTCTTCGCTTACACGCCGTGCTTCCAGCGACAGAGTGTCAAGACCCCCACTCCTACCTCACTGGTTCACGCAGTACCGCGTCAGCAGCGACTGCGGCAATGCGCGCAGCGTCCGGGTGGGACTTACGCAATCCGGCAACTTGCAACAACGCTTCGCCCGTGCGCGAAAGCATGCGAAACAAATCACCTTCTTCCGCGCCAGTTTCGCGAACCAACGTGGACCAGTCCACGCCCGTGGCCCAACTTGCCGCGGCGGCGGCCGCAGAGAAGTTCAGTTCCGGCGCGGGCTCGATTCCGAGTTTCCATTCCTCAGTTGATACCTTGAATCCTACATCTTCAAACTGTGCCAGCGAGTTAATCAGCGCATCCTGCAGCTCCAACTGGCCGTAGTCGCGCTCTTCGTCGGCCGTAAGGGCTGCCATGAGACCGGCCATCCGATTGAAATCCAGTGAGTTGAATAACGCACTCTCGAGCGCTTCACCGACCAGCAACGGACGATCGATGTGGAGATCAGCAAGCCAGCGGCCTCGCTCAGTTATCTTTTCAGCGTCGAAGTCGAGATAACCGAACACCGCGAGCACGCGCGCGCGCAGATGAAAGGGTCCCCAAACTTCTTCATGCAATCTGGCGATCCGCCGCGTCGCGCGTTCAAGTTCCTCCGCGTCGACGAGCGCACCCCAGAGCGCTTGCGTGCACCTCAACTTATCTTCCGCACCGAGACTAGAGGGCGGGATCGACTCGATACGATCATCGAGTGCGCTTATCGCCTCCAACTCCGCCGATTGAGCGTCGCGCAGACGAGGCTCAGGAATTACAAGCTCCTTGCCGTGTTCGCGCACATCTTCAAACGCGTCCTTTATGAAGTCGTCTTTTAAACGATAGCTTCGCGAATAAACTCGCCCGATTCGATCCAGCGCAAAGCTCGCGCTTCGGCCATCTTCACGAATCCCACGGACATTGCCATCGCGTTTTTCTGTAACCAAAACGAGGCGGCGGCCGCTCCGTCCAATACCGACGACGCGGCCAGGTTGGACCACGTCATCCAGCCAACCATGCAACGCTTCGGCTCGCGTTTGCGGTTTGGATTCATGCAGCCGGGCGCGAGCGCTAACCAGACGTTCAAACCCGATTACCGTGGCCAATGGCAGATCGCAACCTGCTTGATTCAGTTTCAACTCTATTCGCTGCTTGCTCTCTTCCTGCGTTTTTTGCAGTTGTGCGATCTGCAGAGCAGCTTCGCGATGCGCAAAACTCCTTTCCGCGATCTCGCGCACTTGTGCGAAATTGCCGTAAGCATCAAGGAGATTGAGCAGTGTGGTGTAGGTTGCCCGAAACTGAGAAACGAGCGGATCGGGACGGGCCTTCAACAACTCGGCTATCCTCTGGGGATCCTGGTGTAAGCCGGGAGCCACAATCGCGAAGCCCACGTTGTCTCGTCCCCGGCGGCCCGCCCGACCAGTCATCTGTTGCAGTTCTGAAGCACTCAACTGCCGCCAACCGTTCCCGGTGCGAGCATCGGCAACCGTCAGGACAACGGTGCGCGCCGGAAAGTCTACGCCGGCCGCAACAGTTGCGGTGGCAAAGATCGCATCGAGTAAACCGGCGCTCATCAATTTTTCGATGATCATTTTCCAAGCGGGAATGTGTCCGGCATGATGTGAAGCCACGCCACCTCTGATGATTGTGTCCCAATGACGATGACCGCGTATCTCCGGATGTTGCTCGATGGCGCTGCGCATAAAATCGCGCCGTTCCTGCCGTCGCGCGTCGTTGGAGTCGCGCCGCATCAAAGCAGTCTCTGAGGCCGCCTGATCGCAGCGCCGGCGCGTCGGCATGAACACGATGGCCGGCAACAAGTTGTAAGAGCCGAGAGCGGCCAGCAACGCGGCAGGCGGCATTTCCGGCATGCGGAGTTTCATAGTTCCAACTTGAAATGTTAGTCAGCCGGCGGGGGCAAGCCCACCATCCTAACCACGAGCTTATCGAAGTCGAGTTATGGATCCTTGATTGAGAGGCTTCAATGCCAGCTTTTACATCTAGACCAGGGCGGCTCTCAGGTGAGGAAGGTGGGCTTGCCCCCGCTGGCTCGCTAACACTCAACAACGCACCTCAACCATCCACTTGTTCAAGGATTCTCCAAATCCGTCGCTCTTAATATCTTCTGTGTCCGCGCGAAGGTGGTCGCCTCTCCTCGCGTGTCTGTTCCAACAGTCGCTCGATCTCAGGATTCAGTTTTCCATTCTCACTCAACAACTGTAGCAATCTCTTGTCGGGTAGCAGCATCGCAGCCCGCAGAGGAACCGGACGCGCTCCGGGTCGGGTCACCACGCCACAGCGCACGCCGCGCACTTCTCCGATCCACGCTGCAAACTCATTCGCGTTTCCTATCGTTGCCGACAATAGCAGCAGCCGAATGCGAGGCGGCGTCAGGATGATTGCTTCCTCCCAAACATGGCCGCGATCTTCGTCGCCCAGGTAGTGAGCTTCGTCCAGTACAACCAGATCAGCGTTGACGTCATTTCCGCCACGTAAGGAATCGAAGAGTTGGTTGCGATAGATTTCGGTCGTGCCTACGATCAGTTGCGCGTCGCTGTTATCCTTCCGATCGCCCGTGAGTATGCCCACTCGGTCTTCGCCAAACTCTTCCGAAAACTCCTGATATTTGGAATTCGTTAGAGCTTTCAGCGGCGTCGTGTACCAGGTACGTCGTCCGGCAGCCAACAAGCGGCGAATCTCTTCGCGTGCAATCCAGGTTTTGCCACTGCCGGTAGGCGCGGTCACCAGGACATCTTCGAATTCCAGCGCGGCGAGCGCTTCAATTTGAAAGGGATCTGGCTGGAAGGGTGCGGGACCCGGTGTGCCAATTCCCTCAAGGAGTTTTTTGACTTCCCGGGACTGAGGTTGGGCGTTTCGCGCTCTTTCGGTCGCGCTTAATGAGGAGGGTCGAGTGTCTTGCTGAGGCCGTGCGAATCCGCGCGATCTGCTTTTGTTAGCAGATCGACGCTTCTTATCAACAACTCTGTCACGAGAACGTCGCATAATCCCATTCTAGCTTTGGGCACGCAGGCCGCGAAGTGCTAACGTAATGGATGGATGTCAAAAAGCTTTCACAACGCGTAGCTCATGGCTCGCGTCTAAGACAGGGAACAATATCTTTCCCGGGGGCGTTTTATCAGGAAATGGCAGAACTTTTCGCGAATTTTGAAGTCAATCGAGAGCCAAGGTGGCAGATCATTTCGAAACTGCTGGCGGGCTCGCTCGCCTTTCACGTATTGACTGCTGCGTGCGTTGTCTTCGTTCCCGGTGTCAAAGATGCGTTCAATCTGGCTAGCCTTATTTCGGATACGAGATTTGTGGATAAGCGCTACGAGAGAACTGAAATTGCCGATGACGTCAAGTGGGTCGAACTGGCGAGCGAAAAGTTTCACTACCCGGAAGGTTATTTCGCCCTTGAAACTCAATTGGGTGCGTTGACTCCTCTTCCTCCACCTGGTCCTTCGTTCATTGCGCAGGCTCAGCCACCCGTAGCGGTTCAACCTGAGGTCGCGCCTTCGCCTTCTCCCAGCCCGTCGCCGAGCGCCACACCTACGCCGAGCCCTCTCACGGCTGCTTCGCCATCGCAGGCTGCGGCGCAAGCGAAGATTAGTCCCAACCCGGCGCAGAGTCCCGGCGCGACCGACGACAAGAAGACTGCTGAGAAGATGACGGCAGACGAAGCCCAGACAGAACTCGATAAAACAGCGGCCCAAAACAATCTCGATCTGCCGAAAGAAAACGAAATCAATAAAAAGGCGATGAAAGATTTCGCAACTTATGCCCTCGACTTGAAGAACCAGGGAAAGCTCGATCTGAATAAGCCGTTCGAGATAGTTATCGAAGCTGAACTCGATGAGAACGGCAAGTTGAAGAATGCCAAGTTTACGAAGAAGGCAGGTGATCCGAACCTGGTGGATCTATTCGGTCGCATGGTTTCCGCGCTCAACGATAGTGGCTTCCTGATCTATCTAAAACCCGTCGACAAGGATAATCCTGGATCGAGAGTAGTGTTCACCATCAAGCAAGGCGAAACCGAAGTACTGGCCACAGTAGAATCGGAAGCATCTTCGGTTGATAGCGCTCGGGTGCTTGCGAAGGGGTTCAATGCCGCGTTGTCCATTGGCGCACAGTCGCGCGCTGGAAAAGACGAAGAAGCGCTGCTGAGAAACACTAGCGCCGAACCCGTGGGCAAGAAAATCGTTTTTAATTTTGCGATGCCGCGGCAGGCGGTGGTCGATCTGATCAAGAGGCAACTCACGCCAGACAAGCCAAGCTAGCAGCGATTGAAGAGCCGACTTGATACCTTCCTGACGCTCAACTAAAATCAGAGAACGTATAAAAAGCTAAAGAAAAGGCGCGGTTTTTCGCAATTGGTTTAAAGAAAAAATATGGGTTTCGATCAACTACTAACCAAAGTATTCGGTAGCAGCAACCAGCGTTACCTGAAATCGGTCCAGCCTATTGTTGAGCAGATCAATGAACTTGAACCGGCTATAAAGAAGCTCTCTAACGACCAACTGCGCGCCCGCACGGCAGAGTTCAAGGAGCAGTTGCAGCTCGCTGTCGCCGGGGTGACCGATGTGGATGAGCGCAAACGCCGCGAACGAGAAACGCTCGATGAGATCCTGCCAGAGGCTTTTGCGATCGTCAGAGAAGCAAGCGTGCGTACCACCGGCATGCGCCATTTTGACGTGCAGTTGATTGGCGGAATTGTCTTGCACCAGGGAAAGATCGCGGAGATGCGGACGGGCGAAGGAAAGACGCTCGTCGCCACGCTTCCGGCGTACCTCAATGCCCTCACCGGACGCGGCGGAGTCCATGTCGTTACGGTGAATGATTACCTCGCCTCGCGCGACGCGGAGTGGATGGGGCAGATTCACCGTTTCCTGGGTCTCGAAGTTGGTTGTATCCAAAACGACATGGACGACTTCGAGCGGCAGGCAGCTTACGCCGCCGACATCACCTACGGCACTAACAACGAATTTGGCTTCGATTATCTGCGCGACAATATGAAGTTTGACCTCGCGACGTGCGTTCAGCGTGGCCATTATTTCGCGATCGTCGACGAGGTAGATTCTATTCTGATCGATGAGGCGCGCACGCCGCTGATAATCTCCGGTCCATCAGATGAGGCGACCGACAAGTATTACAAAGCTGACGCCATTATTCCGCAGCTCAAAAAGGGCGAAGAGGTCGATGGACAGAAAACCGGCGATTACGTGGTTGACGAAAAACAACATACCGCCGTACTAACCGAAGAAGGCGTCGATAAAGCGGAACGACTCCTGGCCGTGGGAAATCTCTACGATCCCGCAAACATGGAATTGCTCCATTGTGTGGAGCAGGCGTTGAAAGCACACACCCTCTACAGACTGGATCATCAATACGTAGTTCAGGATGGCGAAGTCATAATCGTCGACGACTTCACCGGACGACTCATGAAAGGTCGGCGCTGGTCGGATGGGTTGCACCAGGCTGTCGAAGCAAAAGAGGGCGTAAAGATTGAGAAGGAAAATCAAACCCTTGCGACGATCACGCTGCAAAACTATTTCCGTCTTTACGAGAAACTTTCCGGCATGACTGGTACGGCGGAAACTGAAGCGGCGGAGTTTCAGACGACTTATAAGCTGGACGTAATCGTTATTCCCACCCACATGCCCATGATTCGCAGTGATTATTCGGACGTGATCTACCGTACGCTGCCCGAGAAGTGGAACGCCGTGATTGAGGAGATCAAGGATTGCCATGAGCGCGGCCAACCGGCGCTGGTAGGTACAGTGTCTGTTGAAAACTCGGAACTAATTGCGCGCAGGCTGCAACGCGAGGCCGTGCCCCACAACGTTCTAAACGCGAAGTATCACGAACGCGAAGCCGAGATCGTCGCCCAGGCAGGACGCAAGGGCGCTGTCACGATAGCTACCAACATGGCCGGTCGCGGCACCGACATTCTGCTTGGCGGCAATCCGGATTTTATGGCCCGTGAGTTTCTGAAGAAGGAAGAGGTTGACCCTGACGAGGCGACGGAGGAGCAGTGGTCACAAGCCTTCAACCGCGCCAAACGCATCGTCGAGGATGAACACAACGAGGTAGTAGGAATCGGTGGACTTCATATCCTCGGTACAGAGCGCCACGAATCACGGCGCATCGACAATCAGCTTCGCGGGCGTGCGGGACGCCAGGGCGATCCTGGTTCCTCGCGTTTTTTCCTGTCGCTCGAAGACGACCTGATGCGTATCTTTGCCGGCGACAAAGTCAAGGCCTTGATGCAGCGGCTGGGAATGGAAGAGGGTGTCGCCATCGAGTCGAAGATGGTTTCCAAGCGCATTGAGTCGGCGCAGAAGTCAGTGGAAGGACGAAACTTCGAATCGCGCAAACACCTGCTCGAGTATGACGATGTAATGAACAAGCAGCGCGAAACGATTTATGGTTTGCGTCGTCAGTTGATGGAAGAACCGGATCAGCGTGAATACCTGATGGGGGATCCTCCTCAAGCCGGAGTTGCTTATGACCTGCTCTCCGATTTGACCAAACAGTATTTGAATCCTGACGTTTCGCCCGACGATTGGGATATCGAAAACTACAAGATTCAAATCAAGACCATTTACGATTTTGACGCGGACGCGGAAGGCATCGATGTTCCGAATCTTAATTCTGCTGAAGTAACGGATGCGATCTGGGAAAAACTCAAGGTCAACTATGCCGAGAAGGAACATCAGATCGGTCCCGAAGCGATGCGCACCTACGAACGCATCATCATGCTGAACATCATCGACGCGCAGTGGAAGGACCACCTGCTGTCGCTTGATCACCTTAAGCAGGGAATTGGCCTGGTCGGCTATGGTCAAAAGGATCCGCTGGTCGAATACAAGAAGCAGAGCTTCGACATGTTTCAGGAGATGCTGGATCGCATCGATACGAGCACGATTAGATCGCTGTTCAATCTCCAGGTAGTTACCGAGGAACCTCCCGAGACTCTTCGTCAACGTCGCTTGCCGCGTCGTTCGACGCAAATGACTTTCACCGGGCCAAACCAGGGCGCGGCAGCCGCCGGCGAAGAAGCCGGAAAGGTCAAAACCGTGGTTCGTGATCAGCCGAAAGTTGGTCGCAATGAGCCCTGCCCCTGTGGCTCAGGCAAAAAGTATAAGAAATGTCATGGAGCGGTGTAGCTTGAACGTCGTGAAAGTTTAGGAAGTTCGAGTATGGTGAAACCTCGAGCGGCGACTAGTGCTTTTTTCTCAGTCTGTTGCTTCTTCAAGAACGCCGCACTCTGCAACCGCGACAATTGCATCTGCTCAAACGACGGCAACGCCTTTCGCCAAAGCCGAAGAACGCCAGCATGGTATTAGAACTTTATCCGACTGAAGCCTCAATCATAGTCGCGCGAAAAATTAAGTTCATTCCTGCCCCCCTGGATGGTCGACTGGTCTCAGTGTTTATTCAGCTCGAATACAATTTCAATCTTTACTGAAGGCTAAGTGATTTCAGGTTACTTGAAGTAAACTCCCACCGCTCCGTTTGAATCCTGAGATCGCAAACGGCGTGCGAGCTTTTCGAATGACTACTACGACATCAACGAATTCGGCCGTTCGGGCCATCATCGGCGGTACCGCTCCACATCAGGCAAGGCTTGCAGCCGCTAGCGGAATGTTGCCGCTGCCGCAGTCGGATTTGCTCGAAGTCCTGGTTGCACTGCGAACGTCGGAAGATGCGGAAATTGCCGAAGCGGCAAACGCTACGCTCGCATCTCAGGATCCGGAAGATTTGCTGAGCGCCGCCAGGAGCGAGGAATCGGCGCCTGCTGTACTCGATTATTTGGCAACTCTTTCCAAAGCCACTCGGCAGATCTACGAAGCCGTGATCCTCAACCAGAAAACATCCGATCAAGCTGTGGCCAATTTGGCTTCGTCGACATCCGATGGCGCGCTGCTGGAATTAATCGCAGTTAACCAACAGCGACTCGTACGATTTCCGACAATCATCGAGGCGATTCTCGGAAATTCAGATCGTACTCAGGAGGCGGAACGACGCGCACGAGAAACGAAACGGGAATTTTTTGAAAAGGAAAGAGGCGCACAGCAAATTGTTCAGGAGCTTCGCACAAGAGGCAAGACTGCCGCCGCTGAATTTTTTGAGGCTGCTGAGCTGACACAAGGATTGAGCGTCGAAGATGCCTGGCTGCTGGCCGAACACATTGAAGTCTCCGATGCTGATCTGGATACCTCCTGGCTCCCCTCAGAACGTTATGAGGAATTGAAAGGGGAGACGCTCGAGGAACACGCTGCCAACTTCAAGCGGGTAGTCGATAATGAGCGAATTGAATTAGGCGAAGTGCCGGCCGAGCATGTGACTTTGATTCGACGCATCATGTTCCTGAATGCGAAGGACCGCATGAAGTTGGCCATGAAGGGCGACCGCGAGGCTCGCAGCATATTGATTCGAGATTCAAATAGGATAGTAGCCACGGCCGTGATCAAAAATCCCAGGGTTACCGATCAGGAAGTGGAGAACATTGCCGCGATGAGGACAGTCTCGGATGACGTATTGCGCCTAATCGCGTTGAATCGCAACTGGGCCCGTTCGTATCCCATCATTCATAACCTGGTTCGTAACCCTCGGACTCCCCTGCCCACCGTGATCTCCACACTGCCTCGTATTCGTACCAAGGACCTCAAGAATCTCACGCTAAACAGGAATGTTTCTGAGGCCGCGCGCCGCCAGGCGGAGCGTCTCTCCCAGACCCGAACAGGTGAATAAGACCCCACTCCAATTAGCCCGACGTTTACGCAAGCGGAGAATGTTGCAGAAGTTTTGCGAAATGGTTAACATTGTGCTTGACACGTCACAAATATTCGGTATAATTTCACACACTGAACAAGCAGTTTCATTGAAAGGTGCCATAAGAGGGGACGCGGTTTTTTATTTTTAATCGACACCGCGAGGCTTTATCTCACCCGCAAAACGCACTGCCTGGTTCATCGGAATCGACCTAAGCGGCGATTCTCAGTTCTTTGCCACCGCCCGTTTTTACCCGAACCTACCGGAAAGTTTGCCCCGCCAATCTTAATTGATTAGCGGGGCGCCTCTCTTTTTACATAGGTTAAATGAGCTACTTCCGCAAGAACGCCGCCTCTTTCCGAAGCTCCGCTCCAGTATCCAACTTTGAAGAGATTATGTCTCCCGTCTGACCGGTCATCTCAGCAAACAGTTTTTCGTACTGATCCACCACCCGGTCCCAATCGTAGTATCGCTGAACTCTAATCTGGGCTCGATTGCGATAACTCTGCACTAACGAGCCGTCTCGCAAAACCCGTTGGAGCTTTTCAGCGAGGTCCAACTCGTCGGCATAAGGTATTCCAGCATCCCCGACGGCCTCAATATTCTCCGGAGTGGCCAGGGTCAAAACGCAGTTGCCATAACCCATTGCTTCCAAAAGCGCTGGATGTGTTCCTCCCACTTCAGTTGCATGGACGTAACAATAAGCGTTCTGTTGCAGAGCACGGTAGTCCTGCCCAAAGACAAATCCCGTAAAAACAATCCGTTTGTCGCCGCGCGCGCGCGCCTTTAAATCACTAATGTAATCGTGTGCATAGGGCGCATCGCCAACTATCAATAAACGATATGCGGTTCGCACCTTCTTGAAAGCCTCGATTACAAGTTGCGCATTATTTTCTGGTTCAAGCCGCGAGACGTAAAGCACATACCGATTCGGCTCTGCGCGCCACCGCCGCACGGAGGCCCGATCCGGACGCCGTTCAACTTCCGAACCATAGGCGATCATTTCGGATTTTGCGTTGTAACGGGCAACATAATAATCGTGGATAACCTGCGCGTCCGTTACCATGACATTGGGAAGAATAGTCGCCAACCGCTCGGCCGCGAGGTAATAGCGCCTTCCCAACCACCCCCATTTCTTTCGTTTGTGTTCGAGGCCGTCTACGTTGATGGCTACGGGCGTGCCCGTGAGTCTAAGAATCGGAGCGAAAGGGGAGTTCGCTGCATTACAGATTAGCGCCGCATCAAACCGGGAAGAAACTGCATCGACTGCTGAAAGAAACGCATGAACGACAGTGTCAAAATACTTGTGCCGGATTGTGGGGAGCACTTTCAACCGCACCCCGTGATACTCCAACTGCCGTGGCGAAACGTAGTGTGCTCGGCCATATACTGTGACTTCATGCCCGCGCGCGACAAGTCTGGTGGACAGATGTTCAGCGAAAGTTTCGAATCCGCCGTAGCTGGCGGGAATGCCACGCGTTCCGAGAATAACGATGCGCATAAGCCTGAAAAATCGATTAAAGCGGTTCTACGTAACTGGACTCATGCCACCAGGCGTGACTAATCCACCCCGGCGGCTCTTTTGTAAACCGAGAGAGTTTGACGTGCGGTCTCTTCCCAGTTGAAGAGCTTCGCACGTTCCAAGCCTTTGACGCGAAGCTGGGCCTGCAAGTTTGAATCAGTTATCACTCGCTGAATTGCGCAAGCCAGGTCATCAACATTAAAGGGATCCACCAGTAAAGCCGCATCTCCTACTACTTCGGGCAGACTGGTTTTGTTACCCACGATTACCGGCGCGCCACACTTCATGGCCTCCAAGGGTGGCAAGCCAAATCCTTCGAAATATGATGGATAAACCAAACAGAGCGCCCCTGAATACAGTGCCGGCAAGTCGGCTTGCGGCACATACCCGGTCAGAATTACAGAGTTACTAACTTCCAGTTCCTTGATAGTGCGGAGCGTTTCATCGTACAGCCAGGCGCATTTTCCCACGAGCACAAGTTTAGGCAGCTTAACCTCTGGTCTGGCCCAGCGCAAGCGCGAATAAGCCGCGACCAGACGGCTCAAATTCTTGCGCGGCTGAATCGCGCCAACCGACAAAATATAGTCGCCTTCTATGCCATAAGTTTGTCTAACGCGTTGAACTTCTTCGTCCTGGACCGGCCGGAAATGAGCCGGAGCAGCCAAAGGAATAACACTTACTTTTTCGGGGCTAAGGCGGTAACTGGCGATAATGTCACTTCGCGCGTATTCCGAAAGTGCTATTACATGCGCCGCCTCTCGCGCGGAGCGGCGCACGGTCATTCGGAGCTGCTTGCGACTGCGCCATTTGAAAGTTTGCGGAAGATGTTCGAAGGAGAGGTCGTGAATACTTACTACGACGGGACAAGGTGAAAAAGGAGGAGCAGTAAACTGAACGTGGAGCACATCTACCGGGTTTCTTCTGAGCTCAGCGCTGAGAGTCAGTGGAATTCGGATCAGAGGCGTGTGGGGCAAGGTGGCACGAACGAAAAAATTTGGCCTCCTATTGCTGAAGCGTTCCAGCGCTTCCGGCCTGGTAACATAGATCGTATAACGATTGACGGAATCGATCTCGGCGAGCGCATCAATGAGATTCGTCGCGTAGGTCTCATTGCCACCAAGTCCAGTCCCAACAGAGTGGGCGTCAATTGCGATTCGCAAGTAGCCTGCGGCTCCTTAGCTCAAGAGACAAGATGATCGCGCGCGGATGTTGTTCGTAGCATCAGGCTTAGCAGAAGAAGATTGGGTTCAGAACTTTCAGTACGCCGTCCACAGGGAGGTATGGATCGGCGGCGTTCCAGGAAGAACACCGCCCCTCCAGCTATTTCTTACCTGCCGCCGAGGCCTGTGAATCACCACTCTGTTGACCTCGTGTGTCACGCTCGCGAATGCGCGCTGCTTTACCGCGCAACCCACGCAGGTAGTAGAGCTTTGCTCGCCGCACCCGACCTCTCTTAACTAAATCGATATGGTCAACAATGGTTGCATGAAGCGGAAAGATCCGCTCAACTCCGACACCAAAGCTCGTCTTGCGTACCGTGATTGTCTCGCGCGCGCCACCGTGTTTGCGGGCAATTACTACACCTTCAAACGCCTGCAAACGTTCCTTCGTCTCAGATTCCTTAATGCGCACGTGTACGCGCACGGTATCGCCCGACTGAAAATCAGGAATATTCTTGCGCAGTTGAGTTTCTTCAATATTATCTAATCGGTTCATTTCATTACTCCAGCTAGATTCGATTTGAGTTCCAGCTTGCGGTCGCCAGCCAAACTCCAGAAATACTATTTCAAAAGATCCGGACGATTCCGTTGTGTCTTTTTCAGCGCTGCTTCCCGACGCCAGCGCGCGATCTCCCCATGGTTGCCCGTCAACAGGACATCCGGGACCCTCAATCCTAAAAACTCAGTTGGCCGCGTATAGTGCGGGTGATCCAGCAGTCCCTCGGAAAACGACTCGTTCAGTTTCGAGGTTTCATTTCCCAGCGCTCCTGGTAACAACCGGACAACTGCGTCGATCATGACGACTGCGGCCGGCTCGCCACCTGACAAAACATAATCGCCGATCGAAATTTCATCGGTTACCAGGGCTTCACTCACTCGTTCGTCAACGCCTTCATAACGACCGCAAATCAAAACGATCTGCGAGACGTTTCGTGAAAGATCCTGCGCAAGGTCTTGTGTAAAGACCCGGCCCTGGGGTGACAAAAGGACCACGCGCGTATGCGAAGCGTAATCCTCGCGTCTACTGTACCCAGTTAGCTCTCCGACGGCCGCAAAGATCGGTTCGGGCTTTAATACCATGCCCTCACCACCCCCGAACGGGCGATCGTCAACAACGTGATGCTTGTCGCTCGTCCATCGGCGCAGATCATGCGCCTTCGTTTCCACCAACCCGGCTGCCCGGGCCCTGCGAATAATCCCGTAGTCAAACGCTTCGCGAAAAAACTCCGGGAAAATGGTAATGATATCGCAGTGCAGCACAGTGCAATTTCAAAGACATCTATAAATCCAATAGGCCCTCAGGCGGATCGATTAATATCTTCTTGCGCAAAATATCAATTTCAACAACGATCGATTGAGCCAAGGGTATTAGGATTTCTCTCCCCGGCTCAGCTTCGGCAACTAGTAATTCGACACCACCCGTTCTCATTACCTCGCGGACTTTGCCAATAACAGAACCGGATTTGTTTTCAATCGAACATCCCTCGAGTTCCCAATCATAAAACTCCCCTTCAGAAAGCTGAACGCGTTCCGCTTCCGGAAGACCGAATTCATATCCTACGAGAGCTTTTGCCGCATCGATGGTGTCGTAACCCGCAAACTTCAGCACCATTCGATCATTTTGAAACCAATACGCTTCGAGTTCCAGCTGTTTCCGCTCTCCGCCCGAACCCACACCTGTCAACTCAGAAACATGTTCGAATCGTTCAGGAAAATCCGTCAGCAAATCGGCGACCAACTCACCCTTGAGGCCCCTCGGCCTGACTGCGCGGGCAACGAAGATTAAGTCGCCTCGATTTTTCTCGCTCGACAGACTCATTCCACAATTTCGAGCATGAAGCGATGTTTCCTCTTCAAGCTCACCGCCTGGGCCAGGGAGCGCAACGCTCGAATGGTTCTTCCCTGCCGGCCTATCACCTTGCCCATATCGCCAGGTGCTACGCGCACTTCAATAAGCGTCGCTCCCTTATGATCCACCTCGCGCACATCGACCGCGTCAACATCGTCAACCAGTGACTTAATAACCATCTCGACAGCTTCTCGCATTGTTTCTCTCTTTTTGACGCGAACGGCGAGCGCTTAGGCTTCAGGCTGAACAGTTGCCTGTTGTTTACCGCTGGCCTTGATCAGTCTGCCGACGGTCTCAGTCGGCTGCGCGCCTTTTTCCATCCAGTAGCGAACGCGGTCCATGTCCAGCTTAATCTCAGCTGGATCCCCCGTTGGATTATAGGTGCCCAGGTTTTCGAGATAAGCACCATCGCGCTTTGATTGTTTCTCCTTCACGATAATTCGATATGAAGGTCGCTTCTTCGCGCCAGTGCGCATCAGTTTGATTGCTAACAAATCCTTACCTCCAGTTCTGCTAACCAATTTCCTCAAAAACTGTTTTGGGTGATGGCGGCTTTTTGCTTACCTCATCACTCGCTATTTCCAGTTATCTTCTTTTCTTTTTACGTTTCTTTTTAAGCTTTTTTCTTGATGGTCCAGCCGATGGCGCCATCGATGGGAACAACGGTATCTCGTCGCCATCACCACCAGCTCCAGCAAATCCGGCCATATCAGGGATGCCCGCCATGCGCCTCATCATCTTCCCTTTTAGCCCACTACCACCAAACATACCGGAACTCGAGAGCTGCCTCATCATTTGCCGCATCTCGGTGTATTGTTTGATGAGCTTGTTTACTTCAGCGACGTTTGTTCCCGACCCACGCGCTATTCTGCGTCGCCGATTGGCATTCAGAATCCTGTGGTCGATCCGCTCCTCGCGCGTCATCGAATCAATGATCGACTCTGTGCGCTTGAGTTCCTTCTCCATCTGCTTCGTTTGCTCTTCATCCATTTGCGGCATGCCTATGCCGCCGAGAAGCTGATCGGGTAGAAGCTTCATTATCTTTGAGAAAGAACCGAGTTTCTTGACCTGGCGAAGCTGCGAGCGAAAATCGTCGAGCGTGAATTCGTTTTTCTGAAGCTTCTTTAACTGTTCCTCAGCTTCAGACTGATCGACTTTTGACTGGACCTCTTCGATGAGCGACAGGACATCGCCCATTCCCAGGATACGCTGGGCCACGCGGTCAGGATAAAAAGGCTCGAGCGCATCATACTTCTCGCCGACACCCACAAACTTTACCGGCTGACCAGTAACCTGTTTGATGGAAAGCGCCGCGCCCCCACGCGCATCGCCGTCCATCTTAGTGAGCACCACTCCTGTGATGCCAATTCGGCGGTGAAACTCTTCGGCTGAACGAACCGCGTCCTGCCCAGTCATTGCATCTGCAACAAAGAGGATTTCAACCGGGTGCGTTTCTTTCTTGATATTGGCAAGCTCATCCATCAGCTCTTCGTCAATGTGGAGGCGCCCGGCAGTATCAATAAGCAAAGTATCGAAGCCCGTCTGTTGCGCATGCTTGAAAGCTTCTTGCACGAGCGTAAGCGGGTCGTTCGTTTCGCTCTGTTCAAAGATCTGTTGGCCAGTCGCCTTCGCGATGACCCTGAGCTGTTCCCGGGCTGCGGGCCGGTAGACGTCAACGGAAACCAACAGCGGCTTGCGATCCTGATTTGTTGCCAGCCATCGGGCAATCTTGCCGGTCGAAGTCGTCTTGCCCGAGCCTTGCAGGCCGACAATCATGACGACGTTGGGAATCTGCTTGGTAAAAACCAGGCGAGAGGATTGGCCCCCCAGCAAATCGACCAGTTCGTCATAAACTATCTTGACGACTTGCTCCGAAGGCTTGAGCTCCTGCCAAACCTGCTGCCCCTCAGCCTTTTCCTTGACAGAGACGATAAAGTCTTTGGCGACTTTATAGTTGACGTCGGCTTCGAGCAGGGCTAGACGAATCTCGCGTAGCGCAGCATCAACGTGCTCCTGTGTCAGCACGCCCTCGCCGCGCAGGTTTTTAAGAGTCCGTTTTAGCTTGTCAGATAAGGACTCAAACATAGTGGCCTAAGCGAAGTTTCCTGCCGGCGACGGAAACGAAGATGATAGCGGCCAGCCTAAAAGAGTGTCAAGGTAAGCACTAAGCATGCAGTTCTGTGCCTTTTTGCTTGGTTTATCGACCTGCCTCGCCTTCAACGTCAGTTCAGGCTCGCGGATTAGATTCTATATCGCGCGAAATTACTCCATGGAGAGTGATCCTTGAAAACAAAATACCGATTGCAGGAAACCAGGCTCCGAAACTCCTTCCTGCTTACCTTCTCGTTCCTGATCGTTCTATCGAATTTGGGCGTCTGGCAAGCTCCGGCGAGGACTGTTCAGGGTCAAGCGTCCAGGAGACTTCGGTTCACCGAGTCCCTCAAGTTGCAAGAAGTCGAGTCTGGGATCGAGTATGGGCAAACGACGAGCGGACAGGCCTCCAAAGATGAGCTGACTGGGCCCTGGTTGATAAACGTCCTCCGGGTAGACCTCAAACGCGCGACGTTGAAGATCGTGCACGCACTCGATGAGGGTGTGGGTCTGGAAACTGTCAGTTCGCTGGCGGCCCGATATGGCGCGCCTGCGGCCACAAACGGCGGATACTTTAGGACTGCTGGAACTTATCGAGGTGAGTCAATAGGGTTGTTGGTTCTTAATCACATGTTAATCAGTGAACCGCACAACGAGCGGGCAGAGTTTGGCCTAATCCACACTGGAGACAAAACCGAAGTTATCTTTGGTCATTTGAGATTCGCTGGAGAGATTTCGGCAGGCTCAATGAAACATTCCGTACAAGGCTTGAACCGGCCTCTTTCGCCTGATGAGTTGATCGTTTTCACGTCCGGATTTCATCGCACCACGCTAACTAGTCCTAATGGAATTGAAGTAGTTGTGCGAAGAAACAGTGTCACCGTCGTCAGGGATCTCAAAGGCAGCAGTGAAATTCCTGACGATGGTTACGTTATTTCTGCTGTCGGCAGCGCCCGCGAATGGGTGAAGACTCACGTCCGCAAAGGTGACAGAGTAAACTTCACCTGGCGGCTAGACTCTATCAAACCCAGTCTTGATAATGATTGGATGCGCGCTGACAGCATGCTCGGCGGCGGCCCTCAACTCATTAAGGCCGGCAAAATTGAGATTACCGATAAGCAAGAAAAGATGGCGCCGAGCTTTGCCACCGATCGACATCCGCGAACCGCGATTGCGAAGTTGAAATCAGGAAGGCTTTTGCTGGTTACAGTGGACGGGCGTCAACCAGGAGTCAGTGCAGGGATGACCCTGGAGATGCTGGCCGAGCTGCTGCTTGAGTTTGGTGCAGTTGAGGCAATGAATCTCGATGGCGGCGGCTCAACTACCATGGTGCTTCATAATAAGGTTGTGAATAGACCTTCTGATCAATCCGGTGAACGTCCGGTTAGCGATGCAATACTCGCCTTTCCGAAGCCAAAGTGAAGGAAATGCATGGTGGACGCCTTTTGCTCCGTGTGTTAGATTCTAGGCCGTTTGTTGCTTAATTAGATGCGCGGCTTTGTGGGAGATTGCCGACGCACCCAACCTTCCGCCCGCTTCAACAGAGTTCGCGATGAAAAACGGACTGAATTGACCGTTTCTAAGAGATTACATGGCTAAGAAAGAAGGCTCGGGGACTGGTAACTCATCCCCGAAAGAATCCTCAGGCGGAGAAGGTGTAGTGGACCTTGCCGATGCGCGGGTACGGCTGCGCTCACGTTCGCGGCAGCCCTCAAACCAGAGTCTGCTGGAAGAATTAGATGAAGTTCGCTCGCTACTCGATCAAGGCCTATCCGCGGAGGCCAAGTCCCGGATAGGGTTACTTATCTCCGCTACCAAAAATAACCCTTCGATCCTCGCCCTTGCCCGCTGTGCTTTGTCCACCGCGCTTGAAATGCAGGGACAATATCGCGACTCGCTCGCCGCAGTGGCGATGTACGAATCCCCTGAGTCACGAGATAAACTCGACCAGCAAGCCGTCCAGTCACTCAAGGTTCAAATTGGTCTCGCATATAACTACAACGGCGATCATCCCAAAGCGATTTCAATTCTTAAAGGCGCGTTAAGCGAGTTCTCTGAAAGCGATCCTGAACGCGATCCTGAACAAAATAACGGACCTGTCTATGCGGCGCTGGCGCGCGTCTATCGCAGTATCTCCGAATACCCGATTGCTCGCGACTACGCGCAGAGAGCCTTGGAGCTTTTCCGGCAAACCGGCGAATGGCGTGGTCTTGCCGAGGCCTACTTTGGGATTGCTCTGGCGGATTTGCAGGAAGGCGACTACGAAGCAAGTCTCGAAAATCTCGCGCAAGCTCTAAAACTTATCGGCGATCATCCAGCAAGTTACACGCTGGGAAGAATCTACTCCAACATGGCGGGGGCGTGCTGGTTTCTAAAACGGCCGCAGGAAGGCATTCGTTACCTTGAGAAGGCAATTGCCTACTACGAGCGTACTGACCATAAGGGAAGCGCGGCAAACGGCTATAACAATCTCGGTATTAATCTAATCCTGATTGGTCAATGGGTCAGAGCACAGGAAGCTCTGGAGCGTGCTTTGGCACTGGCTTCAGAAGGGGATGTGCGAAGCGGAAAATCTCCAATGATTCTCGACTCGCTCGGCGAGTTACTCATGTTGCGCGGTGAGCTTGACGAAGCTAAGGATTACCTGGTGCGCGCCGTAGCGCTCGCTAAGGACGACGGTAATAAGTGGTATGAATGCCAGGCACTCAGAACCCTCGCTCGCTGTTACCTGGCCATGGAGGACCACGCCAAGGTGCTCGCAAAGGGAAACGAAGCCCTTAGTCTTGCCGAAAGTATTGGCGACCGCCAAGCCATATCCGAGTCTCGCTTGATTCTAGCGGAAACACATCTTCGCAACGGCGACCTCGATAAATGCAGCGCGCAGTTAGAGAGTTTGAGCGGCGAAACGGCCGAATCTACTACCGACCTCAGCTTTGCAGGAGAGTTGCACCGGCTTTTCGGCATGCTCGCTATGGTTCAATCGGATTCGTCCTCTGCGGCACAGCACTTCGGGAGCAGCGTCTCAATTTTTGACATGCTCGGTGATCGTTATCGTGCCGCCCGTGCTCACGCCGAACTCGGTCGTGCGTACGCTTCGAGCCAGCCCAATCGGGCGATTGAACATCTTTCGCGCGCTGTAAACGCCTTTCGTGAGCTTGGCGCAAAGCTGGATCAAAAGCGAGCTGAAGCGGCCCTCGCCAATCTCGACCGCACTGCTCCCGAAAGAAACGAGGAACAGTCAGCCTTACCTCAATTACTGACGCTCAGGCTCGCGGAGGCAGTAACTTCCCGAGAGCTCTTGTTACGTGAGCTCGCAGCCATCATGCGTCAGGAGACTAGCGCCAAAGCTGTGGTAATCACTGAGCCGGGTGAACACAACCGGCGGCGGGTCGTGATATCGCACGGCTGCACACCAGCTGAAAGCGCAAAGATTGCCGAGAACCTGGATCAGTTAATCGATGAGGAATCCCAAATTGCTTACGCAAAGAAGAACGATGCGGCAATCTTCCAACTTCGCTCATCCTACGCGCCCCAAGCTACCCTTTACTTATCCCCACGCAGCCGTGCGAATCTTCCCGGCGGACTTTCGTTGGAGCCGTTAATGCGTGTGGCCGAACTCGGTATGGATGTTTGTGCTCTCAGGGCTGGATCTCATAAGGGTTCGCGCGTTCAACAGCCTACCGAACTTGCCGGTACGAGTCTGATGCCCGGCTTCATTCATTCAAGCCCGGCAATGACTAAACTCGTGGAAGAGGTTCACAAGATCAGGTCGTCAGATGTGACCGTTTTAGTTACGGGTGAATCGGGCACAGGCAAGGAGCTGGTGGCACGCGCGATTCACGCGCTCTCAACGCGTCGTTCAAAAGTGTTCGTCCCGTTTAATTGCACTGCAGTTCCGAAGGAACTTTCTGAAGGTTATTTGTTTGGTTATCGTCGCGGCGCCTTTACTGGTGCGGTTACAGATTCGGCCGGCGTCATTCGCACTGCCGCCGGGGGCACACTTTTTCTGGATGAAATCGGGGACCTTCCAATCGATCTGCAGCCAAAGCTATTGCGGTTTCTACAGGAAGGCGAGATTCAACCCCTGGGTGAGCAGCGTCCGCTAAAAGTAGACGTCCGCATCATTGCCGCAACAAATACCAACTTGGAAGATATGGTGGCGCAGGGCCGTTTTCGAGAGGATCTCTATTATCGTCTAAACGTGATCCGGTTGCGTGTGCCGCCCTTGCGTGAGCGTCGCTCGGAGATTCCTACTATCGTTAACTACTACATCAATCACTATTCCGCGAAGTTTGGCCGCCGAGATATTCAAATAACGCCACCGGCAGTTGATTTGTTAATGGTCAGTGATTGGCCTGGCAACGTTCGTCAGCTTTGTAACGAAATCCAGCGAGTCGTTGCGCGTGCCGACGATGCCACGGTCATCACTCCTGATCATCTTTCTCCGGAACTGAAGCGAACATCCGCTCCTGCTACGCCCAGTTCGCCGGCTTCGACCCTGGCTTCAATGCCAGCCAGCACCTTGCAAAACGTTACTCTGGCTGATGCCCTGGCAGATGTTGAACGCCGCATGATCGCCGACGCCCTGCGCAAGCATAGCGGTAATATTTCCCGTGCCGCTCGCGAACTTGGACTCACCCGACGCGGACTTTACCTCAAACTCGAACGTTATCAACTCAGCGCCAGCGCCTAGCGCTAAACCATTCCGAGCAGCAGGCGGACATCTCCATTCGCCAGTTCAGCGCTCGCTTTAGGATTTTTCTTTCGTTCGGCAATGTCCTTCGCAATGGCGGCGATTGTTGCGATGTCAAAAGGCTTTGAGACCACCCAATCCGCTTTGATTGCCTGCCGAGCATCACAACTAAGTGCGTCGGCCCAGCCGCTTACGATCGCCAGCGGTATTGTTTCCGAGCGTTTCCGAATTTCGCTCGCCAGTTCCCAACCGCTCATCTCAGGCATCCCGATGTCGGTAAACACCACGTCGAGTCTGCCTTTGCTGGCGTCATAAATCTTCAGCGCCTTCTCACCGCTCTCGGCCAGGACTACTTCGCAGCCTTCTGCTTCCAGCGCTTCGCGGAGCACCTCCCTGACCGCAGCTTCATCGTCAACTACAAGCACGTGGATCTTGCCTTCACCTGCAGCTTCCGGTCTTGCTGGATCCGCGTCGACATCTGCCGCAGAATTTTGGGCAACAGGTAGAGAAATACGAAACGTGGTGCCTCGGCCCGGCTCGCTTTCCACGTCAATCGAGCCGTTGTGCCTGCGAATGATGCCAAAGCTGACTGCCATTCCCATTCCCGTACCGCCCTTGCCTTTCGTTGTAAAAAAAGGATCGAACAGCCGTGACTTAACTTCAGGAGTCATGCCTGTACCGTTGTCTGCGATCATCAAGACTACGCGTCCATTGGTTTCCTGCGAGCTCATGCGTATCTCACCGCCTGAAGGCATCGCATCAATTGCGTTATAAATCATGTTGACGAGCACTTCGCGAAGCTCCACTGCATCACCCATTACTGACGCAGTGCAGTCGGCGACAAGCGCCACGCGAATCTGCGGTGCATCAATCCGTGATTCCCAGCGAGGACGGCTCATTTCGCAAACATCTTTCATCAGTGTAGCTACGGCAACCATTTGGAACCTGCGGCTGGGTTGTTTGCGAGCAAAGTCTTGAATGCGCCGGATGATATGAGCGCCGTCTTCAGCGCTCTTTATGATCATCTCGATGCCCAAGTTGATCTTTTCAGCGTCCTTGGTCCGAAGGAGTAGCTGCGCGCGACCCAGGATGCCGGTCAGAGTATTGTTGACGTTGTGGGCCACACCGAAGGAAAGTTCGCCCAGAGCGGCCATCTTTTCGGCGTGAGTCGCCCTTTCGCGTAATTCTTCATACTCAGCGTGGGCAACGGCGATACGCTCCAGGCAGTTTCTTAGGCGTTCGCAAGTTGACGCTTGTTGGGAATTCGCGAGCAACTGGCTGGCTTGGGCACCAATTTCCTGCCGCTCGTCCTCGCCTAATTGTCCGCACATCTCCTCAATTAAGATCAGCAACGGTCTTCCGGCGCCTTCGTAATCGCCGCATCGCTCGGCTACGCGACAGGCCCGATGGAGAATGGGTTTTGCCTCGTGGCGACGTC
This sequence comes from Acidobacteriota bacterium, assembly GCA_046726155.1. GTDB lineage: Bacteria > Acidobacteriota > Blastocatellia > Pyrinomonadales > Pyrinomonadaceae > PSRF01. Next base: position 78,580 of record JBKOZZ010000021.1, read on the forward strand.
CGAGCTTACAGAGTACTAAACCTTGCGTGGTCAAGGCTTCCCCCAGCAATGCGTCTTCGCCGGTTGTCTCCATGGTCTCGACTGCGCGGCTCACGGAACGTTGAGCTAATCCGTACCGACCTGAGGCAAGATAGAGTTGCGCCAGTGTCTCATCAACCTGCGCGCGCCTCACCTGGTCGCCAAGCTCCTCGAAAAGCTTGCGTGCCCGCTCGAGATGGAGTTGCGCTTCATCGAATCTCTGGAGCGCTGAGAGCAGATAGCCGTGATTATTCTCTACTATTGCTGTGTAGCGATGGTTCCCGATTCCTTCAAAGTGTGAAAAGGCATCCCGGTAATGATCAAGCGCACTATCGAAGTATTTACTTTGGTTTTCCGCAATGCCAAGGTCTTTCAGCGTCGTCGCAAATTCCAGATGAAATCGCCCCTTCGTCCAGGGGCTTAGGTAGTCAATGAAACGGCCAGCTTCATTAAGCAAGCTAACGGCATCATGAAGTCTACTTGCGTGGCGTTCGACGATGGCAAGACGAACTAAGACGATTCCCTTCAGTTCCGACTCACCTTCAGTGAGGTCACATAGAGACGAGCGCAGGGTAGTGCGTGCAAGATCGAACAATCCCTGACGGTAATAGCAGTAACCAAGTTCGGCTCGGCCTTCTCCAGACTTCGTTGTCTCTCCCAGATGGTCAAAAAGGGCGACAGCACCACTTAGAAGGCGCTCGGCGCAGTTCTGTCCGCCATCGACATGTCTCGTGCTTGCGACCCATCCGCTCAAAGTTCCAGCTGTCAGGAGCAATTCGGCTGCGGCAATCTGACTGAGCCCGTTTTGCTTCGGCCACTCGCCAATTGTCCACCACGGCTGGAGTGCTGCGCACCCGGCGTCATAGTCTCCGAGCTCGAGTTTTTCGCGCGCGATGCTGCAAGAGGCCTGTACTTGTTCACTCAGTGTGAGGGGTGAGTACTCGGTGTGTTGAGTCGATTTCGCTTGTATAAGTCGCATTTCGATCTCTTTGGTCGGGTCGTCCTGGCTCTTTTTTCATCTGTCGGGTCTATGGCCTAGCCAGTTGCCATTGGGTTACCCTGGGTCGCAGATCTCAGTCTGCCTCTTCGCCTGTTGAATACTTGGTATACACATGCATACTCCAGTAACAGGAGGCCCCTAATCGCGCGTTAGTGAGGGAATGGTAGGGGTTAGGCTCATTTCTACCCGTACTTGAACCTGCCTGTATACGAGCTAATCAATTTCTCTAAGAAATGTCCGTCAAGTTGTGACCTCTGTGCCGATCCAATAAACATCTACGACTCAATTACTTAATGTGCTTTCGATGCGTTAACGTGCTTTGGCACAAGCCTTGAAATAGAAGGTCCAGAACAACTTGAAAATGGCTCGCTAGATGAGAGTTGACATCCCAAAAGTGACAATCCCATCTAGCGAACTTCCCCAGTAGACGCTAGTTACCAGGAGAAATTGAAAATGAAAAGCTTCAAATCACTTTTTTGCGCATCGCTTTTGACCCTGTCGATCTCCTCAGCCACGCTCGCCGGCAACATCTCCGGCGGTGCCCCTAGCACCATCTCCGTTTGTAACGCTGGCAATATTTCCGGCGGCGCCCCGAGCAGCATCTCCGATTTGGCTGACGAACTCTATACCGCGATTCTGGGCCTGCTCCTTCCGTAAGTTGGCGGGTCTTCAGTCTCCCAAGTCATCGCGACGGTGCCCCCGGTCAATATGCATTGCTTCTCTTCAAAGATCGTTCATTTTGGCGAGAAAATCGCTGGTAAACCGCTCGCACGATGATATTTGGCAATAGATATGCCAACGGAGCGAAGTCCTCGTCTCATTCGCAAATACACCTTGAGCGGAGGTGCAGAGCTATGGAGATTAGTCTAAGTACCTTTCCGCCCGGCGGTTTGAAGGGATCACCCTATTCCCTTCAAGTTAATGTCCTGCGTGGTTATATCCACCCAGTAGACTGAGATTATATAGCCGCGTTTCCGATGGGTTGATTCGGGCCGAAAAGCGAAGCTTGAAATCACAGCATGGCTGTGGTTTCGAGCATAGATGGTTGAGGTTGGTCTCGCGGCGTCACGGTGCTGTTCCAAGTAACACGGAGGCGAAGAGGTTGAAGAAAAACCTAGTGTCAGTGAACCAAACGATCGGCATCGCCAATGCGATGTATCGCTAGTGACAACCCCATGATCATATACAGGACCATTACTACTTCCGAGTCGCCCCAGTTGTAATGGACCAGGCCGGAAGTAATAAACCCCGCCAGTCCACCCAATGCTCCTAACAAAATTCCCCGATCCATCCACGCTAGCCTGGCGTCGCTTCGAATTGAGCGCCAGAGTGTTCGCGCGTAAATGAAAAGGAAGCTTAGCCATAAAATTAGAGCTGGTACCCCACGCTCCAGCGCAATCTGCAAAATATTTGAGTGCATGTGGCCCAATGGTATCCGACCACCGTCAAACAGCCCCCACTCGCGCCAGTGCCCTTTAATCGAATCCATACCGACGCCAAGCAACAGATGGCGGGGCTTACTCACCAGGAGGTGGAAGCCTTCATGCCAGACAGTTTCGCGCCAGGTTGTTGATTGATCTGCCTGATCTATGAAGCCGACGTTGCGCTTTTGCTGCAAAACTACCAGGCCTGCGATTATTAGCGGAATCGCCAAGACGCCGATGATAATTAAAGAGCGCTTACCGACACCTAGCAGGAGAATGATCAGAGTTGAAATTATGCAGCCGAGCCACGACGCGCGGGTGACAGTCAATAACAACGCGAAACCAAATCCAACCAGCGCAACAATCAAGAACGCACCAATCCAACTTCGTTTTAAGGACAGGCTCACAAAAAGCCCTACGGTAAGCGCCATTACCAACTGCAAAACTTCAGCGTAAGTAACAAATTGACCAAAGAATCCTGATGCTCGCCAATCGCGTCCTCTTGACCAACTGCGAAGTCCTAGTTGTTCTAACGGATTGCTGCCAGGTAGAACGCTGCCACGAGGAATTTTGAAAACTGGTTGCAACTCGTGTCGATACGTCAGCACGGCGGCCGGCTTCTTCTCCGGCCTCAAAAGAGCATTGACCAATTCCTGTGGGTCACTCAGCTTTTGTTTATCGACTTCCAGTAAAGTATCGCCGTCTCGAATACCAGCTTTGTAAAGAGGGCTGTTCTCCGAAACACCATGAACCTTTACAGCGCGCCCCACCAGCCGCTCGCCGGCGGTATAAATGACATTGACCATGCAAGCACAAATAAGCGTGAGCGCAAGCAACCGCGCCACTCGCGGTGATGGCACATTCTCGGCAAACAAATAGATGATTGTGAAGAGACTCGCCGCTCTCAGTTTTCCAATGGAAACCATCGGCTCATAAGAAAGGAATGACGAAACACCGGTGAGAATAAAGAAGCCGAGGACGAAATAATCTATTGGCGTTTTATGAAGCCTGGACCGCGGCCGAACTGCAAACCGGGCCAGCCAGAGAACCATTCCGATTAGCCAGGCGCTTTGAGTCGCCGCAATTGAGTTTGGGGCAGCGGCGGCAAACAAAAAGAGGAAGGCAACGATCGCGCTATCGAGCACTTTCGCCACCAGACCTTTTTCCTGAAGTTCCTCTTTCACCGTGATTTCATGAATCAGCAGCCCTCGGCTCAGTTTTAGTAGCCATCGCCTCGCAGCATGACTAGCACCGTACGCAGAATAATCTTCATATCAAAAAGCAGCGACCAGTTTTCGATATAGAAAAGATCAAGCTTCACCATTTCTTCGAAAGGCAAACGATTTCTTCCAGACACCTGCCACAGTCCTGTCAGTCCCGGCTTCATGTCGAGACGTTTGCGATGCCGCAGCTCGTAAGCTTCGACTTCGTAGGGAATTGGTGGACGTGGACCAACGACGCTCATATCGCCACGAAGCACATTGAAGAGTTGTGGCACTTCATCAAGACTCAAGCGCCGCAGTACGCCTCCGACGCGGGTGATGCGCGGATCGTCACGCAGCTTATATGCAGGCTTGTTTGCGTCGCCGACATTGGCCTCGGCGTGTCCGGCGATAAACTTTCGCTGGTATTCCCGATGAACTTCGCTATCAGCATCCACGCGCATGGTGCGGAATTTGTAAACAAGAAAAATGCGACCGTCCATTCCCACGCGCTCCTGGGCGTAGAAGACTGGGCCTCTCGAGTCGAACCTTATTAGCAAAGCAATCATAAGCCAGAAGGGAGATAGCAACGCCAGCGTAAGAGAAGCGATAACGACATCGGAAATTCGCTTCGTGCCGCGGGCGAAATCGGAGAGCGGCTCGCGAAATAGCCTGATCATCGGCAAAGCGCCAATCTGATCAACTTCAGTTTTACTCGGTAAACAATTGAAAAGGCTCGGGGCAATGCGAAACTCCACCCCACGCCGCCGGCCGCAGCGCATCATAACGTCGAAAAGTTTATCTCCGTCGACATGTGAGTCGGCGATGATCACTTCATTGGCACCAGACTCGCGAATAGCTTCAGGTAATCCAGCGAGATCGCTTATAACGGGAACACCTTCGTAAGTCTCAGGTGCTCCGATGTTGAGGGTGCCACTATCAACAGCGCCTATCACGCGATATCCGAGCGATGGCGTTTCGCGCATCGCCTTGATGCAAAATGCTGCTTCTGGACCACGTCCAACAACCAGAGTCGGAATTAGATTCACGCCGCGCACCCTGAAGAACGTCTGAGCACTCCGCACCAGCAGCCGTAATGAATAGAAGCTTCCCAGTGCAATCAGAAAATCGAGGACGAATACGCTGCGAGCATACGAGAATGCCCGATAGTGGAAACCACCGCGATACAGAAACGCCGCCGCCACAATGAGTAATGAGCCGATGGCCGTTGATTTGAACACTCGTAGGCCATCATCGAAGAACGAAAACTCGCCACGCAGTCGGTACAGATCGTAATAACGGAGTGCGAGCACGCGGATGAGAATTACAAAGAGCAGCAACGCGCCGTAGGGAGCAAACCGCGCGCTCCAACCAAACTTGTCGGCTCCAGTTTGCTGAAATAGCGCACCGCCTTCGCGAAGGTAGAATGCAGCACTAAACGACACTGCCGCGATCAGACAGTCTGTCACCACCAGCGCCGCTTTAATTGTGGGTATGACCCAGTGGGGCGCGCGGGAAGGGGCTCGCACTATCTTCGCTTCAACTAGCGGATTCTTGATTTGCTCCACTCGCACAGTGATTACTCATCCAGCTAGCGCCGAAATCTCTATAGAACTGTCTGCCTAGGATAGCAAAAGATCACGTCTCGAGTATTAGATCAGACACTTCGCGGGCAACATTAACGGCGCGACGGCCAGTCGAGTGCTTCTTCTTCTGGATGGGCAACGCATTAACATCCTCAGGCGTGGAAATTCTTCGCATTCTTCCTTCCCGTACAAGCTCTTCGTCAATCGCGGCCCATTCGCCCAAATAGATCGACGCCGCGGGAATTCCGAGGGCCGCGGCCTCACGATTCATTGTGCCTCCGGCACTTACTACCAGGTCACTGTGCGCTATCAGGTTTCCGCCATCAAGGGGACCAGGTGGCAGGATTAGCTGAATACCGGCACGTGCGCTGTAGATTGTTCGCTGCCGGTCGTTGCGAGGCAACAGAATAGTTTTTACTGAAGGTATGGCTGAGAGGCGACCGAGTAGCTGGTTAAAAAGTTTATTTTCGAAGCGATGATAAAGGGCTTCGCTCGCGGGAGGACGCACCGTCACCAGCACATCTTTTGCACCAATGCCCCATGCGCTCAGTTGTTTTCCAAATTCGGGATCTGTTTGAAAGTTTGCAAGATAGACATCTTCCTTTATGCCGTCATATCGCTTTACCTTCGCCGCAGACGCGCCAAAGCGAGAGAGGGCCGCTTCGGGAAACGCGCGTGGAACAATAATTCGCGATGCCAAACGAAAGGCCAGATGGTTAGCCGGTTGATGCTCATAATCCATCAGCGTCACGGCCCTTAACGACAAAGCTCTCGCCGCTAAAATTTGCGAATATGAGTTGTGACTAAGAGCCAGATCGATATTGCGACCACGTGCCCATCGCGCGAGCGCCAGGGCACGCTGCACGAGATTCCCGGCTTTACCCGAGAGCTTGCCGCCACCGTGTGCGCCAATAACCTGTGGAGCAAACCCCGCAGCTTCAGCTAGTTCGACGGTTTCGGCGAATGCTCGTGCTGTAACTACAACTTCATGATTACGTCGCATGAACTCATTTGCGAGCGAGCGAAAGAATGGCACGTGTGGTGAATTTGCCAGATCGATCCAGATTCGCATTGAGAAGAAACCGGCACTGAAAAACGGGAAACCAGATCAACGATATTGGCGCTATTACGATATTCCTAGGAATGGACCGCAACCGTTTGCCGGCAAAACTGCCGCACCGAATCCGCGATTTGTATCACCGTTTCATTCGATAGTTCCGGATACATCGGAAGCGATAGCACCTCATTGCAAACGCGCTCCGTTTGCGGTAAATCGCCGGAGTTGTATCCCAACTCGCGGTATCCGCGCTGCAGGTGGACTGGAATAGGATAATGAACGCCGGTGCTAATGCCGGCGCTTTGGAGATGCGCGCGCAACTCATCGCGCCGTTCGGTGAACACGGGAAAGATGTGATGGACAGACTCGCCGCCCGGCGGCTCTTCAAGCAGACGCAAGCCCGTCTCGGCAAGCTCACGGCGGTAGGTTGCAGCATGATTGCCGCGTGCCGCATTCCAATCGTCGAGATGCTTTAGCTTCACGCCGAGGACTGCCCCCTGAATCGCCTCCATGCGATAGTTGTAACCAACACGCTCGTGAGAATACTTTTCGCTCTGACCCTGATCGCGCAGTTGCTTTATCAGATCGACATAGCGCTCATTATTAGTAATGACGGCGCCACCTTCGCCATAGGCGCCCAGATTTTTTCCGGGATAGAAACTGAAACAGGCAAGGTCCCCCATGCTGCCGGCGCGCCGCCCCTTGTACTGCGCGCCGTGGGCCTGCGCTGCGTCTTCGATCAAGATCAAATTGAACCTGCGCGCGATATCGATGATTGGATCCATATCGGCGCAACTTCCGTAAAGGTGCACAGGCATGAGCACCTTTGTCCGCGGTGTAATCGCCGCTTCGATCTTCGCCGCATCGATGTTGCAGGTAAGCGGATCAATGTCAACGAATACCGGCGTCGCTCCCGTGTATAGGATTCCTGCCACAGTTGCGACAAAGGTGTAACTAACTGTAATAACCTCGTCGCCCGGACCGACACCTGCCGCCAGCATGGCAAGATGCAACGCACTGGTGCCGGAATTCACTCCGATGGCAAAACGCGATTGGCAGTAGGCGGCAAAATCCGCTTCAAATCTTTCAACCTGCGGGCCCAAAACAAACTGACAGCTCTGCAACACCTCCGCAACTGCGTTGTCAATTTCTTCTTTGATGCTCTGGTACTGTTTCTTTAAGTCTACCAAGGGAATCATGTAAGTTATTCTCGTCAACTTCGGTATTCAACAACACCATGCCGGCTGCGGCTCTTCCTAATCCGCATCCGGTTCTGTACTTCGTTCAGTTAATTTCCACTAGTTGTCCACGTGAGCGCAACGAGTTCTCTGCGGCTTCCACTATCCGGACCAATCGCAAGCCGGCCTGCCCATCAGTTTCAGGCTGTTTGTTGTTTTCAATGCAATCAATAAAGTGCAGCGCTTCAGTGTGCAATGCTTCCGTCGCGTCCAGCCGCGGCGCCCACATGTCCCCGGAACGATAGCTGACAAGCATCTCGTAAACTGCTTCAGGGCTTTGTGAAACTGTAATGCCCTTGTCGTAGATTTTGACTTTCTCGCTAGGCTCCAGGTCGTCGTAAAGGATCATTTTGTCGCTGCCGCCAATAAGTGTGTGCCTGACTTTGACGGGCGTGAGCCAGTTGACGTGAACGTGAGCAATCTGTGGATTGTCAAAGAAGAGCGTGATGTAAGCAACGTTCTCGGGTTGACCGGGAATATGGCTGATGCCGGTGGCCGACACGGCTGTCGCTTTTGTCGGCAGCACATAATCCATGATTGAAAGATCGTGAATTGCGAGATCCCAGATCACGTTCACGTCATGCTGAAAGAGTCCTAGATTAACGCGCACGGCGTCATAGTAGTAAATGTCGCCCAGGGCATTGGCGGTGATTAGCTCGCGAATTTTTCGCACCGCGCCCGTGTAAACGAAGGTGTGATCTACCATCAGAACACGTTTACGCCGGGTCGCCTCTTCAATCAACTGTAGCGCCTGGTCAGAGTTTGCGGCGAGAGGTTTCTCGATCAACGCGTGCTTGTCGGCCTTCAGCGCAGCCATCCCTAATTCAAAGTGCGACGACACCGGCGTTGCGATCACTATGGCGTCGATGTCGGGATCTGCAAACACCTCGCAGCAATTGCTCAGCGTCTTAATGGTTGGATAGCGGGTCCGCAACTGGACCAATCGTTCGCTGCGCAAATCGCAAACCGCCACAACTGTCGAGCCCGGCACTTCCATAAAGTTCCGCACCAGGTTAGGGCCCCAGTATCCATAGCCGATAACTCCAACTTTGATCATGCGTAATCCAGCCTGGCCTTTGGTGATTGGCTGAGTCGTTCTCTCACGTCGCCAATTACGCGCGCCGGGACGCCGGCGACAATGGCATAGTCCGCCACGTCGGCAGTAACAACCGCGCCCGCTCCAACCAATGCGGCCTCGCCAATCGTGACGCCGGCCATTATCGTGGCATTACTCCCAATTGATGCTCGCCGCTTCACACGTGTGGAGAACACTGTCCAATCAGCTTCCGTTTGCACCGTGCCGTCGTCCTTGACGGCCCGCGGATAAAGATCGTTGGTGAACATAACACCATGACCGACGAATACTTCATCCTCAATCGTCACACCTTCACAGATAAAAGTATGTGACGAGATCTTGCAGCGTGCACCCACCGATGCGTTTTTTTGTATCTCAACGAATGCCCCAATTTTTGTTTCCGCGGCGATCGTGCAGCCGTAGAGATTCACCAGCTCGGGCTGGAAAATCCGTACATCTTTGCCCAACGACACATCTGAACTAATCGGCATCTAGTCTCTCGTACTTTTCCTCTAACAAACGTCCCAGCGCATAAAGCATCCAGGCCTGCGTCCAGCGCATATAGGGCGTTTGAACAGTAAAGAAGCGCCGGCGTTGGTAGTAAAAGAATCCCCGGCGGTCGCGCAGGTTTCGAATACTCCAGGCGGCAATTCTGTCGGCTAGCGGCAGCGCGCTGCAATCCAATTCCTGCAACTCTATAAGCGTAACGATTGCGGTAGCTGCTGCATGCGCGTCCGCTGGATAAAGGTTGTCATGGTAGTATTTCGGCCACCCGTCTGCAAGAAAGAACCGCTCGCGCCAGAACTCATATCCGCGTTGATGTGCATGATTAAGATTAGCGTCGCAGTCGCTGCAAGACTTCACAATTCGCGATAACGAAACCAGCAGGTAGGCCGTGTGAAAATTATCCACCCACTGCTGACTGGTTCCAGCGCCATACGCCCAGGAGCCATCTTCTTGTTGCCTCCGAGCGACATAGCGCGCCGAGCGGACGGCCAGACCGCAAAGGTCGGTGTCTTTGGTGAGCGCCCCAACACTCGCCAAAGCTTCACCGGCAAGCAAACTTGCGTTGAAAATCTGCGTGCTGTCCAAAGGTGAATAGCTGAAACAAACTTCCTCTTCCGACTCAACGGTACGCTTCAGATCGTTCAGAATAAAATTGCAACTGCTGCGCGCCATTTGCAGATACCTATCATCAACGAAAGTTTTGTAGGCTTCTGTTAGCGCCCGGGTGGCAAAGGCGGTCGGCACAACCATCGGAGTGCCTCGCGGTGCAAAGAAGTTGCGGCTTTGCCAGGCGAAGTTGTAACCCCACGCGGCGCCGCTATAGCCTTCAATTCGCATTTGCCACAAGTCGTCGAGAAGTTTGCGCGCCTCGGATTCAGCTTCGATTGTTCTCAGCCGGCGATAGTTCGCGAGCGCTGCGAGCGCAAAAAGAGCCATTCCTTTTGAATTCTTTTGTGGCGGAATAAGAGTGAGGCGGCGCAGATTAAATGCTGAACGTTTGCAGAGTTGGGTCCAGATTAGTCGCGCTGTTCGGGAATGCACAAACGGTGTTGACTGGAAGACTCGGCTGTTCAACGCATCGAATGGATCGTAACCGGCAAAGTCTCGCCCGCGACACCACGCGAGGAGATCGTTGAATGACCGTTCGATCGTTGAATCGCCCATTGAATCGAGGGAGACACTGCAACCTTCTATTGCGCGGAGCGTCCAGCTCCGGAGGCGCCGAATGTTTTCAGCAAACGTTTACACCCATAGACTTAAGCTCCGTTAGGAGCGACATATCGCTACTAACGGAGCTGGAATTAATGAAGTCCTTGCGCAGGCTATAAACATTCCCTTCCTACGGGACCTCCGAAACTGCTCCTGCCTCGTCTTACTGCCGCTCGCCGTTCACTACTCACTGCTTACTGCTTGCTGCTTACTGATGTCTCAATCCGACGCGGTGTTTCGATAAAGCTCTCATGCCAAAGCTCAAACATAAGTAATGTCCACAGCAGCTTACGATGATTTGCCGCGCCACGCTCGTGTTCATCCTGGAGTTTTGTTACGTAATCTGGGTTGAAGACGCCGGCCTTACGCACGCGCTCGGGCGACAGAAGGTCTCGCGCCAGTGGCCGCAACTTCCCTTTCAACCACTCGGCCACCGGCACGCCAAAACCTTTCTTACCTCTGCGGGCCACAAAAGGCGGGAGGAGGTCGGTAATAGCACGCTTCAAAATATATTTCGTCTTGTGTCCTCTCAATTTGTAGTTTGCCGGCAACGATGCGGCAAACTCCGCCACTCTTGGATCGAGGAATGGCGCGCGCACTTCCAACGATACGGCCATACTGGCGCGATCAACTTTCGTCAGTATGTCTTCAGCGAGGTAAAGCCGCGTATCCAGACTTTGCATCTGTTCCACCAGGTCGGACGAGTCACACTGATTCAACATTTCTCGAGCGTCGCGATAAATGTCGCCGTCGCTGCTGCTGATGACTTCTGGCGTTAACAGCATTTCCTGCTCCGCCGGACTGAACGAACCAAACCAGACGTGGTGGCGGGCGACACGATCGTATTTCGTTCCGGCGATGAATCGCGTCGCTTTGTAGTCAAACGATAGGTTTTTGGTCTTTACCGGAAGCAACCTTATCAGCGGCTCGATTAGGCGCCCGCGTAACGGTTTAGGAATCTTTGCGTAGTTCTCCGCCCAGCGATGGCCACGATACATTGGATAACCTGCAAACAGCTCGTCGCCGCCGTCACCGCCAAGAGCGACGGTCACGTGCTTGCGAGTGAAACGTGACAAAAGGTAAGTGGGAACGAGCGATGGATCGCTGAAGGGCTCATCCATCCACGACCCGATTTCGCTAACCAGGTTGGCCGCGAGATTTGAGCTGAGACGTTCCTCATGGTGATCGGTGCCGAGAAACTTCGCTACCGCTCTCGCATAGCCCGACTCATCAAAGGATGATTCTGCAAATGAAATCGAAAAAGTCTTAACAGCTTCGGATGAAGCCCGCACAGCCAGGGCCGCGATTGTCGAGGAATCAACGCCACCTGACAGTAAGACTCCCAAAGGCACATCTGAGACCAGACGCATGCGCACCGATTCGGCCAACAGTTCCCGCAGGTGTGTGGCTGCTTCAATTTCAGTCGGAGGGGGTTGATAAGTTCTGTAGCTCAGACACCAATACGAGCGAGTCTCGATCTTGCCATTATCGAGCGTTAAGGTGTGAGCCGCTGGTAGTTTATTTATGCCTTGATAAATCGTGAGCGGCGCAGGTACATAGTCAAATGAAAGATACCGGCGCAGCGCCTGGACGTTTAGCGAACTCTTAACGGCTGGATGCGCCAACAAAACTTTCGGTTCCGACGCAAAAAGGAGCATGCTGTCAAACACGGCCCAGTAGAGCGGTTTCTCACCAAAACGATCGCGTGCGAGCAGCAGTCGTTTTTGCTTCGCATCCCACAGCGCAAAAGCAAACATGCCATTCAGATGCTGAACCATCTTGTCCCCATGTTCTTCATAGAGATGAGGCAGCACTTCTGTGTCGGATTGGCTACGAAAACTATGTCCGCGTTTTTCGAGATCCTGACGCAGTTCGCGATAGTTGTAGATTTCGCCGTTGAGGATAACGGCGACGCTTTTATCCTCGTTGAAGGTGGGCTGCTCGCCGGTGACCAAATCGATGATCGCCAGCCGGCGCATTCCCAGTGCAACACCGCTGGAAATCATCAGCCCTTCGGAATCCGGCCCGCGATGAACCATCCGTTCGCACATCGAGTGCAACAGTTCTCGCGCGCCATCAGTCGGCGGCGTGCGTGAATCAAGATTGGCCCAACCGGTTATTCCACACATAAGTAGCTACAGTGATGAGTAATGGGTACGAAAACAGTTCGAAGGTTTTCACGGATGGAGTTTGCAATCATCACTCATTATTTCTGAATCCAATACGTTCCCGCACCGCATAGATCGATTTCGCCTGCGACTCGTGATATGTACGCACGAGCATCTCGGCAAGAAGTCCCATCAGGAAAAACTGGATACCCAAAACCAGCGACACCATAGCCATCACAGGCAATGGAGTTTGCACCAAATCCGCGTGATGGGGCCAGGAGGCAAACTTCATCAGCAGTGCAAGCAGCGTAGAAACAAAAGATACAACAAAAGTCAGCAGCCCGGCCGTCCCAAAAACATAAAGCGGCTTCGTTTGATATGACGCCATAAACTTAATCGTCATCAAATCGAAAACTACCTTAAGCGTGCGAGAGAGGCCATACTTTGACTTGCCCATGGTGCGCGCATGATGCTCGACGGGAATTTCGGCAAGGCGCGCGCCGGCCCACGATGCATAAATCGGAATGAAGCGGTGCATCTCACCATAAAGACGCACATCTTCCACCGACTCGCGCCGATAGGCCTTAAGCGAGCAGCCGTAATCATGGAGCGGCACGCCGCCGATCCAGGAAATCAAACGATTGGCGAGCATCGAGGGAATCTTGCGCGTGACTAACTTGTCCTGCCGATTTTTGCGCCAGCCGGAAACCACGTCATACCCTTCGTCCAGTTTCTGGAGCAACCGCGCAATGTCTGCCGGATCGTTTTGCATGTCGGCGTCCATTGGAATCAAAACATCGCCAGAGGCGGCATCGATGCCGGCGGCCATCGCCGCGGTCTGACCATAATTGCGCCGCAACGCAACCACGCGAACACGGCTGTCGTGCCGCGCCAATTCGCGCAAGACTTTCAAACTACCATCGGTCGAACCATCGTCAACGTAGATAATTTCAGCAGTTCGTCCGAGAGTCTTCAGGGCTTTGTCTAACTTCGCGTGCAGCGGCGACAGGTTTGGTTCTTCGTTGTAGACGGGAAGGAAAACCGACAATTCGGGTTTCTCACCGCGACTCACTGCAGCTTGTTGATTGCTTACTAAGATTTCTTCTTCGTCGTAGGTTTTCATTAGTTAATAATCCAAACTATCCATCCTTCCCGCATGTCCGCCCTATTCCGATCAACGACAGACAGGAATGTTTGTCCTACTCCGTTCTTCGTGCGACACAGATAATGGAAACTCCAAAAGGAAAATTAACATAATGCAGCGGTATACTCTCTGCTCCCAAAAATTTTCCCAATACACCATTCAGAAATCCAACCGTCAGATTGTTTTCTGACTCAGGTCGCAGCCGTGTTGCGCGCATGAAAAGCCGACCGAGAAGTATGGGCGCGAAGAAGGTTAGGTTCACATAGGTCGCGCGCTCAACCTCGAGGCCTGCCTCTCCGACTACTCGCTTAAGTTCCTTCAAGGTGTACCGGCGCCGGTGATTGCTGACATCATCCTGTACGCCCCACAGAAACATGAACGCGGGCACAAACAAGAGCGTGCGCCCACCACGACGCAAGACGCGCCGCATCTCTCTCAAACCGGCGAGATCGTCGTCGAGATGTTCCACTACATCCAGGCCCGTAACCAGATCAAACGAATCGGCTTCGTAGGGCAATGCTTCTGCCGCGCCCTGCTTCACATTCGTCAACCCGCGTTCCCGGCAAAAAGACAACGCTTCAGCTGAAACATCAACTCCCGTGGCCTCGCCGAATTGCGACAGCATCTCAAGGTTGGCGCCGGTGCCGCAGCCGACGTCAAGAATATTGAGCGTTGAGTTTGGCTCGTCCTGTCCCGCGTCTGTTGTCTTCAGATCGAGACAAAGACGTTGCAAAAAACTATTAATGATTTGCCGTCGTCCGACAAACCACCAATGCCGTTCCTCCACTCTGCGCATGATCGCGTAGGTGTGCTGCTGCATCTCGCGCGGTAGCGGTTCGTTTACTGTGTTTGCTGTAGTTGCCATTACACCATTGGGGATCGTTTGGGATCCGACCCGGGAACGATGAGCAATTCTAAGACAATGACTAGTACCAGAGCTACTAGCAGGTAGGGAAGTCGATAAACCACAAAGCCTAATGTCGCCAGCGGCGGTCCCTCGTAAACAGCAAGTCCAGGTTCTGCAGAATTGAACTAACCCAGTAGTATTCGTACAGAATCGTGCCCGCCAACCAACAGCCGATAGTTATCAAAATCGTACAGCTGAGCTTGGATATCATTCTTCCGTCTGGTCGGGTCTGCGAAACCATTCAATAAATCGATGTATACCCTCTTCAATTTGCGTCTGCGGGTTGTATGCAAGCAGCCGGCGGGCTTTCGCGATATCGGCAAAAGTTTGCGGCACATCGCCTGGTTGCAAGGGTTGATGATCTATTTTAGCCGTCGCACCCAGTTCTCTCTCGAGTAGCGAGATTAATTCGCGCAACTCTACCGTGCGCGACTCGCCCAGATTGATCACCTCATACTCACTCCCGGCATAGTCAATCGAGGCTCGAACACCGGCGATAATGTCATCGATGAAGGTGTAATCGCGACGCGTCGTTCCGTCGCCGAATACAGGAATTGGTTTGCCGTCGGTAATCAGCCGGGCAAACTTGTGAATCGCAAGGTCCGGGCGCTGGCGTGGTCCGTAGACGGTGAAAAAGCGTAAGCAGACGCAGCGCATGCCGTAGAGATGCGTATACGTGTGGCAGAGCAACTCACCCGCAGCCTTTGTTGCCGCATACGGAGAGATTGGCTGGCGGATGGGATCATCTTCGCTGAAAGGCACCTTCGCGTTGATGCCGTACACTGAGGAAGAAGAGCCAAACACAAACTGCTTGACGCCGTGCTCACGAGCAAGCTCCAACAGATTTATCGTACCGTTGATGTTCGTTTCCGCGTAAAGCAGTGGTTTTTCTAAAGAAGGCCGCACGCCCGCGCGCGCGGCCAAATGAACAATGCAAGCGAACACGTTTTCATCAAAGATTCTCTGCAGCGCCGGCCGGTCGCGTATATCCGCCTTGACCAAACGATAGTTGGAGTTATTCTCGTGGCGGCTTACATTCGCAAGCTTGATCGCCGGATTATAGAAGTCATTAAAATCATCGACAACGAAAACCTGCCAGTCGCCGTCGGAGAGCAAACCATCGACCAGGTGTGAGCCGATGAACCCTGCCCCACCCGTTATTAGAATGTTTTTCATTTTCGCTCTGTGAATCAGTCTGCCGATCGCTGGTCCTTTTCGCCCTTGCTCCCAAACCGGCGCGTTATTGGAGCCGCGATTGTCCCCAACACAATGCCGGTAGATGAGGTTATTGGATCATGCCAGACAAAATACTTCAGGTAAATGACCTCCAACATTACCGGCAAAGCCGTGATGCGCGTCGCTGGCGAAACCGGACCCATTATCGCGTAGCCCAGGAACACGGCGTCCCCGGAGATGAACGGAACATTACCGACGACTCTCATCATTGAAGTTCCGACGACGAGAAAGTCAACCAGCAGCCACGCGATCTTCGGTTGACGAATTTGCTCGGCGCGGTCAAGTAGAAAAGACACAAAAGGTACGACGATTGGGACGACATAGATGTGTTGATTCTTGAGATTGCGCTCGCCAAAACGCCAGGTCACCCGGCTGCGTAGAGCAGGGCGCAGCCAATCGAGAGGAGTGAGACAACGAAGGGATGAAAGATTAGGGGCCGGGTCGCTAATGGAGTTCCGGCGTAGGTGGGTTCGGCTTCTCTATTTCGTAGCATAAATCCAAAGATGCCAACCCCAGCGCGCAGCCAGCCGCGACTCCAAAGAGCGGGGCAAGATGCTGCCAATGACTGGCAGCCAGCGCTTATTGAGAAAGTAAGTCTTCACAATCACGCTCGAGAAGTTTTTGAATAGCTCTCGTGCTTCTCTTCGCGAATAGACGCGCGCCAGCGGGTTGCCAGCGCCATCCGTGTTCTGGCTGAGAAACTCGGCTGGCTTCAAATAAGATTCCTTTTCCGTCTTCAGAAGTTTTGCATGCTCTCGCAGCGAGTCAAGTGGTTCACCGGTGATTCTGTGAACCAGTTTGATCCCCGGTTCCAGCTTCAACAAGTGCGCTCCCGCACGACGCAGGATAGAGATGTTTACGCGATAATTATAGGAGCCGCGATGGTAAAGCATGACTACCGCGCGGCCGCCCGGATGCAGCACTCGATGAATTTCCTGAATGGCTTTTCCGGTCTCCGGCGTGTGATGTAAAACTCCATGCGAATAAACGAGATCAAAACTCTCATCATCGAAGTCGAGGTTTTCAGCATCCGCAGTTTGAAACTTACCGGGAAGATCGAACAACTCAAAACGCTTGCGCGCCAGTTGGACAGCCGCTTCCGTAAGATCGACTCCGGTGTAATCGGCGCCCGCTTCGGCATACTGCGCCCCATCCGTCCCGAGTCCACAGCCAATCTCCAAAATCTTCAAGCCGCGCGCGCCGGCGAAATCAGCGGCAATGGGAATGTGCCACTCCTTAGTGTAACGATGTGCTTCGACTAATTCGTAGAAGCGCCGCGTGCCCGGGGCGGCATCGGCAAACTTCACGCCGCAGGGATTCGCCTGCCAAAAGGCACGTACTCGTTCCTTGAGTTCTTGATTTGACATCCAATCAATTTCACCACGAAGACAGAAAGGGGACAAAGAAGCAGCCGATTAGGTACGGCTTGCCTTTTCGTTGTGCGTCGCCGTTTCTTGCGATTGGCAATTCTATCTTTTGTATCGGCCCATCAATTCACCTTGCGCCAGAACGTGACCTTTCATCGCTTGCAACAACTGGTCTTTGGTCGTCCTGGAGTCAAGATTCAGGTCGGTATCTAGTGCGTGGATCTTGAAAAAATATCGATGCGTCCCACTCGGCGGACACGGCCCACCGTAACCGATCTTTTTGAAATCAGTCATTCCTTGCTTTCCTCCGCCGGCAATCGTCTCCTGTGGCGGCACGTTCTCAGGCAAGCTCGTTCTGCTTGCAGGTAGATCGAAAACCACCCAGTGCACCCACGTTTTTCCTGGCGCGTCCGGATCGTCACAAATCAAGGCGAGAGACTTCGCGGTTTGCGTCACTCCTGACCATTCCAGCGGAGGCGAAACATTTGCTCCATTGCAGGTGTATTTTGTTGGAATCATTTCACCGTCTTGAAATGCTGTGCTGCTAAGTTTGATATTCATCTTTCCTCCAAGCCCTTCATTCGTATTCGAAACTTCTGAACTATTTTGGGTCTCACCGGCAGGATTTCGATTTCTGCCAGAACATGAGCAGTACAAAATTAGGGCGCACGACAACAGGCAAAGTTTAGTAATCATCGCGGTCATTCCTTGTCAAGATTGTAGAGGCAGGGCTTGTCCCGACCCATTTACCGACGACCATGCCTCCAAAAAATGTAATCGCATTATATGCCTGTCGCGCTCAGTCTTCACTCCGAGCCGCAGACGCGCATTCTCCGAGCTTTCTCACTGTTTGACCCAACGCCCGTGACGATCGTCTTGTAGCTTTCTTAACGACCAATTACGCGCCATCGTAACCTACCGTATTCATCGGCTACACCCACAAGGACGAGCCTGGAAAAGACGTTTCTTGCCGCAGGTCCGTGTGCTGGAACAGGCTGGAAGCAACGTTGTATGGGACGATCGAAGGATTGACGGGGAAGATAAGTGGTATCCCAAAATCAAAGCGGCCATGCAGCAAGGGGCAGTGTCAGTCTATCTGATTTCACCCGACTAATCTTATTTCGGCGTAGCAGACGCCTCTATTCCTCCCTGACCGGGTGTGGCCCGGAAAGTCTCCGCCACTTTTTGAAGGGTCGTCTGGTTCTTATCTATGCGCGAACGAAGGGTCCAGGTAATGATCTGATGAAAATGCGCGGCTGTCTCCACAGTAGTGACCAGATAGGCAAGTTTTACGTTCTTAGCTTCGCCTTGAATCTCATATTGCCGGCCGGCGTTTCCGTTGATAGTAACCGGGAATGGCGGCGTTGAATCCGGGGATGCGAGTCTGGATGTCATTGAGTCGCGAATAATACTTGTGTATTGGTCGAGGGTCATGTCATCAGTAAAGTCTACTTTCTGCTCCGTAATTACGATGACATACATCTCCTCCAGAGGATTCGCAGCTTTTATGGCCGCCTGATCATTCAGTGACGAATTCTCCCGCCAGCCGGCGGGAACCGTGAGTTGGAACTTTCCGTCAGGACTCTTGAGAACGGTCGGCCGAGCCAAACTTTGCAACTGTTTGCAACCGGCAACCACGCAAACCAGCAACACGATCGTGATGAGATGATCTGTCAATTTCGGTCTTGGCATTGGTCCAACCTCGTGAGCTTCTCTCTCTCTTCGCAAATAATTTGAGAGGTGGCTCTTGTGAGCTAATTATTTGTCACTGACAGAATGCGCTCGATTAACTTGGGATCATCCGGGAGTAGTCCCGACTTTGGCAGCCGGGGTGTCAGTGTTGCCCAGTTCCTGTCCATGGCAAACACTTTTCGGAACAGCGGTAACGACTCATCCACTCGGCCCATGTTTACGAGGGCCACGGCATGCCAGTAGGTCATTTCGGCGTTATCGGGAACGAGCCGTTCCGCAGCGCCGTACTCGCGCAACGCGCCTTCGTTATCTTTCTTCTCAACCGCAAGGTCTCCGGCGTTCATATGGTTGTAGGCACGCTGGAGAGTTACGAGCCGGCGCAACTCCTGCAACGGTTCGGAACTATCGTCGACACGCAGATCGAAAAGTCGATCTTTCCAGGCCTGGCCGGTGGGTTTCCCAGTGACCACAACAAGTGCGGCGGACTGCCGGCCGCGAATGTCGCCGCCGACAGCTTGCGCGGCGTCTAACGCCGCGAGCATTCGATCAGCCAAATCGCCTTTGGTGTTTTCAAAAGCCTGGGCCATCGCCGGCCACACTTTTTCGTTGGCCATCAGGTTCGCTTGCACAGAAAAGTTTTTGCCAACGATGTGGCCGGCGGCATAGATATCGTTCTTGCCGGTCCAAGCGTCCACGCGTCCCTGCGCGTCAATCATCGCCACCTGCCGGACGTCGCGGCCCTCGTCACCTGCGAGCAGAGATTTCAAGGCGTCAGGGCCGCTTTTGCCAGTGCGCATTAGCTCCAACCCGAGCTTGCCGTAACTCGGATCAACAAAGGATTGGGTGGCCACGGCGCCAACACCAGCTTCAGCCCACGGCACTATCGAGCCCACCGAAAACCAGTGGGACTGTACGGCAACACCGAGTTCGCGGGTGACGGGATCGCGCGCAACGATTGAAAAAGTATGGACCGGTCGTGGAGGAGTAATAAATCTTTCTAAGGCCGACTTGTTTTGCTGCGATTGCAAACCTGGAGCGATTACGACGATCAGGAGTGAGACGAAAAGTAGAGGCATGATGATCTCGAATGTCCTTGGTTAGGAACCCCCTTAGCAACAGGTGTCTTCACGAAGGAAACGGATAGAAGGGTGTGTTGCGAAAGATCCAAAAAGACAGAATGACAACAAACAACATCCAGATGTATTTGGCGTTAAGCCCGGTCCACGTCAGCGGCCGGCCATGCATGACCGCATTTGTGTAGCGCACAAGCGCGTAAAGCAAAAACGGAAGCGACAACATTACGAGCGGGTTGAACTCAAATGCGGCGACCAGATCGCCGTGAAGTAAACAGTGAAGGCCGCGAGTACTACCGCAACCGGGACAGGTAAACCCTGTGAGAGTGCGAAACGGGCAGGCAGGGAAAAAGCCAGATTTACCCGGTTCGAAAATGTAGAGATAGGTGGCTCCGGCCGCCAATGTTGCCCAAATAAGCGCGGCCTGGAAAGGACGTTTTACGATCACATCGAGCCCCATAAGACAGCTAATCTAGCCCAGGTCAATGCCGCACGCGTTACAAATATAATGCTGTTCTTTTATCAATAATCCAATCCAACACAGTGGAAAACAGGCGACGAGCAATATTATGAAAACCACTATCCCGGCAGTGGAAACCCGTTGCACCACTCGAGGTGGTTGGGTTGAGTTACAGCGAAAGCATCTGAAACCAGGGATATTAAGGGGCAGCCCGGAAGCGTCTGCAACAGCCAACCTATTGTCATCTGGAAGAAGACGTTCTTCTGATGCGACGGTTAAGGGAGTCGAACCGGAATTCTGCCAGGAATAAGGAGCAGGGGTGAGGAACCTGTTACACCTTACACAGGAACGACTACCTTCAGGGTTTGGAGTTCCGCAAGCGGTACAGTAAAACACGTCTAGTACAGTCGCTGATTGCCAAAGTAGTCATGCGACTATCCGTATCTCTCCTGAGGCTGAGTAACCGCTGACAGCAGTCTCCTGAGTTCGAGACTTTAGTTGGCCCGGCTGACCTCAGAAACTCTGCGGTGGTGGCGGGACAATCCCGCTTTTGCGCTTCTCGAAGATGGCAACGCCAATGATCCCGCCGAGAGTCGCAAGCACGGCTAGAATAATCGCTCCGAATATTCCGGCAACGATCATGAGCACGGTGCCAGATAGAGGAAGTTGAATGCCTCTTTGGGTGAACTGTTCCTCCATTGCAGTCGCTCCAATCAATAAGGCGATTGGCAAACCAATGATGAGATAAATGATTCCGCCAACTACTCCGGCGAGACCGCCTACCATTGCTCCATCGCCCATTGCCACCGGCGTCGGCGAGCTTTGAATGTAGAGGTAAGCAGCCAGCAAACCCCCACCAATGCTCCAGATACAACAGCAATAGTTGATAAAAGGAATCGCTGAAAGGACGCCTACAATCAGGCCGCCCAGAATTGCTGGCTTTAGTTTGTTATTCATTAGATCTCAACCCAGAAGTCAGGATGGAAAAAGCCGGATATACCGCTAAAAATTGGATGGAATTAAACAGCGATGCATAACTAACAAACAGGGCCCGGATTGTCAATAAAATTGGCAGATTTTGTTCGGCTAACTTCGGGCTGGTACAAAGACTGCTGATCCTTTTGCGAAATCTGACTCGCCACGCTGGGCCTGCTCGACAAACTAAACTTTGTCGGACATTATTCTTACATGTACGAATTTGCAGTAGCGCCCGCAGTCACCAGCATTCGCCGTCGCGGTGTCGAAATAGCCGAAGTCTCACCGGAAAGCCTTGGGTTTGAATTGGAACTCGAATCAGGAGACAGGATTATTAAGGTCAATGGCCGTGCAGTCCGCGACTATCTCGACTTTCGTTTTCAAACGGCTGGTGAGACAGAACTTGTTCTGGAAGTTCGCAAAAACACAGGCGAAGACTGGGAACTCCAAATTGAGCGCGGCGAGGGCGAAGATTTTGGACTCAGCTTCGAACAGATCATTCCAAGGCAGTGTGCGAATGAATGCATCTTCTGCTTCTGCAATGGGAACCCGGCTGACGCCCGACCGTCACTCTTTATCAAAGACGAGGATGTCCGGCTCTCGTTTCTTTACGGCAACTACACTACCCTCACTTCAATCACCGAAGAGGAGATGCGGCGAATCGCCGAGCAGCGCCTCTCTCCCCAGTATGTGTCCGTTCATTCGACCGACCTCGACGTGCGCGCGTACTTGCTGGGAATTGAGAAACAGCGCGCCGACATCACTCCCAAGTTGAAACGTCTGCTTGATGCGGGAATTGAAGTCCACGCTCAGGTTGTGCTTTGTCCGGGAATTAACGACGGCC
>JBKOZZ010000022.1:0-24900 GCA_046726155.1 Acidobacteriota bacterium
GCGTAGGCCACGCCACCTAATTGCGATCCGCCTCCAAGAAGAGTGGTTCCGCTAATTATTTGAAACACGAACCAAATTCCGATGGCGACGTAGGCGGGAACGTCAGTGACGAAACGAAACACGATCGCAGTCACGCGGCGATGAGGAAAGAGCACGATGTAGCCACCGAGAACCCCGGAAATCGCTCCCGAAGCTCCCAGGCTGGGTATCAACAAACTACTTGGATCGGTAGCAAACATCGCGGTAGTCAATACATGAGCCAGTGACGCCAGCACGCCGCAAACAAGATAAAAGATTAGATACCGCAGGTGGCCCATCCGGTCCTCAACGTTATCGCCAAAAATCCAGAGAAAGAGCATGTTGCCGGCAATGTGTGCAATGCCGCCGTGCATAAACATCGACAGCAGCAACGTTAGATAAACGGAAATCGGAGTCGGTTGCAGACCTGGCACCAGCAATCGCTGACCGGTGACAGGATGTTCCAACACGCGATCTGGAGTCCTGACATCGCGCCCGCTAATGATCTCCTCTGGCACCGTCGAGAACGCATAAGTAAATCTATCGTTAGTGCCAAGCTGCTGGAGGAAAACAAAGACGAGGATATTGGTCACAATCAGTGCGTAGTTAATTATCGGTGTGGTGGTGCGATCACTGTTGTCGTCATAAAGTGGAAAAATCACCTTGCGCCCCCTGTGTTCTAAAATGGCTGCACGATTATCTGTGGAGTCATCTGAAATTTCCTCGGACCATCAAGGCATAAGCCGGCACTCATTCCGCCGGCATAGACACGCCAGCATGAACAATCGCCGGTTCGTGAGCCCGCAATAGCTCGTAACCCTCCGAGCGGGCCACGTAAGTTGCCGCGGTAATGTCGCCGACAACGTTAAGCGTCGTACGGCACATGTCGAGTATTCGATCCACGCCAAGGATGATCGCAATCAACGCCGGATTCACGCCAATGGTGACAAGTACGCCGATGATGAAAGGAATCGAGCCTGAAGGCACGCCAGCCGTTCCGATTCCGCCGAGAATGGCCAGATAGACCACCATCAATTGCTGGCCCAGCGACAGATCGACGCCGGCAAGTTGGGCCAGAAAAAGCACGGTCACACCTTCATACAACGCTGTGCCGTTTTGGTTAGCGGTGGCGCCAACAGTAAGCACAAAACTATTAATCTCCTGCGGCACGCCCAGGTTTTCTTCAGAAATCTTTAGCGCGGTCGGCAGCGTCGCGTTCGAAGAAGACGTGGAGAAAGCCGTCAATATTACTGTTTTAATGCGCCGGAAAAAGTCGATTGGCGAGAGCCGCGACAGGAAATAAACGGATAGCGAGTAGACGCCAAACATGTGCAGCGATAACCCTAGAAGTACCGTTATTACAAACCAACCGAGCGCTTGCAGGAGGTCGAGGCCGAAACGCGCGGTGTTATTGAAAAGCAAACATGCCACCGCGTAAGGAGCAACCTTCATGATCATCTCGATGATCTTGGCCGTGATTTCGTAGAGTGCCTCAAGGCCGCGCAGTAAGGGCGCAGTAATTCTGACCGGAATAAGCGTAATGGCAATGCCGATCACCAGCGCGAAAAACATGAGGTGGAGCATATTCGGATTTTCACCGGCCACCGCGAACACCGGATTCTTGGGAACAATTGTTTCCACGACGGCCATCAGCGGTTTCGGAGCAGCAGTGCTGGCCTTCTTAGCATCCTCAACTGTCTTCGTAGCGTCAGTCGCATAGCGCTGTTGCAGTGCCGCGGAGGTGGCCGGATCAATTCGCTTGCCCGGCTTGATCGTGTTAGCAAGAGTTAATCCGATCACCACCGAGATTGCCGAGATGACCAAACAATAAGCAAACGACTTCAGCCCTACGCGCCCCAGTTTGCGAATGTCTCCGATGCCTGCCACGCCGACTACCAGTGAAGAAAAAACCAGAGGTACTACAATCATCAGAAGCAGGCGTAGGAATAGCTGTCCGATGGGCTGCGTGATGTTATCTATCACCCAGGCCACCCGGGGATGATCTCCACCAAATGCGAAGTTGACGAAAACGCCGGCAATCACGCCCACTGCCAGTCCGATCAGAATGCGCGAGTGCAGTGCCAGGCCCTTCGGCTTATCCGGCGTTTCCTCGTCGAGGTCCGTCGTGGCTTCCCGCTCAAATGCGTCGGCGTCGATCGTTCGTTTGGTTTCGTCTTTTTTATTCTCAGGCATGATGTTTAGTTTCGCGTTCCAAGTTCCGATTCGGGTTTCGAATTCGATTTGTGTTTTTAGTTAGGAATTCTGGTTAGCGGCGGCTTCCTAAGTGATAATTCAAATCGCGAATGAACATAAGAGCAACAAGCTGAATCAAGAAATCGAACTCGAAACTGTTCTTACCTTCCCCAGCGCAGTTTATCGCGCAGCACGTCGAAGTAGTTTCGGTTCATGGGCTGCACGAGGTTGAATGTAGTCTTGCTCTTGCGTATGACAACCCGGTCTTCAACTTTCAAGGGAAAACCAACCTGGCCATCCAGCGTTAACGCCACGTCCTCTTGCGCCGTCTTCAAACACAATTCAATAACAGCATCATCCGGTACGACGATGGGGCGATTGGAAAGTGTGAAGGGGCAAATCGGAGTAATAACGACCGCATTCATCGAGGGGAAAATAACTGGACCGCCCGCCGAAAGATTGTAAGCAGTGGATCCCGTGGGGGTAGAAACGATCAGGCCGTCAGCGCGGAATGAATTTACAAACTGCTGATTGAGATGAGCCTCTATTTCAATTATGCGGGCCAGGGCCGACTTGTTAATCACAACATCGTTGAGCACTCGATTGCGCGTCACTTCTTCGTCACGGCGTAGAAGCTCGACGTCAAGCATCACGCGTTTGTCCAGACGATAGTTGCCAGCAAGAATCGATTCGAGCGCTGTTTGTAATTCTTCAATGCGAAACTCCGCGAGGTAGCCCAAGCCGCCATAATTAACACCGAGCACGGGCACTTCCGTCGCGCCCATCAACCGGGCAGTGGCGATCATTGTGCCGTCGCCGCCGAGCACGAGAATAAGATCAACGCTTTCCGCGAGTTTCTCGGGCGGGATTTCCTCAACCGCGCAGCCGGTCTGCTGTCCAATTGGCCCGCGTTCAATTTCGGGTCCGCCAACCAGAGTGATCCCCCGCTCGGCAAGCCAGACCACCAGATCGCACATCGTCTTTAATGCGTCAGGCTGATGTTGCTTGAGAACTACGCCAATACGCTTTATGGACGAGATCGTCATCGCGCTTTGCAATTAACCGATAGTTACGTTCTGGGTGATTTGTTGGAAATCGCCGGCAATGGTAACTGCAAGCGTGACTGGTGGGCAATATGCGAAGCAGCGGGGCAACCCCACCTTCCTGACCTGAGATGATCAGAGTTGACTGAAAGTTTCGATTGAACGGCTTTCAAGGTGGACACAACTGATCAGTAAGAGCATCTCTCAGGTAAGGAAGGTGGGCTCGCTCCCGCTCGTTGCGCTAATGCTTCTCGTAAAGCGCGAGGAATTCAAGATTGCCGTCTGCGCCATGAATGGGAGACTCGATGACATTTCTTACGCGCAGGCCCAACGCTTCAGCCGCGTGGTTGACCTCGTCGATCACGCGCGCGTGTTTCTCCCTGTCGCGAACAATGCCTCCCTTTCCCACTTCACCACGACCAACTTCAAACTGAGGCTTAATGAGCGTTATCAGCCAGCCAATGTCCTTCAGCAACGGCACAATCGTGGGCATGATTTTCGTGGCGGAAATGAATGAGACATCCATCACTGCGAGATCAAATTTTGACGCGAAATCTTCCGGCTTGAGGTAGCGCGCATTGATTCCCTCTCTAACATCCACTCTGGTATCAGTGCGCAATCGCCAATCGATTTGATTGTGACCGACGTCGATAGCGGTGACCTTCTCCGCTCCGTGTTGCAGCAAACAATCCGTGAAACCACCGGTTGATGCGCCGACGTCAAGGCAATTAAATCCCTCTACATCAATTTCAAACTCGCGCAGCGCCGTTTCGAGTTTTAGGCCTCCGCGACCCACGTAGCGTGAAGTTGGGTCGCTTCCGCCTTTGATACGGATCTCGGCATTTGGGCCGACAGTTTCTGAAGGTTTGTTGATGCGTTGTTCGTCAACTAGTACGACGCCGGACATGACCAATGCCTGCGCTTTGGTGCGCGATTCGGCCAGGCCGCGCTGGACCAGCAGCTTGTCAATTCTCTCGGGGCGCAAAGATCGCACGGGTCGCTCATGCTTCATCTGCAACTACTTTACCGCAGAATGCGATGATGAGCGCCGCTAATTTGTCCAGGGAAATTGGCCCAGTTTTTTAGGCCTGGCGTCGTGCTGCTTGGGTGATCGCGCGCGGCGTATCCGTTAGTTGGAGATCGTCGGCACAAGCTCTGCACAGCCACACTAGAATATGAGGTGCGTCCGCCCAGAAGAAAGAGCCCACCTTGCCGGCCACCTGCATTGCGCGATCGATAGGCAGTTGCTGAAGCGCCTGCACATAGAAAACACCATTGTAGAACTCGCCTTCCGCGCCTTCGTCTCTATGAATGCACTCTCGCTCACGAAACACTTGTCTCATAGAAATCCCTGCTTTCTCGCGACGCATCGCGAAAAAATGATTAGTCAAGAAGTAAGCGTCGGGTTTCGCTTGTCTGAGAGAGTTGTTATCGGGGCAAATAACCTGCTGATCAGCAAACTCTTAATCGCTTTGGCCAGATGATGCCATTGGCCTAAGAAACAGTCAACAACCATCAACTAGTAACAACATCATTTCGGTAGTAGTTTAGTTGCGGATTTGTTGCATTGCATTGCTGAGGAAGTTCTCCTCATCTTTTCAGTTGGTGAATTGCTACGGTCTCGGCGAACCTTCAAATATCTCCCTAATTCTCAACAAATCATCGGATGGACGGCTTTTGTGGCTCCGAGCGTCTCGCCTGGCCTCGCGTTCGGCACTTCGTTTTAACCGTCGTGCCTCGATTCGCTCGGAGCGATGCAATTCTTTTTCATCTCCCTGATTGCCGGCTCCATCTTGCCAAGTCTCATTTGCTTGTCCTGATTTAGCACTTTGCGAGATCGGCGGTGTTGGCTTTCGAGCCTTCGTAGCCGCAGCATTTTTGCGCCCGTCCCCGGTTACCAGATCCTCAATATCCTCAGAAGTGGAAGATGCAGAGGCATGCGAATGCGATGTTGTACCTCCGCTGACACGGGAAAGAGATTGGCCGTCAGATGCTACCGGATCAGGATTTGGACTGCCTGTCTCAACAATCGCCGTCGCCTCTTTCTGACCACGCTGCTTGTAAATAATACTGGCGCCGAAAGCTCCAGCCATGACTGCAAGTACGATCGACAATCCGAAGGCCAAACGTGTTCCCGAACGCGCTTGCGGCCTGACGTCCCCCAGGGGAACAACCCGCCGCGCCGAAAGCAGAGTTGCTTCCTCATCAAAGTGCGGCTCAGAGAGTTGCAAATCCGCGCCAAAATTTTGCTGATCGGTAATATTAGATTCCATATGAATTCCAAGCCGCAGGATGATCGTCGCCTTAAGTCTGACATTTGTTTGCAAGACGGAGGCCAAACAAGTAGTTGCGGTTTTGCTTGCGTCTAATTCAATGGAGAGAGTAGTTGGGGAGATAAGCTGACTGAAATCAGGTAACGATATCGTGCACCTAAACAACGCGTCCGTCGCTCCCGCAAATTGGTGCGAAGTTTTGATTCCTATCGTACCATTTTCTGCAGCTTTGCTCGGCGGTCATCTAACACATCAATACTTTGCTTTACGCGAGTGTAAATGCCGTCAGCATCGAGGCCATATTTCGCCAGCAGAAGCTTGGGGTCGCCATGTGTTACCAGGCGATCGGGAATCCCCATTCTGACGACGCGCACCTTGTCCTGCAGGCCGTTTTCTTCCAGCAGCTCCAAAACCGCTGACCCAAAACCACCCGCCAGGTAAGCCTCTTCGACAGTGACAATCAGTCGTTTAGTTTGCGCCAAAGCAAGCAACAGTTGTGCATCCAGCGGTTTGACGAACCTGGCATTGACCACCGTAGTCTCGATTTTCTCTTTCGCCAAATTCTCAGCCGCCTGCAATGCGGGATGAACCATCGAGCCATAAGCAACGATCGCGACTTCGCCGCCGTCGCGAAGGATCTCGCCTTTTCCGATTTCGAGAAGTTGCGGCGAACGATCAATGTCTACGCCAACGCCATTGCCACGCGGGTAACGCATCGCCGCCGGACCCACGTGCTCGATCATCGTTAACAACATGTCGCGCATTTCGCCTTCGTCCTTAGGCGCCATCACGGCGATGTTGGGAACGGCGCGCAGATATGCAATGTCGAGAAGTCCGTGGTGAGTTGGACCGTCACCCCCTGCAACTCCCCCGCGATCCAGGCAAAACTTAACGTTTAGATTCTGAATACAGACGTCGTGGATTAACTGATCGAATCCTCGCTGGAGGAATGTCGAATAAATTGCGCAAACCGGCTTCAGGCCTTCGCAAGACATTCCAGCAGCAAAGGTGACGCAATGTTGTTCGGCGATTCCCACATCGAAGGAGCGCTCGGGAAATCTCTCGAGCGCTGTGCAAACACCAGTGCCATCAGGCATCGCCGCCGTCAAAGCAACGATCTTTTCGTCCTTCTCCATCAACTCTGCCAGGCTATTTCCGAAGACAGCCGTGTAAGTAGGAGCGCTCGCTTTCGACTTAATTGCTTTGCCGCTCTGCAGGTCGAAAGGGCCGGTCGCATGCCAACGATAGTAATCCTTCTCGGCCTGCGGATGGCCTTTGCCCTTGGTGGTTAACGCATGAACAATTACCGGTCCGTCCTTTATTTGTTTAGCTTCACGCAGCGCCGCTACCAGAGCGCGCGGATTGTGACCATCGACGTAGCCGATGTACTTGAATCCAAGCTCACTGACGAGCGCGCCCGGGAGTACAGCCGCGGCGATCGCATCTTTCACCGTCTTGGCGGCGTGATGGAGACGTTCGCCCACGGACGGAATCGCCAGCAGCGTCTCTTCAACCTCATCTTTGAAACGATGGTAATTGTGAGCACTCCTTATGCGATTGAGATAACCTGTTAACGCACCCACGGCCGGCGCAATGGACATCTCGTTGTCGTTGAGAACAACAATCAGCCGGCTCTTGAGGTGACCGGCCTGGTTGATCGCTTCCATCGCCATACCCCCGGCCAGCGACGCGTCACCGATCAGTGCGACCACATGATAGTTCTCACCCTTACGATCGCGAGCGATCGCCATGCCCAGCGCAGCGGAAAGCGAAGTGGAAGCATGGCCGGCGCCAAACGTGTCATACTTCGATTCGTCCCGGCGCAAGAAGCCGCTCAGCCCGCCATATTGTTTGATCGTCGGCAGTAATTCGCGGCGACCCGTCAGAATCTTATGTGCGTAAGCCTGGTGTCCCACATCCCAGACAAGACGGTCTCGAGGTGTTTCGAAGGCGTAGTGGAGTGCCACAGCCAGTTCAATCGCCCCTAGAGAAGCGCCGGTGTGGCCACCAATCCGCGACATTGTCTCTAAAATGTACTGCCGAATCTCGTCGGCCACGGGCTGCAACTGCTCTAAAGGCAGCCGCCGCAGGTCTGCAGGTGAGCTTATAGTCTCAAGAAGATCCATTTGCGCGGTATTGTAACTTGGCAGTTCAGATTTTTACTACTTACAAAATTTCGGATTACTCGAAGGACACAGGCGATGTTCCCAACCCGCCGCTCCTTTGTACTGTAAAGTACTCTGCCTCGCTTAAAAAGTCAATGGTCAATTGTTACTGCTACTAATGCAGTTTTGAACTATACGCAGATTTAGCAAGATGCGGTCCGATGAGGTCAGTACCACCAAGCGGGTAGCGCCGGACGCTAGAGTCAACTTTGGCGTAATGATGCAGAACCGCGCGCGGTAGCGCCGGATGCTAGAGTCAACTTTGGCGTAGTGATGCAAAACCGAGCGCAGGAAATCCGCAAGACGATGGCAGGAGTGCGTTCCGAGATGGCTGGGTTTTTAACTGTGGAGCAGAAGGCCAAATTGGAGCAATTGAAACAAGAACGCAAACAGAAATTTGAACAGAGAATGAAGCAACGTCAGGAGCGTTTGAACCAAAACGCCCAGTAATTACCCTACTTCTTTTTGAGGGAAAGGCCTGGCTGCCTGGCGCCAGGCCTTTTCGTTTGCAGACTTCTCGTTTGACGATATTTCAGGCACAAGATCCGGATAGAAACTATCGCCGTTTTGGACTTAAATAAGTCTCCAAAAAAGGAACTCTGGAGCGGTCAAAGTCGTAATAGCTAAACTACCAAATAGGTACACAATACGGCATGGGCAATAAGGAATATGGCATTCGCGCTGCTGTTTAAGGCGCTGGCGGATCGCACGCGTTTACGGCTGATCAATCTGATGGGCGATGACGAAGTTTGCGTGTGTTTCTTCGTCGAAGTATTGAAGATAAATCAGCCAAAAATCTCGCGGCATCTCGCTTACTTGAGGCGCGCTGGGGTGGTCTCGGCGCGCCGGGAAGGCAAATGGATTCACTATCGAATTGTTGAACCGCCGGACCCTCACGCTGCCAATATCTTTCGTGAAGTCCGCACCTGGCTGGCGAACGAAGCAGCGATGAAAAGCGATCGCGCCCGTTTCGAAAGGATCTGCTGTGGGCCAAAGCTTCCAGTTCAACTACAGCGAGCCCCGCTTCCTGCCAGCCTGGTGGCGGCCTGACAGACGTTACATACACAAGGAAGGAACGAATAATGGTTACAGCTATCGAACCACTACTGCGTGAACAATTAATCGACCGCCGTCACAAATTGCAAGACGCTGCCAGTGCTTTTCACCGGCCTGCGGAGCTGACGCGACTCTTGGAGGAAGTTGACGCCGCTTTACATCGTATGGATATCGGCGTTTATGGCCTGTGTGAGGTTTGTCATGAGCCGGTGGAAACGGAGCGACTGATCGCTGATCCGTTGACGCGTTTCTGTCTGGGTGATCTTACTCCTCGGGAGCAGCGCGCACTCCAGGAAGACCTGGACCTGGCAGCACAAATACAAACCGGATTGTTGCCTCCGCCCACGCAAAAGATCGATGGCTGGGAGGTTTGTTATCACTATGAGCCCGCCGGCGCAGTGAGTGGGGACTATTGCGACTTAATCAGGGGTGAGGACCAGTCGCTCCACTTCGTGCTTGGCGACGTGTCGGGCAAAGGCGTGGCAGCTTCAATGTTGATGGCCCACCTCCACGCGATGTTTCGCACCCTCAGTTCAATCAACCTGCCGCTGGAGCAAATGGTGGAGCGCGCGAGTAGGGTTTTCTGCGAGAGCACCTTGCCTACGCAATACGCTACTCTCGTTTGCGGCCGGGCCAATACGAGCGGTGAGGTGGAACTTTGTAACGCCGGACATGTGCCGCCACTCCTGGTTCAGGAAGGCAAGGTTACCAGCATTGCGGCAACCGGTCTGCCGGTTGGCGTGTTCTGTAGTGAAAGTTTTTCTGTCAACCGAGTTCTTATGAACAAGGGTGACACGTTATTTCTCTACACCGATGGGTT
Source organism: Acidobacteriota bacterium (assembly GCA_046726155.1). GTDB lineage: Bacteria > Acidobacteriota > Blastocatellia > Pyrinomonadales > Pyrinomonadaceae > PSRF01. Next base: position 9,569 of record JBKOZZ010000022.1, read on the forward strand.
TTCGGAAAGTTTGGATGGAGCGGGTAACGAGTACGGCGCCGATCGACTGACGCGACTCCTGAACGACAACCACAATCTTTCGCCTGATTCGATCGTCTCGCTCTGCAGGAAGGAGTTGCATACTTTTGCTGAGGGAAGGTTACCAGGAGATGATTTGACGCTCATGGCGATCAGGCGCACAAAGTAATAGGAAAACTCTGGAGTTGGCTCTGTTGTAGTTTGAAGTCCCAACCAGTGATCTGGGCTCCTCTGTGACTCCGTGGTGACTGAAGGTTAACCAAAGCTCAACACAGACACTGAGCACACCACAATGTTCTCTCTCGTGGCGGTATCCTATTCTCCAGGTAATCCCGCTACGGCTGTGTACCTTACCTTGACAATCCCTAACTCCCGATTAGAATGATTTTTCGTCCTGGTGGCTCCGCGGAGATGTGGCCGAGTGGCTGAAGGCGGCGGTTTGCTAAACCGTTAAGGGTCAAAAGCCCTTCACAGGTTCGAATCCTGTCATCTCCGCCAGATTTTAGTAGTCAGTAGTCGGTGGTCAGTAGTCAGTAGACAAGTTTGCTTCTGATTGCGACTACAGCTACTGACTATTTTATTAGTGCTACTGGTCATTGATACGAATTGATCGCCGATATCATCATCACTTGGGCTGAGTTTAGCATCCGGCGCTACCGCGCTCGGTTCTGTAATAACTCAACTGATCCCTTAAGCTACTGACGACGGACTACCGTCGACTGACCATGGTTCGCGTTCGTTTCGCCCCATCACCAACCGGCTACTTGCACATTGGCGCAGCCCGCTCGGCGCTTTTCAACTGGCTTTATGCCCAGAAGACGGGCGGAAAGTTTCTGCTGCGTATTGAAGACACCGACCTGCAGCGCTCAACTGAGGAGTCGACGCGGTCGATTATTGACGGCATGGCCTGGCTGGGATTGGCTTACGACGAAGAGATTGTCTTTCAATCCGCCAACGCCGATAAGCATCGTGCCGCCGCTTACAAGTTAGTCGAGGAAGGCAAGGCCTATCGTGACTTTACGCCTAAAGCCGAACGCGATGATGCCACAGTGAAGCAAGGCATTGCCGATCGCGCCCGCGCGCATTCTGCCGAAGGCGCAGATCCGCGTGCTAATCCGTTTCGGGATATAGAGAAAGAAGAATCGGACCAGCGTGCCGCCGCGGGCGAGCCCTTTGCGGTGCGCTTAAAAATTCCGCGCGCCGGCAAGACTCATTTTTCAGACCTTGTTTACGGTCCGCAGGAGCGCGAGTATTCCGAGATTGAAGACCTGGTACTGCTCCGCTCCGATGGCCATCCACTCTATAACCTTTCGGTGGTGATCGATGACATCGAGATGGGCATCACCCACGTAATTCGCGGCCAGGATCACCTAACGAATACACACAAACAGGTTCTGCTTTATGAAGCGCTCGGGGCAACTGTGCCGCAGTTTGCTCATCTGCCGTTAATTCTGGCGCCAAACAAAGGAAAACTCTCGAAACGAAAGCACGGTGAGGTTGTTTCGTTAACAACCTATCGCGATCGCGGATTCGTTCCGGCAGCGTTTCGCAATTTTCTAGCGCTGCTTGGCTGGGCGCCGGCAGACGGAAAAGAGATTCTTTCGGTGGAAGAACTCGTTCAGCAGTTTTCTCTGGAGCACATTCACCGCTCGCCTGCGGTTTTCAATTTCCAGGAAAACGATCCGCGCCACTGGACGGACGAAAAAGCGCTGTGGATGAACGCCGAATACATTCGCACCATGCCGGTTGAAGAGTTGCTGCCGTTGGTCAAGACTGAGCTGCGTGCCAACAAACTCTGGCGCGAGGAATACGACGACGATGACCGCGATTGGTTATTGAAGGTTTTGGATCTGATTCGCCAGCGTTTCTTCACGCTCAAAGATTTCTCGGCGCAGGGTCGTGCTTATTTCTCCGATGATTTCGATTTTGATGAAGTGGCTGTCAGCAAAAACTTGAAAAAGGAACCTCAGTTAAGAGAACTCTTGCCGGCTCTTGCCGACCAGCTCGAACAAACAGATCCCTTTACGGCTACCGGCGCTGAGTCCACGCTTCGAAAGTTCGCCGACGAGGCGGGTGTCAAGGCCGGTCTGCTTATCAATGGTTCGCGAACGATGCTAACCGGGCAGGCCGTGGGCCCCTCGATGTTTGAAGTATTTGAAATTCTTGGTCAAAAACGTTCTGTTGAAAGACTGCGTAGTGGAGTACCATGGTTCGACGCTATGAATGCACTGGGAGATGTATAAGTAGAGTTTCAAGCTTTGGACAAACAGCGAATTTGAACTCGAGGATCGGAAAATAGAGGAACACAAAATGATTAAAAGATTGCTAATCAGCACCATTATGCTACTCGCGGCGGCTAGCTCGCTGGCTTTGGCTCAAAATACGAATTCCTCTACCGTGCGTCCACGAACAAACGCTCCGGCAACAAATACAAAGAACCCACCAAAGAGCGCTCAGCCGCAAAAGAGCACCGACGTGCAGCAACCGGCGACTACTCAGCCGACCGCGCGGCCCACTGAAGCCAAGCCCAGGGTTGTGGAAACGCCCGGGTCGGAGGGCGTCATCGCCGCCTTCAACGAGCTGCTCAACGGCATTCGTCACGCGGACGCAAAAGCGGCCACAAGCGTATATCTAAACTCGCCTCGCCTGATCCTCTTCAACAACAATGGCACGGTTACAAAAGGCTGGGACCAACTGCGCATGAATCGCGAGAGTGCTTACCGCGATGTGAAAGATGTCAAGCTCGATGTCCGCGACCTTTCGATCACAATGCTGGGCCGCGATGGCGCAGTTGTTAGTTGTCTTTGGACACAGTCACAGACCTACAAGGGCACTCCTGAAACGGCTACCGGCCGCATGACCCTGGTGTTCAAACGCGTAGGTAAAGACTGGAAGGCCATTCATTTACACACTTCACCGGATCGGCCTGAGCCATCACGGGTGCTCCCGTCTGAGCAGGTGCCCACGGCATCGCCGACTCCCTGACAGACGTCAGTCTTCGTTAGATTATTTGTCAGCTGTTTCAACCGTCTGGCAACTTGGCCGGTGGAGAACCGTGAACGGTAGAGCGTTTGTAAAAACTAAAGTGTAGAACTCCAACGTTGTCCTTAACTAACAAGCGGGGGTAAACCACCTGTTGAATGGAATCGTCGATGAAGATCTCTCTCCGAGAAGTTGAGAGCCGACATCCGCTCGCTAGCGCTTACGGTTCTGCATACCTGGGGTCTTCTTGCCATGTCTTAGTAGGGCTGCCAATCGCACCACTGCGATCCCTCCCAGAATAGAGAGAAACGGAAAAGTCTCTACCACGTAACGCGGTTCAGGATTCTCCAGCGTCGCGAAGAAACCCAGCCTCAGAAAGATCATCAGAGTTGCCAAAAGCAACCACTGCCGCGCAATGAAGTCCCGCGTCTGCCATAAGAACAACCCACCAGCAATTCCCAGCAACGAATAAATAAAAGTTAAGCCGGAAAACAGCGGCAGCCAGTATTGTTGATGGATGTCGTAATCAAGATCAGACAACGGTAGCAGCTCGCCCTCAAATGGATAGTATTGGGAATGCGTATCAAACCAGAGCGAGCGAGCACGCTTGAGCGGCAACAAAACGTAATACCGAAACGGATGTCGGGCAATGCGCTCCCTGGCGATTTGGGCGAAACCTGCATCGATCTCCGGCGTCATTTCTACCGGCTGATCGACTGCTTGATCCGAAGGCGCGTTTTCGTCACCTTCATCGGTGTCTTCGTCTTCATCATCCCCTTCGGTATTCCCCGCCTGGTCAGATTCCTCAGGCGGTGATGGCTCGTTCGTCGGGTTAGCGGGTTCAGTGCTCTCGTCCTGCTGATCTGGTGTTGGCGCGCTTTGAGTGCCGGGTTTAGCGGCAAATAGCTCTTGTTCTTCGGCTGGTTGGTTATACTTGTCCAATAAGATGCCGACTCGCTGCTTTTCCTCCGCCGAGTCGAAGGCATAATCGGGTAAATCCTTCAATTTGATGGTCGAGGTATCCATCGCCCAAAGCGCTGGCCCGACGTAAAGACTGTCGTCAATCCACGTCCGCACCCAGGTGAGGTAACCGCGCGCCACAAATTCGCCAGGCATTTCCGCGTGAGCGGGAGCAAGCGGTTGAAAGAGATGAAACATGCGGAAGTTGCGAATGGTCCAGGGCGCCAACACCAGGCAGAACGCCAATGAAAACACGGCGCCGAGATATGAAACCCGTGCAAATCGGGACAAGACTTCTTCCCGTTTCCTGCTCAACTTTACATCAGTGGAACGAAGCAGCGCGGTCACGACCAACGTGATTCCGATAGCCAAAGCAAAGAGTCCGCTATCGGGACGAGCCAGGACGGCGAGACCGGCAATCAAGCCGGTGAGTACCCATAACCAGATCGCGTTCTTTCGCGCCCCGCTTTGCGCAGTGGCACGCAACGCCAGCGTCGCTGTCAAGCACATAGCAACTGCAAAGAACACGGTGAGTGTTTCGGTCAGAATTGTTGCTACATAGATCGTGGTGAATGGGCAGACAGAAGCAAGCGCAAGCGCGGCGATTGAGCTGTGCCGTTTCCGTTCCTTATCCGGCTCCCAGTAAAAAGCCACCAGCGCGATCAGGGCACAGGAAGCAGTATCGATAAGCGCCTGGACGAAGCGGACGGCAGTGTTGTTGCCGTGACCGAATATTGAATAGACCCCGGCAAGAAAGAGCGGATAACCCGGCAGACGTATCAGCGTTGGTAAATAAGGTGGTTCGCTCTCATGTGAGTACACGTGCTGCTCGAGCACGTTGCGTGCGATTTGCGCGTAGACCCTGCCATCATCCGGGGCGTCGGTCGCATAAAACCGCGCCACAGCCGCGCGAAAGGAAAACGCCACCACCAGCAGCAGCGCATAAACGAGCATTCCATTGGGCTTGCCGCTTCGCTTGCCTTTCTGCTTGCCGTTCCGCTTGTTCGCCATCAATGTTTTCCTGCGAGCAGAGGACAGAAGTCAGGGATTAGAACTCAGAGATTAGAGTTCAGGGATCAGAGGTCAGAGGTTGGTCGCCTCTTACGGCTGCGCCTCAACCGTAGCCTTTCGATCCAGCTTACCCCAGCCGACTGTCGTCCCCCGAGTGGCCACGGCCACACTCTTGATCATGACGTAGTACATGACCTGGCGGTAGCAGAAGCGCTGCAGGAAAAGCCACCAGAGCAAACGCCAGTGTTCCTTCTTCTCCAACAGGAAGGCAAAACAAGCAGCTAGCCAGTCGATCGCCAGGAACAATGCGTAATAGAAAAGCACCTGGGGGAGGGCGGTTGACGAATAGCCCCTCGGCTGTTGCCACCTATCGATTGTCGCTACCAGCAAGGTGTAACAAAGCATCAGATCCATTACCGGCGAAATCAATGGGAATAGAATCTGAAAGATCCAGACATTGGGCAAGGCGATGAATCCGAGTGTGCCGAAGCGTGGGCGAAACAAAGCGTCGATATGTTTACGCATGCACTGCAAAGTGCCAAAGGCCCAGCGGAACCGCTGCCTCGCGAGCGTGCGCAAGCCATCGGGGGCCTCCGTCCAGGCGATCGCATCTTCTTCGTAACCGATATCATGACCCATGCGACGGATGCGAAGGGTCAGGTCCTGATCCTCCGCCAGCGTATCGGATTGAAAGCCGTCTGCTTCCTCGATCAAACTGCGCCGCCACGCGCCCACCGCGCCCGGTACCACCGTGATGCAATTCAAACTCGCGAAGGCGCGCCGATCCATGTTCTGCGAAGTGATGTATTCAAGAGCTTGCCAGCGCGTCACAATGTTTATGCGATTGCCAACCTTCGCGTTGCCGGCGACAGCGCCCATCCTGGGATCGTAAAAACGACGAGCGAGGGCGCCAACCGTATGCCGTGCAAACAAAGTGTCAGCGTCGAGTGCAATAACTATCTCGCCCCCGGCATGCCGCAAGCCGAGATTCAGCGCTGCGGATTTGCCGCCGGCTGTAGCTACCGAAAAGAGCCGCACTCGCTCGTTGGTGGAAAAACTTTCGCGGACAATCTCGGCGGTCTCGTCAACGGAACCATCGTCAACAACGATGATTTCGTAGTTCTCGTAGTCCGACGCCAGCAGACTATTGATTGTGTTCCTGATCACCAGCGCTTCGTTGTGGGCCGGCACAATAATTGAGACGAACGGCGCATACCCTGCGCCCGCATGAGTGTGTTCCCGCCGTCTCGAACGAAACCACTGAGCCAACGCCAGAGCGCCGATAAAAACAAGCCGGCCCAGCCCAAGCATGATGCCAATCACAAATACCCATTGAAGCGTCCATCCGCCGGTCGAAAGGACGAAGAATGTAATGGAGTCAGCTCTGGTAAAGGCACGTTCGCTCGGTGGGATAACCGGCATAACCTGATTTCGCGACAAGCCGGTAAGTTCGGAGACGGCAACAAAACGAAAGCCGCGCGAGCGCAATTCGTGAATCAGCTTCGGCAACGCTTCAACGGTTGCTGAACGATCGCCACCAGCGTCGTGAAGCAATACAACTTGTCCGCGCGTTTCCGGATTATTGTCCATTGCACGCTCAACAGAGCGCTCGACGATTTCATCGGCAGTAACGGGCAACCGCCAGTCGTCGGGATCGATGCGCACTCCGACCATCAGGTAGCCAAGCTGTTGCGCCCTTAGCGCCGGTTCCACTTCCTGCGGCTTGTCGGCTTCCGCGTCACCGAAATAAGGTGGCCGAAACAAGACCGTCGATCTTCCTGTTTCCGACTCAATTAGCCGCTGCGTAGCATTCAGCTCGAGTTCTGTTAGCGAAATGGGAACCTCTCCCAGATTTGGATGCGTAAAAGTGTGATTGCCAATCTCATGGCCCTCGCTAACGATGCGACGCAGGAGATCCGGATAAGCTTGCCCGTTCTTGCCGATAATAAAAAACGTTGCCGGAACTTTTTCCCGCTCAAGAATATCGAGTATTGCCGGGGTCCATTTTGGATCCGGGCCATCATCAAACGTGAGCGCGATTAGGCCGGGGTGATCGCCACCGCGCTGGATAACATAAGACGAAGGAGTCGAAACAAACTCTTCACTTTTTATAAAGCCAGTGGCGACATCGACGTCCAGGTTGCGCCACCCATCCTGTGGTCGCGACATAACTTTCAGCAGTTCGCCCGTGCCTTCAAAATCGACGTCATAACCATACATGATTCGGCGCAAAACGTCGGGCGAATTAGCCGGAGACGATCCGAGAATCGACCAGATCGAAGGATCTTCGGATCCGAGGCGCCAAACTGCAAAGCCCGCCGGCTTATACCCGCTGGCCGCGCGCATCTGGTTGTAAGCCGTAACCGCATCAAGGAACCAGACCAGGTGGTGCGATTCGTCTTCTTCGTCGTATTCGAAATAAGGAGTGCGCGAGTCGGGATCGAAGAGGACTTTCGCTTCAGACTCTCGAGCGGTGATCAGCGCGTTTTGACAAGTGATTTCCTCTGCTTCTTTTCCATCGGTCCAGTTGTACCCATAGTTTCCCAGGGCGATGATCGTTTTGCCCGGGTCCAGTTGCTGCATGCGGGTAATGAGGTGCTGTTCAAACCAGGGTTGTGCAGCTATCGGACCCGAATCGCTTTTCGACCAATGCTGATCGTAAGCCATTAAGACCAGATAATCGGCGGCCGCTGCGTAACTTTTGTAGTTCCAGTCGGGATCATCGAAAGGAACTGTCTGCAAGACGGTTAGACCTTTCGGCGCAAAGACGTCGTGCAACTCCTGAACAAAAACAAGCAAGTTTGATTGTGACGACGGTAGTGTTTCTTCAAAATCAATGCAGACGCCGCCAAACTTGTTTGTCTCGACAAAGCTGGTGAGCGCGTTAATCAAGCGCCGGCGGGATGGTTCGTCAGCAATGTTCCTCGCCAGTAGTCCAGCGTCCCAGTTCTCATTGACCAGGTTCTGGACCATCGTTAGCACGCGCACCTGCGGTCGTGTCTGTCTGATGAAGTTTAGGGCGGGCACATCAACGTTAGTCGCCAGCGGAGTTCCACTCTTGTCGTTATCTTGTAGATGGCTCCATTCCGCAATCACCCAATCAAGATGATCAACGTTTCTCTCCAGTGAGGCCAGACTGGATTCGTCCCAGTTAATGTAGAAGCCGATCGAAAGAGGACGCGAAACGGGAACTGCAGGTCGTGGAATGGTTGGCGGGGCGACGGCGGCTATCTCAGAGGCTTGTTTGCCTGGCACGATCCGCTTGGTCGTGGCGATTGCCCGCTGCAATTCTGCCTGAGCTTTTTTCGCTTTCTGTTGACTCGGGTTGGCGGGAACGCTCAACCGCTTAGGCTTGATGTCGGCAGTATTAGGCAAACTTGCAACTGACCGGATATTGAAACTGGGAAGCGCGGGATTAACTAATACGCTGGCGGTGAAGACCGCAGCCAGGCTGGTGACAACAACGGCCAGGGTCATCCAGATACGACGCACTCGCCGCCAACGGCGTCCAGCCGGATCATAAAACACGGGGGAATCAGCGGATGACAACGGACACTCTCCTATGGGGTCTTGCAGAATTCTAATCTCTCATTGCATTCGATTGCGGTCAAGCTCATCAGGGTTGCAGTAGCTCCTACGTTGAAAGCTTTCAATCAGCGATCAGCAACTCAAGCCTGATCAAGCTCGAGGTTGGGAAGGTGGGCTTGCCCCCGCTGCTTGGCGGTCAACAGATCGCGACTGATACTAATGAAAAATAGAGAAGCCGCCCACGCTTGAGCGCGAACGGCTTCCGGTGAACTGTTGGGATTGGCCTGAGGCTGACTGTGTGCTTTCCTGAAAAGGAGGAGCACTAAGCAGTGAGACTACCGAACCTTAATCCTAACGAGTTACGATTAGGTTCAGAGGTCAGGCCGCAGCCACCTCACTGTGATAAAAACTCATATATTTAGAATCACCTCCTTTCCAGTGTTGCCGCGATAATAAAATAGAAGCACTGAGGCGTCAATTGATTTCTTGAGTTGTTACCTGCGTTGAACGACTTCGCAAAACCTCAACTGCGGAACTGGGAGCGAAGAAACTAACCTGGCTAGTCAGTCGATAAGACCCGGTCGCTATCTTCCGGTTCTGCAAGTGCGCGCTATCGGTCGTGAACCGATTGACCACCTACGTAAACTCTGCAAGGGTGTTCAATCCCAAAGAAGTAAGCGAGTTCGCGGTAGTCATCACAGTCGTGAATCACGAAGTCGGCAAGCTTACCTGGCTCGAGTGAGCCGATCTGCTCGGCGCGATTGAGAGTATGCGCCGCATTGACGGTTGCAGCGGTGATTGATTCCGCCGGCGTCATTTTCATGTGCGTGGACGCCAGTGACAAAACCATCGGCATTGAGGGTGTCGGAGACGATCCGGGGTTGAAATCAGTGGCGAGCACAACCGCCAGACCGGAATCAATGATATCGCGCGCTGCTGGATAATGAGTCGAACCAAGCGCATACACCGAACCAGGCAACAGCACTGGCTGCACTCCTGCAACCTTCAGCGCTTGGATTCCTTCAACGTCTGTGTGCTCAAGGTGATCGGCGGTCACTGTACCAAGTTCGGCTGCCAATTTCGCGCCTCCCGAAAGCGACAACTGGTCTGCATGCATGCGCAGTCCGAGCCCGTGGCAACGCGCGGCGCTAAGAATCTTCCACGATTCATCGAGCGTGAACACCTTCTCTTCGCAGAAAACGTCGCAGTATTCGGCGAGTTTCTCCTGCGTCACGCGCGGCAACATCTCATCTATGATCAGCGAAACATAGTGTTCACGACGTGATTTGTATTCCGCAGGAATGTCGTGAGCGCCCAGGAAAGTGGGCACGTACCTAAGCGGGCTCTCAGAATCCAGCCGCTTGATGGCGCGCAGAATCTTCAGTTCGTCTTCGACCGTCAGTCCGTAGCCGGACTTAGCTTCGACCGTCGTTGTGCCGGTACGCAGAAACCAATCAGCGTATCGCTTACCCGCGCTGATTAGTTCCTCCAGCGTGGCTGCTCTGGTCGCGCGCACAGTCGATTGAATGCCGCCACCACGCGCGGCAACCTGCTGGTAGGTCGATCCGCGGGCGCGCTCTTCAAACTCGTCCGCTCGCGTGCCGGCAAAAACAGGATGCGTGTGCGCGTCGACAAAGCCCGGCATCAGTACACGACTGCCCGCATCAATGACTTCGCATTCGGCGTTAATCAGCGGCTCGATCGCCTCGCGCGCGCCAATCTTCACAATGCGCTCGCCAACGATGAGCATCGCGCCCCCGGCAATAATCGACAGTTCACACATCTCCGGGCCAACTCGCGGACGAGCCGGCCCGGCCAGCGTGATGACTTGTGAACAGTTAATAACAGCTAGTGAGCTTGCCAAATTTAATCCCGGTCAGGTTTGTCTCCAGGGCCTCAGCGTTCTTTGTATAGCCAGGCGCCGGCAACTCCAGCCAAAGCGTACTGCGCCGCAGGATTTATCACAGGATTGATTTGAAGGCCAGCTTTATTGAGTTGCAAGTAGCGGGTCACTTGATTGATCAGAGGTTCCTTTAGTTTGTCGTAACGCGATGACAAGCTGAAGTTTATCAGAGATCAGACGCCGGCGTTCTGCGGACCCGGTAGAGGACCACTCCAATCGCGTTAGCAGCTACCACAACTCCGATTATCTTTAATGCAAACATCAGAGGGCTGCCGACATTGGTAATCGGAACCAGAGTGAAATAACCCGCGATAATCGAAACCAGGAAGCCTGAAACCGCCGCAACCTTAAGCCAAAGCGGAGCGCGAACGCCGAACCGTTTTATCGCCACCAGTGGAATCGCGAAGAGCACCATGTAGATCAGCGCATAAAAGGTTGTGGCGGCATTGTCCTGTAACTGAAACGCCTCCTGTTCCTTTACGCCGATCAGACTGGCGAGGCTGAAAGCTAATGTTATCAAACCGACAAATAGTATCGAATTCACCGGGGTTCGATAGCGCTTATGCAGATGGGCGAACCAGGCGGGCAGCCGGTCGTCCCATCCAGCCACCATCGGCAAACGGGAGTTGCCGGCAAAGTAAATGCTCATCAAAGCGATCTGCCTGGCAGCTACGCCAAAAATAGTGATCGAGACGAGTATCGACACCCAGCCAAAGGAACTGAAACCCAGGCTGAGTACTTGTGGAATCGGGCCGATTAAGTCGACTTTCTCGGGGGAAACAAAAGCCAACACTGAGCCCGTGCCCAGGATAAACATGAGCGCGATGATCGGCGCAGAGATCAATACGGAGCGGCTAATGTTGCGCGCCGGCGCGCGGCATTCACCGGCGAGAATGGCGATGTATTCGAAGCCTGAAAGGGCACCGACAGCAAGTTTGCTAAAGACATTAATGTTGTAGGTGCTCAATTCCGGAAAGCTGGTCGAAAACGGATGATAGTGGGCGAGCGTACCCCGGCCTGCGGTAATAAACGGAAGCAGGATCAGAGTCGCGAAGGTCAACAGCAATAGCACCCCACCAAAATTCTGGACCCACTTTCCGAGGGTTAAACCTCGCCTCGATGCCGCGATCACAATAAGCATCAACAGCGTGCAGATCACCACCGTCATCCACTTGTTCTCGTGCATCCAGTCGGCGCGTGGTCCGATGGCGTAGGCAATGTTTTTCTTGATGATCAGTCCGATACCTGACATCACCAAGATACCGAAGATCCAAAGGTTCCACGCCAACATGAAGGCAACGAAGTCGTTGAACGCGAGCTTGGCCCATTGATAAACTCCACCTTCCAGAGGCATCAAACGGTTGAGAAAGATAACGACTGCGGCCAGCGGCAAATAAAAAGTGAGGATGGCGAGCAGCCAGAACACCATCTGGTGATCGCCGAGCTTGGCCGCCCAGCCTACCCAGATAGTTCCTACGACAAAAACAATCTGCGTCAGTACGAGATCGAACAGACCGAGTTCTTTCTTGAAGACAGCGCTGCGCTGTTCGACGTCTCGCTCGAGTTTAGCGAGTGGGGGCGGAAGCGTCGTTTGGGTATCGGCAGTCAATAGAGTTCTCTAAAATGGAACCTGCGAAGACTTAGGCTGGTGAAGACAGAATTCAAGCCGCGAAACTACGAGTTGGAAAAATAGATTCAAGCAGTGAAACCACAAGGTTGGAATCTAAAATTCAACCTGCGAAACCTCAAGGGTCAGGAAGGTGGGCTTGCCCCCGCTGTGTAGCGTCCCGGGCCATATAGCCCGAGAATTCATTTTCCAGATTGAGCGGGGGCAAGCCCGCCTTCCCGACCCTGAGACATTCCACATTGAGCAATTGAACTAAGTTGCACTCGAAGTATGATCGTGAACGATTCGCCAGCCTTGTTTTATCTTCCTAAAGATCAGCGTGAATCTTCCGTGCGGCTCATCTTTGGCTCGTTGCAGATGCCAGCGGCCCAGGACAATCGCGGCGTCGTTTCCCAGCGGTGTGATTTCGAGATCCGAGAAAGTCAGCGTGCCCATCTTCTCGCGAGAGTCGTAGTTTTTCTTGTAGCGTTCGAGCACGGTTTGCCAGCCCCGAGTAACATTGTCGCCGGAAACGAAAACCGTATTTGCCGAGCGCGCGTAACCATCCATGTAATCGGCAACGTCGCCACGATTCCAGGCGTCGCGTTGCGCGTCGAGCACGGCGTGAATGGCTGCGATGATTCTGCCTTCGCGTTTGTGTGGCATTGGTGAACTCTGGGATCGTGCCGACAGAGGAGTGATTGCAACAAGCAGGAGTATAGCCACAAGCGCGTTACGCGACATGGTGTTTGTTTGTCCTTTAGCGCGATTTATTAGTCGGATGTTTTATGGCGGCGACTATAAAGGTAGTCAGAAGGCAAAGCAAAGTCAGAACCGGTACCAGTAGCGACGAGGTCTCGGCGCGGTGTCATGAGGTCAGTACCACCTCGCGGTAGCGGGTGGGTCTTCCTCGGGATTTTCAATTTGCAGGTAAGGTCTTTGACCTCCGATGCAAGTCTCCGACTTGCCGGCGACCTTTCTAAAATTCTTTAAGGTCTCCGACCTTTGAGATTCCGGTCAAAGACCGGAAAAACTGGGGTACGGTCTTCGGTAAGTCGGAGACTTACCGCGCATCGGAGGTCAAAGACTTCTCGCCGCTTCACCCAACCCTTTCTGAGCAAGATCGGTGTGCGGACCGATCTATCCCGAGGGAGACCCACCCGCTACCGCGAGGTGGTACTGACCTCATGACACGGCAACGAGGCGTAATTACACAGTCTCGGTAGCGAACGGGTCAGATCCGCTTCCACTCAAGCGTAGTGGAATGATCAATCACAGAATACGTATGCCGCCACATCACCCGTTTCGCTACGGCTCACGGTTCTTTATTCCTCCACCCACGAAAGCTTTTTGTCTATGCTGCATGTTTGCTCAACCAGACCCTTACATCTTCTCGCATCGAAGGCGCCATTTCATGGGCGCAGTCATAGCTTTTGAATTCGACATCGTGGGCTCGCAGCTTGAGGCGTTCTTCATAATCCACAACCCGTGAAGGCGAATAGTACTCATCTCTGGTTCCCGCAAGATGGAACACTGCAGCGGCGGTTGGCTGATAATTCTCGCTGGTCTCCCAGTCTCCCGGCAGCCCGCCGCAGATTCCAACCAGTCCGCGAAGATGATCCGGATGTGAGAAGGCAAAGCGATAGTTCAGCGCGCAGGATTGTGAGAATCCAAGCAGAAATATACGCTTCGGATCAGCCACACCTTCACTAGCCAGTAGCTGCATAAGATCCAGCAGTGCTTGATGATGAATTGCGACTGACTCTTCCGGATGAAAGTTTGTGAGCCAGCCAAAACCGAAGCGCAAAGGACCGCCAGGTTCTTTCGGTTCCTTCATGTGCTGATGAAAACCCTGTAGCGAAGCGATAGCGAAACCCTCTGGCGCCAGTGCCAGCGCCTCGCGCATCATTTGTCGTTTATTTGCTCCATACCCGTGTAGGGCGATCAACAACGGTGCCGGCACAACAGCAGGCTGGTGAATGTCGTAATGAAGTCTTATCTCGGCTGTTAGACTGCGCTCGATTGAGGGAGTTTGATGGGATTGGGGAACACTCATTTGCGAAAACTTATAACAGAAACAGAACTGCAAGTGATAACCGTTTAATAGCCACAGATGAACACGGACAAGACAGATCAGGCAAACGACTGGACCTTTATCTGAATACTCCGTGTATCTGTGGCTGATTAGTTTCTGCTCGTTCATTGCATTCGCTCGTAATGAAAGTTACGATGCATTCAAAGACTGATGACCAATAAAACCGAACTTGGAGAGAGGTGCGCGCAATGAAGTTTCCTGGCGGATTTAATATTCAACAGATGATGAAGCAAGCGCAGGTAATGCAGGAGAAGATGCAGAAGGAGATGGAAGAATTGCGCACAGAAGCTTCAGCGGGCGGTGGCGTGGTAACCGTGGAGATGAAAGGCAATCACGAAATCGTTTCGTTAAAGATCGATCCAGAAGCCGTCAAAGAAGGCGATGTGGAAATGCTTCAGGATATGATCCTCGCTGCCATTAACGAAGCGAACCGCAAAGTGGACGAAGCAATGAAGGGTAAACTTGGCGGCATGTTGCCTCCAGGGCTGGGTGGACTGCTCGGCTAAAAAATTTCGAGTTTCGGATTTCGAATTGCGGAATTAACCCCGCTTCAGTTAAAGCCAATCCGAAATTCGAATTCCGAAATTCGAAATTCGCAAAATGTTGGAATACGCCGAGCCCGTCACCAAACTCATCGACGAACTGAAACGCTTGCCCAGCATCGGACACAAGTCGGCGCAGCGGCTGGCGTTTCACATCATGCGCATTCCCGATAACGATATAGAGCGCTTGATTACGGCCATACATGAAGTAAAAAAGCGAATTGTTCTTTGCTCGATCTGTAACAACCTCACGGACGTCCAGCCTTGTCGCATCTGTGCTTCAAGTTCACGCGACCACTCGGTAATCTGCGTTGTTGAAGAACCTCATAGCCTCGTCGCTGTCGAGAAGACTCGCAGCTTCAAAGGCGTCTACCACGTGCTTCACGGCAGTCTCTCGCCAATCCGCCATATTGGCCCAAACGAACTTCATTTGGCGAACCTCTTGCCGCGCCTCAAGCCGGAAAACAATGACGGTGTAGAAGTAACGGAAGTCATTCTAGCCACGAATCCGACGACCGAAGGCGAGGCGACCGCGAACTACATCAGCCGCTTACTAAAGCCGCTCGGGCTGCGCGTGACCCGCATCGCGATGGGCATGCCGGTGGGAAGCGATCTGGAATATGTTGACGAAGTAACGATGGATAAGGCGCTCGCTAATCGCCACGAGATTTAGAGAACAGAAGGCAG
>JBKOZZ010000023.1:0-48485 GCA_046726155.1 Acidobacteriota bacterium
TTCGCTAAGAAAACAATTTGTCCAATGTGATAGGCGTAGTGCATCAACTGGCGATTAATGGCCTGGATAACTGTGTGCTCTTCGCCGCGAATCAAAACCTTTCTTCCCAAATCTTCAGGGCGCAAAGGCTCCAGCGCCTCGAAAACGCGTTGCCAACCCTTTTCCCAATAGGCGCATATATCGTCCTTGCCGGTCTTTGGCTCAATCACAAACTCCATGTCCCGATTGCGATCGGGCTTCTCCCCGTCGGTTGTAAGAAAGTCGGTCCAGCGTGAAAACATGTTGCCGGCCATGTGCTTCATGATCACGGCAATACTGTTTGCTTCTTCATCAAGCGTGATGAAGAATTCATGTTCATTGAGCTGATCAAGAGCCTTCTCCGTGAGTTTCTTGTAAGCGCGCAGACTCGCGATGGAATCTTCAAGATAGTGTTTGCCAAGTGATTCGTTCATAGTTTCATTTCTTTTCTACATTTATTTCGCGACATAGCTCGGACGCGAGGCTCACACGTTTAATACTTCGCTGTTCACCCGATCGCAGGTCCTTAATCGCAATTTCGCCTCGCGCACGTTCGTCATCACCGACAACAGCGACAAAAGGGATTCCGCGTGCCGAAGCATATTTGAATTGTTTGCCAATCTTGTCGGCTTCCGGATAAAGATCGACCCGCAGCCCGGCGGTTCGCAACTCATTAGCCAGCGCCACCGACTCCGGAAGAGAGTCCTCGTTCCAAATGCTAATCATGATGTCCGCAGGCGAAGATACCACTACCTCCGGAAACATATCGCGCTCAGTCATGACCACAATGATTCGTTCCAGCCCCAAAGAGAAACCACAGGCAGGAACATTTTCGCCAAGAAACATGCCCACCAGATTATCGTATCGGCCGCCGCCTCCCAGACTGCCTGGAAGGTCTTTCACGTTAATCTCCATAATCGCGCCGGTGTAATACGATAATCCCCGGGCCAAACTCGGATCGATCTCAATTTTA
This sequence comes from Acidobacteriota bacterium, assembly GCA_046726155.1. Lineage (GTDB taxonomy): Bacteria > Acidobacteriota > Blastocatellia > Pyrinomonadales > Pyrinomonadaceae > PSRF01. The sequence continues at coordinate 992 of JBKOZZ010000023.1, forward strand.
GAGCCGATGCCTTCGGCCTCCGCAAACTTCATGATCGACCGGAGCTCATCCACACCGCGGGCGCCCAATTCATTGTCGCCAACAAACTCGAGCAACCGTCCAAGAATGGCGAGGTTGAGAGCCTTGCGTTTTTGCCCTGGGTCTTCTCCCGTGGCGATTTCAGCCGCGTGATCAAGCGCGCTCAACTCGCTAAAGAAGTCGAGCAAACCAGCGGCCGCCTCAATTCCTCGCTCGCTGAATTCTTTTTCGACGCCCTTCCTGCCGATTTTATCGAACTTGTCCAGAGCCACTAACGCGGCATCATGTTTGTCCGCCGCCACTCCCGCAGCTTGCAGCACACCCGTCAGGGCCCGCCGGTGATTCAGCCGCATGGAGAAATCCCGGAAACCGAGCTTCGTCAACACTTCGCTTGCGGCGGCGCAAATCTCAGCCTCAACCAGCATCGAACGTGAACCCAGGATATCCACGTCACACTGGTAAAACTCACGAAAGCGGCCGCGCGCCGGCCGGTCTGCGCGCCATACTGGCTGAATCTGATAGCGCTTGAAAAACTTTGGCAGCTCGTTTTGGTATTGCGCCACAACGCGCGCAAGTGGAACGGTCAAATCGTAACGAAGCGCCAGATCAGCTTCTCCAGTTTTCTCATGTTCGCCCCGCTTCAGTATTTTGAAGATGAGTTGATTGCCTTCTTCCCCATACTTGCCCATCAGCGTTTCGATGTTTTCCACCGCGGGCGTCTCGAGCGGCTCAAAGCCATAGCGCTCGTACACTTCCTTAATAATGTCGATGACGTATTCACGCCGCCGCGCATCCGCAGGAAGAAAATCGCGCATGCCGCGCACAGGCTGGGTCTTGGACGAGGCCACTTAATCAAGATTACCGCAGGAATGTAGGATTACGGCGGGCATCATAACCTGAAATCATCGTCCCCAAAAGTGGCAGGCTTACAAGTAGTAACTCACTCTGGGAAAACTCCTCATCGAGACTGACTCTTGTATTTCGGAACATACTCAACGTAATTCTTCCAGAACGCGTCAAGTCCTACTACTTCTTCATCGGTAAGCGGACGCTTCACCCTCGCTGGAATTCCCATAACCAGAGAGCGCGGTGGGATAACGGTGCCTGGTGAAATCAATGAGCCGGCAGCGACCAGCGATTGCGCGCCGACGCGTGCGTCGTCGAGCACGATTGAGCCGATACCGATCAGCGCGCCGCGCTCGACGTAACAACCGTGCAATGTAACGCTGTGGCCCACCGTCACTTCGTCCTCGAGAATCGTTGGATGGGAGCCGGTGCGGGTATGGACGACGCAGTTATCCTGAATATTCGTGCGGTCGCCAATCCGTATGTAGAACATGTCCCCGCGCAAGACAGCGTTACACCAGACGGAAGACTGCTCTCCGATGTGTACGTCGCCAATCAACTGCGCGCTCACATCGACATATGCGCTCTCTGCGATCTGCGGATGAACACCGCGAAACGGTCTAATCATATTTTTGCGATAGTAGCATAAGAGCCAGGAGTGGATCTTAGGACCACCGATCAGTGACACAGTTTGGGCCTTTTCTATCTTGAGCTTGCGTATAGCCCACCAGCGGGGGCAAGCTCACCTTCCCAACCTGAGAGATGCCTTTACTCGCTCAGTTGATCTCCCGTTGAAAGCTTTCCAACCAAAAAGTCGAAACTCATCACTAATGGTCTCTCAGGTTGGGAAGGTGGGCTTGCCCCTGCTCATTCGTTAACACAATTGCCGCAGCCTCAATGATAGGGCTGGTTCTGTTATTGACAGTGTTCGGACCAGCGTGAGAGATTTCGAGCAATGTTAAGGCAAAACTCCTTGTGGAAGACTGGGCCACAGGTTGCCGTGTTCATGTTAGCCACAACCCTGCTGAACACTTCCTGCGGGGGCTCGCTGTTCAAGGTGAAACCGGTAGTCGAGCTGCCACCGCTCGCGGGAAATGTGAAAACGGCAAGCGCCGGTGGTGTGTCAGTGCGGGTCGCGCCACTCATGAGCGATGAGGAAAGCCAGGACTTGTTTGAAGCAAATCTGCCTCTAAGCGGCATCCTGCCAGTGCGATTGGAGCTGGCCTTCGAAAGTGGCATGCCGGTCGAAACCAAGAAGGTGCGTTTTCGTTTGCGAGACGGCGATGGCCGCGAGTGGAAACTGATCTCACCGAAAGCTGCCGTTGGGCGCATTCTGAAGGCAAACGACGTCTATGCCTACAACCCAAATTCTCGGAAGCAATTTGAGAAAGAGTTTACAGCTTATGGGATCGATTTGAACTCACCTTTGTCTGACACTGAGCGCCGCCATCAGGGATTCATTTTTTTTGAGACGCCAAAGAAGGAGCCCGTCGAAAGCCCGCGAGGTTTGGTCTTAAGTGTCGATAGATTACCTCAGTCAGTGGAAGTACCACTCAACTAGTAGACAAGACAACACTAGCCACAGATTTCCACGGATGAATGCAGATCTAACTAACAAACAAGAACTGAGATATTCTTTCTGAGATCTGTGTCTATCCGTGTAAATCTGTGGCTGGGTTCTTGGGTATTGAAATTTATCCGGTCGAACCGAAGCCGCCGGTCCCGCGATCGGTTTCGTTAATTTCATCCACCCAGACGGCGGTTGGTGTGATTATCTTTTCGATTATCAATTGAGAGATTTTGGTTCCAGCCGGCAGGTTTATTATTTCTGCACCAGCGTTATACACAAGACAACGGATCTCACCGCGATAGTCGGCGTCAATAACGCCGGCAAGGGTATCCAGTCCTTTCTGAGTTGCCAGTCCCGATCGCGGTGCCAGGCGACCGTAATACCCTTCAGGAATGGCAACGGCAAGCCCGGTGTGCGCCAGCGCGCGCTCTCCGGGTAGAATTGTCAGATCTTCAATCGCGCAGATGTCCAGGCCTGCCGCCGACAAACTTCCACGCGATGGCAACACGGCTCGCGGATCCAACCGCTTGAAACTCAACACCGCTGGCTCTGCAGGTGCAGACTCATAAAGCTGGTTAGAAGCCAACGCCGGATCCATAGGATTCTCGAGAACAGACAAAATCAAAGCTTGGGCAGAGTTACACCGCGTTGACCTTGATACTTGCCGCCACGGTCTTTGTATGAGGTCTCGCAAATTTCGTCGGACTCGAAAAAAACAACCTGCGCGACGCCCTCATTGGCGTAAATCTTGGCCGGCAGTGGTGTCGTATTGGAAAACTCCAGAGTCACATAGCCTTCCCATTCGGGCTCAAAGGGCGTGACATTCACCAGTATTCCACAGCGAGCATAGGTACTTTTGCCGAGGCAGATTGTGAGTACGTTTCTCGGGATTCGGAAGTATTCAATAGTGCGCGCGAGTGCGAAGCTGTTTGGTGGAATTACCACTGACTCGCCTTTTACGTCCACAAAGTTTTTCTCATCGAATTCCTTGGGATCGACAATTGTGCTGTTGAGATTGGTGAAGAGTTTAAACTCGTCCGCGCAACGGATGTCATAACCATAACTTGAAGTTCCATAAGAGACGATTCGTCGGCCATTTACCTGCTTGACCTGGTTAGGCTCGAATGGCTCAATCATCTTGAAATCGGTCGCCATCCGGCGGATCCATTTGTCTGATTTTATACTCATTGCTTCGATCTTTGGATTCTACCTGTTGAGTTCTGAGCGTTGGAAAGCGAGAGAATACAAGGAGTAGTCAAGAGTGACAAGTGACGAGGACAGTTATCAGTTACTGAGTGATGAGTAATGAGTGATGAGTAATAAATGAGTAATGAGCGATGAGTGCTGAGCGCTGAGTCAAACTTACTCAGTACTCATCACTCAGCACTCATCACTGATCACTGTTTCTTTATTACGATAGTGCCGTCACCAACGGTCAGCTGAAAGGAAGCTCCTCCAGTGCCGGCGCGAGCCTTCATGTTTTGCGGCGTAATCCCGGGCTTCTCGCGCGGTTCCAACCCACCGTACCAGTCGGAAATTTGGCCGGAACGAAGGACTTCAGCATCGATGTCGCCGTTGAACCCAGAGGGAAGTTCGATAGTCATTTCTCCGGCTGCGAGACGTATTTCTGCGCCCACGCCGCGCCAACTTCTCACCGGAATAGTCAGGTTCACCTTTCCCACGGCAATTGTTGCCGACAACGTGCCACCGGAAGCTTTTAGATTGGCTTCGCTTTCGGTACCGGAGAGCCGAATGTTTCCTTCAACCCCGGCGAGGTTGACCGCTCCTCGACCGGCGTTAATCTCGAGGTCTGTGGCCATGGGAACACGGATTCGGTAGTCAATTCTCCACGGCAGTCCCAAAAGCGTTTTCGGGAATTTTTTCGCGGCGGCCCGCATGAAAGTCGTATCGTGTGTTCCCGTCGTCAGCACACGAAGATGGTTCATGTCTTCATCAAGCACGAAAGTATTAACTCTTGCCAGGAGATCCAAGTCTGCTTCCGTGTCAGCACGCAGTTGAATCTCAGCGCTTACCTCTACCTCACTGCGGGACCATCCTTCGATTGTAATCGAACCCTCAGGCGCTCCAATGACCGTAACAGTGCCTCCAAATGCAAAGCGCCGCAGCTCGTGCCTTGCGGTCGTTCGCAGGAGTTGCGGCGGTCGGCTCAGAGCCGGAGTTTTTTTGTTCTGTGATAATGCCGAGATCGGGAAGATGGAGAGGATGGTTAGCAGAAGGGCGCAAACAGAGGGCATTAATTTACCTATGACGACCATTATTCGGCGAACGATACTATCATTCGCCCGGTAGCCTACAAACCAATGCGGACGCCCTAATCGTATCGATCAAGAGCGTCCGCAGGACAATTTTCGTGTAACTCAAATCTAACGGCGAATGAAGGTGATGCTGCCCTGAAAGTTTGTAACCATCACTTTAGAGCGACCGTCAACGACGTCACCAACATATTTGCGCCCATCTCCCAGGCTCCGAATTTCTTTATTCCAAAACTGGCCCAATGCAATCTTCCTGGTAGGGGCAGCAGCTTCGAGATTAAAGGCAGAGTCTGCCGGGATGCGTATAATTATGTCGCCTTTGCTTGACTGGAAATGATAAGTTCCGCCGCGGGCAAATTCTCCATCGAAGAAAATGTTTCCAATGGTGTTTTGCGCATACACCTGAGATGCGCTGATGCCGCTGAGCTCGATGTCACCTTCTGAAGAAACATGCGCCCTAACCATGCCGCCGCGAATATTGGTGACAGTAATCTGGCCGCGCATTGTCTCCAGGTCAACCGAAGAATTAACTGGTACCTGCAGGTTGAAATTCACGTCGCCGACGTCGCTCCGTCCGCGATTGTCAGCCCGCACATCGACAATCAAGGCGTCGCCTGTCTGCCGCGGCGACAGGTTGGCCTTAGGCGCTTCAAGTGTAGCAGTCAGCTTGATCTCGTCGCGATTCCACGACTCGACTGTGATCGTGCCGGAAATATTTTTCAGTTCGATACGAACATTTTTTCCTGCCGGATATCGTTTCGACAGACGCTGTTGAGCGCTAACGCTGCTCAGACTTAGCGCGCCAAAAGCGAGAAGGGACACGAACACGGTAAGTTTCGAATAAAAACGGATCCGAGGGATTTCAAAACGTGCGGGCGAAATTCGCATTCTCATCGGCGTGGGGCTATTCAACAACCTTGATTCCTTTAATCTTCCTTAACTGGGTCTGCAAGTGCGACCAGAATTCTTTCCGCTGGGTCACAGCTCCGCAAACTCTTTCAACAGCGACAGCTTCTCGTTAAGCGCCGCATTCAACATTTCTTCGGACACTTCGTCGTGTGGATTTTGACTCAAGGCGTCAAACGAATCGTTCACTACCTGATCGATCACTTTCAAGTTCCGATCAAAGGTCTCACGCATCTGCGGATTCCAGCGGGCCTTATTAAATTCTACTCGCTGGTTCCAATAGGAAATCAGTTGCTGTTGCTGAGAAACACGCTCGCGGACGTTTGTCGCAGCCACGCTCAACCTTGCCTCTTCCGACGGAGCTTTGTTCCCCACCAATGCAGCTCCATTCTGGTAACGACGGATGCCAACAGCCGTCGAAAGAGAGACAACCAACACGATGGCAGCGGCTGAGACTAACAGCTGCGGAAAAGAGAGTTCCCAACTGCGGCCCACCCAGCTTTTCCAAAAGTTTCGACGCGCCGGCTGAGGCGCGACAGCAACCGGATTCGTACTGCTCTCAATTACATTACGAATGCGTTGCCATAACGCTTTTTCATTTGGAAGCGCAGTGTACTCGCCACGATGCGTCCGGCAAAAGCTAACGATCGATTGCAGATCGTCGCGCACGTCGGCGCATTCGAGACACTCTCCAAGATGTGAACTCAGCCTGGCTTGATCCTCATGACTCAGGGCGCCATCGACAAAATCACTAACTAGTTCCTGACATTTTTCGCAGTTCATTGTCTTCGTAACCTCTAACCTGCCACCTGTTTTGTGTGTCGTAACCACAATGGCAGCGTGGCAATCTGGTTTTCAAGCAATCAAGGGGAGACTGCGTCTAAAAACATGGTTCGGACTGCTCCGTCCGGCCCTTCCAGGTTTCAGGGGATGAAACCCAGTAAGCTCAGTTTGGAAGCTAGTCCTTTGCCTTCTGTTGCCTAAGAAGGCCACGCAATTTCATACGGGCCTTGTGCAATTGAGACTTTGACGTCCCAACCGAGCATCCCAGCATCCTGGCGATCTCTTCGTGCTCGTGACCCTCAATATCGTGAAGGGTAAAAACCGTACGGTAGCCGGGAGGCAGTTGACTAATAGCTTTGTCTAACGCTATGCGATCCACTACCGGCATCGCATTGGGGTTTTCTGTGCCCTTGACTATCTGGATCGGCGTTTCGCCATCATCCGTGGTCTGCTCCATCTTGACTCCGCGTTTGCGAAAATGCATCAAGACCTGGTTGACGGTCAACCGGTGCAGCCAGGTGGTAAAGGCCGATTCACCACGAAAGCTTCCAATTTTTCTAAAGAGCTGAATGAAGACTTCCTGTGCGAGGTCTTCAGCCTCCGAGACGTTACTAGTCATTCTCAAACACAGCGAGTAAACCCGGCGATTGTGACGCTGGTAAAGTTGCTCAAAGGCTACCATATCGCCTTGAGCGGCTTTTTGCGCCAGCGCGTAATCCGTCTCCTGCTGCGTCTCGGTTTCGGCTGCGGTCACTTGTTCTAATTGCGGCAAGCTACGAAAGATTCCATCTCTAACGCTTGTTAGCCACCATTTTCACAAGTCCGCGTGTTTCAAGGAGCGGCAACCTTTTCCTCAGCATTTCCCAACCGGGCTCTTGCGAGGTGTTTGGTCGCCCTCAACGCGGGTGTGATGCAGTGCTTTGAGCGCGTCGTTGCCTTACCCGACCCAAAAGATATTGAATTTCCTTAGCCGCAGCAACATTTTCCTCATACTAATGCTCAGATCCAGTAGGTGCGATCGAGGGAACGATAGCCCACCGCTTCGGCCACATGTGCGGAGCGGATTTCTTCAGAATCCTCCAAATCTGCAATTGTGCGACTGACTTTCAGGATACGGTCATACGCCCTCGCTGACAAGCCCAGCCGCGTCATGGCGCGCTCAAGCATTTGTTCGCTGTCAGAATCGATACGGCAGTGGCGCCGAATCATTCGCGGCGTCATTTCGGCGTTGGAAAATATCTTTTCTTCCGTGAGGCGGAGGCGCTGTTTCTCGCGTGCGGCAATCACGCGTTCGCGAATTGTCGCCGAGTCGTCAGTCTCAGGCGGCGCATCTCCGGTTAGATCGCGAAACTTAACCGCAGGTACGTCAATGTGAATATCAATACGATCCAACAGCGGACCCGATATGCGACCGACGTAGCGCTGAATTTGCAAAGGGGTACAGCGACACTCGCGCGTGGGGTCGTTCCAAAAGCCACAGGGACATGGATTCATTGCAGCTGCGAGCATGAATGAGGCAGGAAACGTTAACGACATCGCAGCGCGACTGATTGTGACTTTTTGATCCTCGAGAGGCTGGCGCAAAACTTCCAAGACGCTGCGGTCAAACTCGGGCAATTCATCCAGAAACAAAACACCTTGATGCGCCAGTGAAACTTCGCCCGGACGTGGAACGGCGCCACCGCCTATCAATCCGGCATCACTGATCGTGTGGTGTGGCGAACGAAAAGGCCGTTCAGTAACCAAGCCCGCGCGACCGGTAAGGCCTGCGACAGAATGAATCTTTGTCAGCTCCAGCGCGGCCTCAAACTCCAAAGGCGGCAGGATCGTTGGCAGCCGTTTCGCCAGCATTGTCTTACCCGAACCCGGCGGGCCAATCAGCAGGATGTTATGGGAACCGGCGCTGGCAACTTCGAGCGCTCGCTTCACGGAGAGTTGGCCGCGAACTTCGCGAAAGTCCACGTTGTAGTGATCGGACCGCCTGAGAACTTCGGCTGGATCAATCACTAATGGCTGGGGTGGATTGGAAGAGCGCAACGCAGCTACTAATTCAACTGCACTGCGCAAATCAGCAACCGGGTAAACATTAACTCCAGATACTACAGCCGCCTCTTTCGCATTCTCATCGGGAAGAATCACATGCTTGATCAATGCCTCGCGCGCAAGAATCGCTATTGGCAGCGCGCCTTTAATTGGACGGACACGTCCGTCAAGCGACAGTTCGCCGACACAGAGCATGTGAATCAGGTTGTTTTCTTCCGCAAGATCGCCGTTTGCGCCGAGGATACCAAGCGCAATGGGGAGGTCAAAACTTGCTCCCTCCTTGCGCACATCGGCTGGAGCCAGGTTGATAGTGATTCTTTGGAATGGAAAAAAGAAACCGCAGTTAGTAATCGCAGCGCGAATGCGCTCACGCGATTCACGCACGGCGGCGTCAGGCAATCCGACAATTGTCACGGACAGCGGCGATTCTGCCTCGCCACGGACAGGCGTCAGATCAACTTCAATATCGACGAGGTCCGCGTTGATGCCATAAACAGCCGCTGAGAGAGTGCGAAAGAGCATGGGAGGTGCGTCCTCTGCGAAAACAGCGGAGATGGAAAAAATTAAAGGTGAGCGGTGGGTGAAAACGAATAGAGCGCGCTTGCGACAATAGCGAAAGCGCGCTCAGTAGAACTTTCCCGTTGAGGGTGGCAACGAGGCAGACGCGTTAGGATTTCAAATCCGGCAAACTACCTACGGCGCGATGGGGCAGCGGCAGCGGTTGCGGGTAGTCTGATTTCCTGGCCGGCACGAAGTTCGATCTCAGGAGTAACGCCGTTCAAACGGGCAACTTCATTCGGATCGAGATTCCGGGCGGCCGCGATTCTCGCGACGGTGTCGCCTTTACGCGCGCGAATCTTTGTCAGTACTGACGCGACAGATTCATTGGCGCCAGGCTTACGGCGATACAGCGTCAAGCGAACGTTGTTATTTGGAACTACCAGCTTATTAGTCGACTTCAGATCTACGCCACTGTTCATCGCCTGCAGTTGGGCCACACTAACTCCGGTGCGGTTGGCAACATTCTGGAGGTCTTCCCCGGGCACTACGGAAATCACGCGGGCTGAATCGCGACGTTCTGCGGGAATCCGCTTAAGAAGGGCAAGGAACTGTTTTCCTCTACCGCCGGGGACGCGAACGTTGTAAGCCTCGCCTCTCGGCGTAGTATCGCGCCTCAATTCCGGATTGAGACTGCGGATCAAATCAACGCTGGTGTCAGTTGCTTCAGCAACGAGCTGCAAACTTGTTGTGTTCGACACCTGCACGACATCATAAGCTATCGGCGATTCCGGACGAATACCCTTGAAGCCGTATTTTTCCGGGTTCTTGGCAATCAGGATTGTGGCCAGAATATTAGGAACGTAGTTGCGCGTTTCCTGTGCAATGTAGGGATAGATTGCCCAGAAATTCGCGGTGCCCGCTCGTGCGATCCCACGGTCAACGTTGCCGGCGCCCGTGTTGTAGGCAGCCATGGCCAATTCCCAGTTGCCGTTGTAACGCGCTGCCAGGGTCTTCAGATATTTTGCGGATGCCCGTGTGGCCTGTTCATAACTATTGCGCTCATCAATCCAAGCCGTTTGACGAAGGCCAAACTGTCGACCGGTGCTCGGAACAAACTGCCACAACCCAGATGCCGCTGCCCAGGACATAGCCTTAGGCTTCCAAGCGCTTTCAACCTGACCCAACCAGGTAATGTCCACGGGCACGCCTTCCTCCTTGAAGATCAGACGCGCCATCTTCATAAACTGACCAGACCTTCGCAGTCCAGACTCCATCGTGCTTCGCCCACGACCCTGGTAATAATTTATGTATTGTTGGATCAGCGGATTGATTGTGAATCCGAAGTTCACGTTCTGCTTCGCCTGTTCGAGTGCCAGCACATCGGCCTGGGAAACATTCTTTTCGTCGTCCGTAAGAACCAGTTTACTTAGCTCGTCTAAAGGCGACGGCTCAAACTTCTGTTCGCGAAATCCAACCTGGGGCGGGTCGTTTTTCGGTTGCGCGGCGGTTCCTGTGTTGCCGTTCTGAGCAACCAACTCCGATACATTAGCCTGCACAGGATTACGGTTGAGGGGGACTTCTTCGCGATAAATGCGCTCGACGAGCTCGAGATAGAAACCTTGCAGTCGTTGACTGGCTCTAACATCCAGGCCTGATTCCAATATCGAGTCTACAGCCTTATCAAACTCGTCCCGCGCCTGATCGCGCTTGTTGTCTTCGAGGTTTAGCTTTCCTTTGCGGAAGTGGTCTTCAGCCGTGGTGATGACCCTGGACACCTGGTCGTCCGACTGCTGAACGGCGGTAGGAATATCACGTGCTGACGATCCCCCGGTTGGAATCTGTCCGTAAACACTGACAGCCGGTGTTACGACTACCGCAAATAGCGTTATTCGCGCTATTAAGGTCGGGTAGCTCGTCGTCATCAGTTGTGGTTCTCCTTCGAAAGTGGATGCTAATTTCAGACCGCTCTCACCGGGAGTCAGTCGCAAAAGCGGTATCCAAAATTGTTTGCGAGGTCCTTGGCTTCTCGACACATCATCTGGGGTTGGACGACCCCAAATTGCCTTGTTTTGGCGAAGCCGCAGTCAAACCGGAGGTTATCATACGATTTTCCGGAGTGTCAAACAGGTCACATACGAATTAGACGACAAAATGGTTAACTTTTCCACCGAACCATGGCCGTCAAGAGATAAAGATGCACGTCCCTTTGTATGGGTTGTGCGCTAGTTAGAACGACCGAGGGAACCCAGGGTTCCATTAAGCTCGATCCCCAGGTTCAAGCCAAGCGGTCAGACAGCCGAAGATCTAACCGAACTCAGAACGTTAAGAGCCGACAGAACCAGGCGAAACGGAACTCCCTGGTATGAACTCAATGCACCAGCGTTCGAGGCACGCAGTTGGGTTGGGCACAAGATGCGCCTATAGCAACCAACTCAGAACATACTCGTGGAAACCGACCAGGTGCCCGCGAATGAACGCCCCCGACCCTCCATAAAGGCATTTGACGAGGGTTCCGGTCAGAACTAATTCCATACAGTTAGGTGGCGTTTTTGCGATCATTCTGTTGAGAAAGTGCCCAGAAGCAAACCTCCGGTCAGCCCCTCGATTCATAGAGTACGTTCTGGAACGCCCATTGCTGAACTCTTCCCTGGCTGGCTTTCCAGGAGCGTCTCCCTGTGGTGTTTAACTTTAATACTTTGTCTTTCCCGGCACTCAGGAAAAAAAGGATGTCTACTGCCTTAAGAAGAGAATCTTTCTCGCGCAGCCGGACGGATACGGCGCGACTCCCTGCGCTACTTCCGACCGCGGCGGGTGCCACTCGACTTTTCTTCAATCGCGAATTGAGCCTGCTTGAGTTCAATAGCCGCGTGTTAGAGGAAGGCCTTGACCAAAGCAACCCGGTGCTCGAGCGACTGAAGTTCCTCTCGATCTTCTCGTCCAACCTGGATGAGTTCTTCATGATTCGTGTGTCGGGGCTCAAAGAAGAGTTGGAGGAGAACGTTACCGAGTTATCGCTTGACGGTATGACTCCAGAGGAGCAACTACGGGAGATTAGACAACGCGTCATGGCGTTGCTGAAGAAACAGACTCAATGCCTTCTCGAACAAGTTCTTCCTGAATTGGAATCGGCGGGCGTTCACGTAGTGGGATATGACTCACTGGCACCGGAAGATCAGAAAGCGTTGCGCAATTATTTTATGGATAGAGTCTTCCCTATCCTGACTCCGTTGGCGGTCGATCAGAGTCATCCGTTTCCTTATATTTCTCCTCTTAGCTTGAATCTGGGATTGATGGTTGAGGCTCCTCCCGGTCATTCCCCGGCTGATCCTAAACACAAGGATGAGCCCCGCTTCGTGCGGATTAAAGTTCCATTGGTAGTGCCCCGTTTGGTTCCGGTCGGCAAGTTTGGGACAAAATTTGTACTGCTGGAAGAATTGATTGAAGCGAATAGGGACTCTCTTTTCCCAGGGATGATTACAGGAAAATGCTATCGCTTCAGGGTAACTCGCGACGCGGACATCGAGATTCGCGAGGACGAGGCTGAAGATCTTCTACGTCTCATACAACAGGAGTTGCGCCGGCGGCGGTTTGGTACACCTGTGCGGCTCGAAGTCTCGGCAGATATGCCGGAGGAAATGATTGCCTACCTGACAGAATCTTTGGGCCTCTCGCCCGACGATATTTATGCAACCGACGGCCCGCTCAATCTGCAGGACTTCATGTCGCTATACGATTTAAGCCGACCCGATCTCAAGGACGAGCCTTTCTGTCCGACGCCACCAAGGAGCCGTGGCGAAAAATCAATTTTCGATGTTTTGAAAGAGCGAGACATTCTCTCGCATCACCCCTACGACTCATATGATGGCGTCACGAACTTCATTGACGAAGCTGTAGACGACAGTTCAGTTGTCGCAATCAAGATCTGCCTGTATCGAACCGGTCCCGACTCTCCGATTCCTCCTGCTCTTATTCGGGCAGCTGAGAAAGGGAAACAGGTCACGGCGCTTATTGAACTGAAAGCGCGCTTTGATGAGGAGCACAATATTGAGTGGGCTCGAAAGTTGGATGAAGCGGGCGTGCACGTCGTCTACGGCATTCTGGGTTTGAAGACCCACAGCAAGCTGACTTTGGTAGTGCGGCGCGAGGGCGATTCCTTAACGCGATACATGCACATCGCTTCTGGAAACTACAATCCAACGACTTCCTGTACGTACACCGACATTGGTTTATTCACTGCGGATGATGAGGTCGGCGCGGATGCAACCGAACTCTTTAATTACTTGACCGGATGCTCGCGGCAAACGGAATATCGAAAGCTTCTGGTTGCGCCCGTCAACCTTCGTGAGAAAATGACCGCACTCATCGAACGGGAAATTAGCCATGCCCGGGCAGGGAAACCTGCTTACATTTCGGCCAAGATCAATAGGCTGGCCGACAAAGAGTTGATTGAGAAATTGTATGAGGCGTCTCAGGCGGGGGTGAAGATTGATCTGATCGTCCGGGGCATCTGCATGCTACGCCCAGGCGTGCCGGATTTGTCTGAGAACATTACGGTACGAAACATCATCGGACGTTTTCTCGAGCACAGCCGCGTGTTCTATTTTGCCAACGGCGGCGATGAAGAGGTTTATATCGGCAGTGCCGACTGGATGTCCCGAAATCTAAAGCATCGGATCGAAGTAGTTGCTCCCGTGTCCGATCCAGCATTGAAGCACTATTTGAAGAACGTTCTCCTGGCGTCATACCTTCGTGACAATGTGAAAGCGAGGGTTCTGCAGCCAGATGGGTCGTATGCGCCGGTGGCACGTGCCGAAGGCGAAAAGCCTTTTGACAGCCAGACATTTTTCATCCATCAGCAGTCTGCCCTGGCAGACGGAATTCAAGCTTTAAAATAGCCGTCGAAGATTTTTCATGCCTCAGCTTGATACGAAAAAAAAACGAGAACTACTGACTCTCGTCGTTGTGTTTGTGTTGGTTCTCGGCGTAAGCATGCTGGTTGTGTACCTGATTGCAGGAAGGACCGCGCAGAACGAAGCGGCAAGACAAACAGCCCCGTCAACGGTCAACGAAACCACCCCGCAACCTCGCCCTTCTGTGCCGGCGGCCACTGCCAATGAACCTTTTTTTGACCGGCTCTTTGGCGTGCCGCAAAGCGAAGCTCACCTTATCAAAGGCGAGAGTTGGCTCGAGATCGTGGCAAAAATAACTCTACGGCTCGTGCTCGCGGCGCTCTTAGGGACCGCACTGGCTTTAAGGCCACGTAGGCGGCTATTGATTGTCAAACGCAATCCTTACGTATCCCAAACGCAAATACTTCTAGCCATCGTCGCGGCGGCCTTGATGATCATTGTGGGAGACAACGCCGCGCGGGCGTTCGGTATATTTGCAGCAGTGTCCGTTGTTCGCTTCCGCACAAACATTCGCGATCCAAAAGAAATCACGGTGCTCTTGATCAGTCTCGCTGTAGGCCTCGCCGCGGGTGTGGGACGTTGGGACCTGGCTATTATCCTGACCGTCTTTTCGCTGTTGGTGTTATGGATTCTTGAATATCGTGAAGTTGCAGAGGTTTCGCGGACCATGGATCTCACGGTAAAAACTGGAAACGTTACCGCAACCCAGGCAGTCTTGCGTGAGATATTCGCGCGACATGGTTTTGAGGCAGAGCTTCGAGGAATTGAACGAGAAAACGGCGACGGAACCCCGGGAAGTTTGATTTACTCGGTGGATGTAAGTCCAATGGTTACTACTGACAAACTCAGCGAGGAGATCCTGGCAGGGGACTCAGTCCACGTAGCCAGCATCGAGTGGGAACAAAAGAAAAGCTTCTCGTCGTATATTTATCAGTAGTCGCAGGCGGCCATCGTCGATTCTGTTCCGCAGTAATTAGGGATTCGCCCGCGGCCGCTCTCAATTCCACGAAAAAGACCGCTCAAGTTTGAGCGGCCTCTTTATGTAATACCTACTGATTTGATGTTAGCGAGTCACAGTTGCAGGTACGGTTGCACCAGCTTGTTTCGACTGGATTTGCTGCCAGTAGTCCTGCACAAAGTCTTTCATCTTTCCATGGCCGAAGCGGGTATAGAAGTCGTAGTCCTTCATCTCGGCGTATACCTGATCGAAGTTCCAGTGATCATGGTTGAAGCGATATGCCGCACCCATGACACCGGTGCGATGACGGCCACCCGCGCAGTGGACAAAAAACTTGCCCGTCGACGGATCATCAACTAGTTTCAAAAACTGATTGACCTGATCGAGCTTCGGATATTCCTTATCACCCATCGGGATATTTACGTAGCGCATTCCCAATGCTTCAACGTCCTTCTTTTCGTACGATTCGGGATCCTCGCGAAGATCAATTACCGTCTTGATGCCAAGGGCGGCCAGGTCTTTATAGTCTTGTTCATTCGGTTGGGCGCCGCGATAGAAGCGTTCGTCCATCTGCCCAAAATTCTTGATGTTGATATTGGGGAAACTGTCGCCATGTCCTTTTGCAAAAGAGACAGCGGATAGCGTCAGAATTAATGCGAGAGCCGCCAGGCCTGAGGGAAATTTTCTGTAAGATCTCATTACTCTTAAACTCCTAAAGTAGTCGGACATTGTTATTAACTGTCGGGCTGCTCAGGGCTTTTTGAACGAATCAAAAGGGTGCAGTTTTTAGGCAAATTTCCCGTTCAGACGGGCAATAAAAAGAGTAACTATTCGGGGTCGTTACTACTACAAAACTCGTATCAAGCAACCAAGTAATAAGATTCAAAAAACGCTCACTTGGTTGTATAAAATTCGCGAATCCAGGAATGAAACACGTGCCGCAGATTCGCTTTCTTTCGCCGGGTTTCAGGCCGGTCTGGGAGCCGCCGCCTGGGGCATTCTTTGCGGTCGCGGACCGGCGGTAACCGGCGGAACGACCTTCTCTTTCAAGGCCTCTCGAAAGACCTGGCGCATGTTATCAACGAATACAAAGCGTATGTCTTTGAATGGCTCTTTTGGAACCTCATCCAGATCGCGGCGGTTCTGTTGCGGTAGAATTATTGTGGAAACTCTAGCGCGCCGCGCCGCGAGTACTTTCTCCTTTATGCCACCGACCGGAAGCACGTTTCCGCGCAATGTAATTTCTCCTGTCATTGCCACGTCTTTCCGCACGGCCCTGCCTGAAAGCCCCGAGACCATCGCGGTCGCGAGGGTGATCCCGGCAGAAGGTCCGTCTTTCGGAATCGCACCTTCCGGGATGTGAATGTGGAGATCGTAGTTATTGAAATCCTCTTCGTTGATCTCCAATTCCTTTGCGCGCGACTTGGCATACGAATAAGCAGCCTGTGCTGATTCGCGCATGACCTCTCCCAGTTGACCGGTGAGCACCAGGTTGCCCTTGCCCTTCATCTTGAGAGCTTCAATAAAGAGCACGTCGCCGCCAACGGCAGTCCATGCCAGCCCGGTTGCGACGCCAATCTGGTCCTTCTTGAGTACCTCTTCGGGAATGATCTTCGGAGCACCAAGAAACTCATGAAGATTCTTCAGCGAAATTCTAATCGACCCCTTATGGCCTTCGGCGATGCGCCGCGCAACCTTGCGGCAGATTCGTCCAATCTCACGTTCCAGTTGCCTCAGTCCGGCTTCCTGTGTGTACTGCTGAATAATAGTGGTTAACGCGGTCTTGGAAATATGCAGATCCTTCGCGGTGACGCCGTTCTCCTCCAGCTGTTTCGGCAGCAAATGCCGGCGCGCAATCTCGCGCTTTTCTTCCTCGGTGTAACCGGCAAGCCGAATGACTTCCATGCGATCACGCAGCGGCGGCTGAATCGTGTCCAGCACATTAGCAGTGGTCATGAAGATGACGTTGGACAAATCAAAAGTAACCCCGAGATAGTTGTCGCGGAAGCTGTTGTTCTGTTCCGGGTCGAGCACTTCGAGCAAGGCTGAGGAAGGATCGCCGCGAAAATCTGCGCCAACTTTATCGATTTCGTCGAGCATGATCAGCGGGTTGTTAGTCCCGGCTTGTTGGATCGATTGAATAACTCGACCGGGCATCGCGCCAACGTAAGTTCTTCGATGACCTCGAATCTCAGCCTCGTCGTGGACTCCGCCGAGTGACAATCTCATGAACTTACGATCGAGGGCGCGCGCGATTGATCTGCCCAGGGAGGTTTTGCCCACACCGGGAGGGCCAACCAGACAAAGGATCGGACCCTTTGGCGTCTTTCTCAACTTACGTACTGCCAGAGCCTCAATGATTCGATCCTTGACCTTTTCCAGTCCGTAGTGATCTTCATTCAGGATTCGTTCTGCTTTCTGTAGATCGAGATTATCCTCCGATGATTTGGACCATGGCAGGTCAGTCATGATTTCCATCCAGTTTCGCAGGGTCGCCGTTTCGGCCGCGTCCGGATGCATGCGTTCGAGCTTCTTCAACTGCCGCAACGCCTCATCTTCGGCGGGTTTGGGCATGTTGGCAGTTTCAATCTTCTCTCTAAACTGAGCCACTTCCTCTGCCAGCTCGTTGCCTTCGCCAAGTTCGCTTTGGATGGCCTTCATCTGCTGGCGCAAGTAAAACTCGCGCTGCGAACGATCAATGTCGGCGCGCGCCTGGGTGTTGATCTCCTGCTGAACGGTCAACACTTCGATCTCTTTATTAAGCAACTCATTGACACGACGCAGCCGCGCAGTTGTATCAGCCACATCAAGCACAGACTGGGCGTCCTCAACCTTGAGTTCCAGATTGGAGGCGGAGAGATCTGCAAGGCGGCCCGCGTCATCCAGATTGGCGATGATTGCCATCACTTCCGGAGAAATGTTTTTGCCCAGGTTGATGGCCTTCTCCATTGAAGAACGAACATTTCGGACCAGCGCTTCAACTTCGAGCGAACGTTCGGGAGGAAGGATCTCGTCCTTTACATGCACCCGCGCGCGAATGTAGGGCCCGGTAGTGTCTACTGATTCGATTTCCGCGCGCGCGAGTCCTTGTACCAATATTCGTATTCGGCCATCGGGCAGCTTCAGCATGCGCATGATCACAGCCGCGGTTCCAACTTTGTAAAGATCCTCGGCGGTCGGTTCTTCCTTGTCGAGATCTTTTTGAGAAGCCAGCAGAATCATGCGGTTCTCGCCAAGAGCTTCATCGACAGCGCGGATCGATTTCTCGCGCGAAACGAATAGCGGCACGATCATGAAAGGATAGATGACGATATCGCGGAGTGGTAACACAGGCAGATCGTTTGGGATCTGCAATTCCTGACCGTTATCCGCCAGCTCAATGCCTTCGGTAATTTCAGCGTCTTTGATAATTGCCATAATTGAAATTTAACTTAGGTCCCTATTTCGAGTTTCGATCCCGGTGGCTGGCGCCTGCAATCAAGCGCCCGTTTCCCTCGCAGTCGGGCCTTGCGGGCCCGGCGATCCATCCGTGCCTTTATTTCACTCCACTTTTGCATCTTTGACCGGAATCTTGAATTCCACTCCCCGCCGATCTGCGATCTTAGGAAGACTTACCGTCAGTATCCCATTGGCGACCTCAGCCGTTGCGTCCCGCAAACTCACTGTCCAGCGCAGCGGGACGAGGCGACTGAATTTCCCGTAACTGCGTTCAGAACAAAGATGCGACAGTATCTTGTTTCGCGTCGCGCGACGTTTTTTCTCGCCCCAGATTCTTAGCTGCGTATTGGTCGCTCCAATCTTAATCTGATCCGCGGTTAATCCGGGAAGCTCCACTCGCAGCACGATCGCGTTAGTGGTCTCACAAAGATCAACCGGTGGCGCCCAGGTTTCCGACGCCAGCGGATCCTCCGCCACAGTAGCCTCTTGTAAGGCGGCAAACAAACGTCCCACGCGATCGCGGAGGCGCTGGAGTTCGAGGCGTTCAAGGCCGGTGGCGCGGGCGGGTTTAATCATTCAGTGGTACGGAATCCCTACATTTTGACTTCTAAATTTGCCATTTCCAACAGTCGTGGGCTACCCCTAGTTCTTCCTGTTCACCTGAGTAGCGCGTGTCCGCACCAGGTGTTTTAGTTCAGTCATAAACTCCGAAACGTCCTCAAACTCAAGATACACCGAAGCAAAGCGAACATAAGCGACTTTGTCCAGTTCCTTAAGGCGGCGCATGATCATTTCACCAATCTTACTTGTTGGTCTTTCTCGCTCGGAGGATTCTTGCACATATTTTTCTATGGCATTGACGATCGAGTCGAGCTTTCCAGAAGGGACCGGCCGCTTCTCGCAGGCGCGCAGGAGGCCGGCCATCACTTTGTTGCGGTCAAAAGGCTCACGACGTCCGTCTTTCTTGATAACCATGTAGGGAATCTCATCGATGCGCTCATACGAGGTGAACCGTCGTTCGCATCGCAAACATTCGCGGCGGCGCCGAATCGCTTCGCCCTCGCGAGATTCGCGAGAATCAACTACCTTGTCCTCGAGATAACCGCAGAATGGACACTTCATCGCTTTAGACCCCAGAAACGGATTTCAAATCGCGTCCTTCCAAAGTTCAATCCCTGGCGGTGGCTGTTTCTAGCTCGCCTTGCGCGAAGAGCTTGTCCGGCAAAATCGGTTCGTCTTCAACCGCGTGTTCTACCGATTCAGATGATGTTTTCGCGCGTAAGCGTGAGAGATTGATGTCGCCACGAATAATATAGAAAATCCCAAAAATCAGCGCCGGGCCAAAATCGACCACATGCAAAACAATTGAAATTGCTGCTGCTCTTTCCCGTGATATGCCAAGAAACATTAGTCCCGCGGCAGTCGCAGCATGGAAGGCGCCGGCTGCTCCGCCCGGTGTCGGCACTAGCGAACCTACCAACGACCAACCCAGGACAAAGATTGTTTCAGTTATGCCAAAAGGAAGTCCAAAAGCGCGCAACACGAGTAAGTTCGCGAGCACGATGGCCAACCACACCATCGCGGACCAACCTACAGTGACGGCAAGTTCACGAGCATCTACTAGTACTCTGAGCGCTCTGGCCAGTTGTTCGAGAATACTCACAACTGCTCGGGTCAGTCTCGGGGGTATAAAACGGCGCCCGTCCAGGTTCCTCTTTATCCACTTAATGGCGCCTGGTGACTTTTTTCTAAATTGCGTGAGACCAAAAACGCCCGCCAGTGCTACCCCCAGCAGAATGATTCCCGTCATGCGAACACGGCCAAACTCAACGTTTACATTTGTAGGCGGCCTGAACCATAGAAGATTTACCGCAAACAGAACGACAACGGCGATCATGTCGTAGATTCGCTCTATCATTATCGTGACGAAGGAGGCGCTGGCGCGAATCTTAGCGTCACGCATCGGTAAGACTACCGGACGCACCACTTCTCCAGTTCGTCCGAATAAGAAAACGGCGCCAAAGCCAACCGTCGTGGCAATAAAAAGGTTTCGTAAGCTGGCGGGTGAAAGTGGCGCCAACAGCGCGCCCCAGCGCGCCGCTCTGAAGAAATAGGCCAAACTGATCACTAACACAGCGAAACCGAGCAGGTAGGGATTAGCGTGACTGACGGCCTGGCGCACCTCGTGCCAATTTAGCTTCCGGCCAAACCACCACAGAATGGCAAGTGCCAGTAGGCAAAGCGCTCCAAACTCAACGTATTTTCTCGTAATAGACTTCATCAAATTAGTAGATCGCTTGACTTGCCAAGAGAGTAAACCACAAGATATTGGGCCGCGCGAAGGCTACTACAGTTCATAACATGGAGCAAGAAGGGGTGTCTGGCCTCTGGCAGCCAGTTAAAGTTCAATCCTTCGACTGTTATTCAGGTAAACACGCAAGCTAAAGCTTAAACTCCAAACTATCTGAGTTTCGGAAACTAATCGAACCTGAGCTTCCTGTCTTTGGCCGGAACTTTCCTTTTAAGCGAATCGTAATTCCGTTTTAACAAGGGGAAGTTCTCCTGGCGAAAGTCGGACTGGGATAAAAAAGTAGGCGGGGAAGCATAAGTGGGGGCTGCAAGGGCTTTGGCTGCCAACGAAGGAGCCGAATTGGTTCGCAGGTGTCGCTCGGGGGACGGGGCGGCCTGGGAAGAGATTGTGCACAGCTACTCGCGCAGAATTTATAACCTGGCTTACCGTTTTACCTCGCGAGCAGACGCAGCAGAGGATTTGACACAGGAAGTTTTCATCAGGATTTATAGATCTTTGGAACAATACGACGCGAAACAAGGTGATTTGCAAAATTGGTTAATGCGGTTGGCGCGCAATCTGATCATCGATGACTACAGAAAACGACAGCGCACACCACACGAGAATCAGGCCGACGACCTTGCAGATCACACCTATCACCTCCACACAGCTTCTCGCTCAGTACAACAGGAGATGGAGCGTCAGGAACTGGGCGCACAGGTTCAGGCCGGCATAGATAAGCTTTCGCCGGACCTCCGAACTTGCGTGATACTTCGAGATATCGAGGAACTCAGCTACCAGGAGATAGTTGATCTGCTGGAGATACCAGAAGGGACGGTGAAGTCGCGAATCAATCGAGGGCGTATTGAGTTAGCCAAGATCTTGCGGCGAATGAAAGTTTTGGCGGTTAGTGAGGCTTAGTCTGACAGAAACCGGAAACTGTTTCGTCTGCGGGGAGCGAGCAGTTAAGAAGTAAATGAAATCGGGGCGAGAAAGATAGACTTTGATGCTTTGTAACGACTTTGAAGAACGGCTGACGGATTATCTCGACGGCGTGCTTGAGCCCGATGTGCACAAGAAGTTTGCCGAGCATGCTCTTCGTTGCCCGCTGTGCCACGAAACTCTCAGCGAAGTAAGAAACACAATGCAGGCGTGTGGTGCTGCAAAGGTCTTAGAAACTCCCAGAGAGTTGGAGGCACGGATTCTGTTGAGCACCATGCCGGAAACGGCGATGACGTGTGAGGACTTTGAAGAATTTCTTACAGACTATCTCGACGGGTTTCTGCCAGCGTCGCTGTACCATCGCTGGGAGCGCCACGCCGTTCTTTGCGGTCGGTGTACTGAGCTGCCAGGCGAAGTAGTGCGCGCGATCGGTACTTGCTATATCTACGTTGGTGAAGAAAAACCTCTGCCGGCAGGCCTTCATGAAAGAATCTTGTTGGCAACCTCAGGTTCCCGGATTTCGCAGGAAATTCGCGCGACATTCGGGGAGAGGTTTGCCTCGTGGCTGCGAGTTTGGCTCGATCCGATCATTTCTCCACAACTTGCCACGGTAGCCACGATGTTGTTGGTGGCGGTATTTGTCTTAACCAATACCGTGTCGGCAGACGGTTCGATTAGCGGCGTTTACAGTGCCAGCCTGCAGCTTGCGGGACAAAGCGCAACCGGCTCGAATGGTGGAATTAAGGAAATAACGAAGGGGCTCAAAGAACTGGTAGGCGGCCAGCGCGAAGGTGTGCCAGCGGCGGCTGAACAAAATCAGGGCGGCAGTCAGCCGAAACAGTCACCTAAACAAAATGGCGCTCCCACCAGGAATCGGCAGAATAAGCCGTAGTCACATGATCGATTCGGAGTAGTAATGTTGTACTGCACTTATCATCCGAAGAACCCGGGCGTCGTCCAGTGTAACCAGTGTGGACGACGGCTCTGTTCCGCTTGTGATCACCGGATTCGCGGTTTCCCTTTTTGCCAGGATTGCATTGTTGCCGGCGTAGAGTTGCTCCGGCATGAATCACAATCGTCGGCATCGCCCGCTAGCTATCGCAACAGCTCCCCTTTTGTTGCCACGCTTTTGTCATTCGTCCCCGGACTCGGCGCCGCTTACAACGGACAAACCGCTAAAGCGATCGTCCACTTTGCGATTTTTGCGAGTTTCTTTCAGATGGCCGTCCTGACGCAGGGCATGCACTTCTTCATTCTGGGGGTGCTTGGCACCTGGCTCTTTGCGGCCGTCGACGCTTGTCGGACAGCCCAACTTATGCGCGCCGGACTAACCCCAGATACGGAAGAGGATGTGATCGCTCGACGTTTGTATGGAAATCCTTTTGCGTGGGGTATCACGCTGGTAGTGATTGGTACTCTGTTTCTGCTTCACACGCTTCTCGGTGTTCAGCTGCCCGTTCGTCAGCTACTCCCGGTTGCGCTCGTCGTGCTTGGCGCCTATATGCTCTTCGATTATGTGCGCCGGCGAGGATCGAATAGTCGAATAATTCGTTTCGATTCACGACGGCCGCCTCCCTCAGTAGTCGCAGACTCGGCAGTGGAATCGCCACGCTTCCGCTCTGGGGAAACGACACAATTCGGCCGCAGGGAACTTGAGAGCATTCCTTTCAAACGAAGTTCGTAAGTTACTGGAGATCAAAACAACAGGGCTTGATTATGGCATTTCTTATTAAAGCAATTGGCGGCATCGCCGCATTAATACTCCTCGTAATAACTTTGCTTGGCTCTCTCATCGCGCTCGGCGGCTTTTTGCTCAGCGCCATCAAAATGTTGATTGTCGCCATATTCGTCGCTGTGATGGTGATGATCATTTTTTCCATCCTGCGGGATCGTTCCCAACGCCGCCGCGAAGTTCACGATATTTAGTCAAATCCAAACTCCCTTCTGGTTGCAATGACCTTATTCGTGTGATAGGGTCGCCTTTCTTTGCAGCTTCGGCCGGATGGGTTTTCATCTCGAGTAGCTGAGATTTATTCATCCGCTGCAATCTTCAAGCAGGTCAAAAAACTCGTAGATCAAAAAGTTCCGCACAAGTCGCCTTTTGGAGGCTGTGCTTTTCAGTTGTTTCAGCGCCCCATGGCGTTTGCTGAGGCAACGGGAGAGACAACAAAATGGCTAAAGACGACCGTTTTTACGCTTTCATAATTACCCATACCGCTCGCTCAAGTTCAAGCATCCGTCGCTTTTGCGTCGAAAAGAGATCACTTAAACTGCTTGCCTTTCTTGCCGTCATGCTCGTCTGTGCCTCGTTATACGGCTTTTATGGTCTGACTCAACAAGCTGCGCACTTCCGTACGGAAATTGAAAATCAACGTCTGCGGGATGAAAACCAACGGCAACGCCACGAACTTAATGCACTGAGCAATCGAGTCGATGCGGTTGAAGATACCTCACGAAAACTCGCCGAAAAGTCCGGCGTCGTAAATGAAGAAGAGGCTACTTTGCCGGGTACGGGTGGTCCGGCGCTGCCACTGGATGCCGATAGCTTGGCCGCGCTGGAAGGCAAGATGAGTCAGATCGAGCGGAAGATGCGCGCTTACGAGAGGGTTTTGCGGGAGCGTGGTTACACGCCGTCCGTTTGGCCCGTCGTTGGAAAGCTGGAAAGCGGCTTTGGCGGGCGTCGTAATCCCTTTGGCGGAAATTCGTATGAATTTCACTCGGGCCAGGATATCGACGCTGCGACGGGCGATCCCGTCGTTGCAGGCGCCCGTGGTACGGTGACCTTTGTCGGCTGGCAGAGTGGTTATGGTCAGCTGGTGGTAATCGATCATGGAGGGGGGCTTACAAGCCGCTACGGACACCTGTCCCACATCGACGTTGCCCAAGGTCAAATGGTAGAAAGAAACCAGTTCATCGGGCGGGTGGGTTCAACTGGACGGTCGACAGGTCCGCATCTTCATTACGAGGTCCGAATCAACGACGAGCCGGTGAATCCGTTGCAATATCTCTTGACCAGCGCAGTTAAATGACCTTTTTCCCTTGACAGCCTAAATTGCTTTCGCTTAGTATGCGCCCTCGTTTGGAGTGACGCCCCGAAGTTGGTCGTAAGTTTTCGCTTTACAAGCTTTACAGCAATGTCTCCTGTAGTTTTCCCCCCGTAAGTATGCATGATGGAACGCGCCACCAAGCGCTTTTCGCCATGCATTTTTTCTTGGTTGTGTTTCCGTATTGCGCCTCTAAAAAGCGCGTCCGGCCACAAGCTTTAACCCAGGTCGCGCGAAAGCTCTCTAAGCTCTCGCCCCCGTTTTACCGAATCGTTAGGAGGATTCGTTGTTATGTCTAGAATATCCGGTAAGGTCAAGTGGTTTAACAATTCGAAGGGTTATGGTTTCATTGAACAACCAGGCTCTTCAGACATCTTTGTTCACTACAGCGCCATCCAGGGCGACGGCTTCAAAACTCTCGAAGAGGGCCAGGAAGTTGAGTTTGAGGTGACGCAGGGCCCGAAAGGACCGCAGGCTGAAAACGTGATGAAGGTGTAGGTCTCCCCGGCTTGCTTTTGCAACGCCACTGACCGCTTCCGGTCTTTCGGTCCGGTAAGCGTACAAAGAAAAGGCAACCAACCAGGTTGCCTTTTTTGTTTCCAGCGTTTCTCGCGTTCCTAATCTCTTTCGCCTTTGGCTTTGAAGCTCACGTGTCCGCCTTCCACATCGATGGAAAAAGACACTTTCTCGCAACCGAGCCGCTCTTTGAGGCCGTCGGCTCGCGACGCAATCAGACGATGAAATCGGGGAAAAGAAAAGTTTTCAACTGATTCCCCGCACACTTTTTTTGCTTCCATCAAAGCGCCATAAAGGCTCTTCACCAACTCCACGTCTTTGTGCGCATCATCTGTTACGAAGTCAGTGCGCTTGAACTCCGCTACAGCCTGCTCCTTTGCGGTGGCCCGCGCAGTAGCGCCCGCATCCCGACCTTCTTCCCGTCCCTTCATCGTTCGCCGCCAAAGGTCACGGAAAGCATTGTATCGGGCGCCCAGTGAGGTAAAGCGATACCGTTGGGCATAGTTGAGCGAGCGATCATCGCCCAACCGCTTCATCATTGTGTCAACGCGACCCTTCGTATCGTACGGCGGTTTCTTTGAAGCGCCATTAAAGAATACGTCGAATTCAATTTTTAGCCGCCGAATGTCCTCTTC
This sequence comes from Acidobacteriota bacterium, assembly GCA_046726155.1. Lineage (GTDB taxonomy): Bacteria > Acidobacteriota > Blastocatellia > Pyrinomonadales > Pyrinomonadaceae > PSRF01. The sequence continues at coordinate 26,665 of JBKOZZ010000023.1, forward strand.
CAGTCGCGTCAACTGATCGTCGATTGTTGGCTCAGCTGGCCCGACAGCAAACTTGCTCTTATGCTTGGCCCTCAACTGTGATCGAACAAATGAATTATCGCTCTTTGCCATCGATGGATCTCCTTACAAAGGCGGGAAACAGGCGGGATGCGTCTGGTGAGACGCAGCTAAACTGAGTCTAGGCGTTGCAAAAGCTCTATGTCAACAATTTAACCGAGGCTTGGTGTTTTGCTTACAGATCTCGCAGCCAGTCGTTTGCTCCACCCCAAGGGAGCGGCTATTCTACAAAGAACCAAGTAGATCACTAACACAATGACCAATCCGGCTACGTCCAAAGATCTTAACTTACGAGCGATCCCTTCGATTGATCAGCTACTTCGCGCCGAAGGCGTAGCACAACTGCGAAGTTCAGTTGGTAAGCCGCGCCTCACGACAATCGCCAGAGAGGTTATTGAAAAGATGCGGGAAGAAATTCGGTCAGAGGGTTTTCCAGAGAGCACAAAGGACACGCTTCTCGACGAAGCCGTGCGACGAGTCTATTCTCTCTGCCGGCGTGAGTCGCTTTCCGTGCTTCGTCGCGTCATAAATGCTACCGGCGTCATTATTCACACAAATTTAGGACGTGCGCCTTTGTCGGAAGCAGCGCGCAGATCAATTGCAGAAGCTGCGGGATACTGCACCCTTGAATACGACCCCACAACCGGCACGCGTGGTAAACGTGGCGGCCATGTAGAAGAATTTATTACTCAACTAACCGGCGCGGAGGCGTCTCTGGTGGTCAACAATTGCGCCTCGGCGGCTTTGCTAATCTTAACGGTGCTGGCGCGCAATGGAGAGACGCTTATATCACGCGGTGAGCTGGTAGAAATTGGTGGCGATTTTCGTGTGCCTGATGTCATGGCCAACTCCGGCACGCGCATGGTAGAGGTGGGCTCAACCAATCGAACGCGCCTCGACGATTACAAACGAGCGGTGAACGAGAAAACTCAGCTAGTCTTGCGCGTCCATCCATCAAACTACCGCATTATTGGATTCACTGATTCACCAACTCTGTCAGAACTTGCGTCCCTGGCGCATGACTCCGGATTGCCGTTGTATGAAGACGCGGGGTCGGGCGTCCTAAACGACCTGAGCAAATACGGCATAAGCGATGAGCCGATCATAAGTGAATCTATTGCCGCGGGTGCGGACGTGGTTTCCTTCAGCGGCGACAAACTTCTAGGGGCAACTCAGGCGGGCATGATTGTGGGCCGGCGGGAAATTATTGATCGTCTTCGCAGGCATTCCCTTTATCGTGCTCTACGTGTAGACAAGCTATGTCTGGCGGCGCTCGAAGCTACACTCGACGCGCATCGCCGCAGCGCCCTCGACGAAATACCCGCCTTGCGAATGCTCGCGCTAACGACAAGCGAGATCGAACAGAGAGCGAAGAATTTCATGGTTAAACTCGCCGGCAGTACTTCAAACGCGCTGACCGTCACAATCGTCACCGGTCAGTCAGCCGTCGGCGGCGGCTCGGGCCCCAATATCCATCCACCAACCGCGCTCATAGCGCTCAAACATGTAAATTTGAGTGCGGACGAAATTGAGCGGAGACTACGGCTTTTCTCCCCTCCCGTGATCGCCCGGATAGCCGACGATCAGGTCTTGCTCGACCTTCGGACCGTTGACGACAGTGAAGAGCCGGAGTTGTTGGGAGCATTAAGCTCGCTGAATGTGTAGGCCTCAGTATTCTCAACCAGAATTCCGCAAATTCACGGGTTTTTCAGTGGAATAAACTAAGTTCGAGAGTGTATAATTGCTACTGCTTTTGAGATCCTATCAAAAGCGCGTTCGCACCAACCTCCTCGGTTTTCTAAAAACCACTCTCAACCTTTGGCACGTTCTTTTTCTTTCAGGACAGTCTTGACTCACACGCTTGTCGCTTCGGTGGCTGGCACGCTTAGTCTTGCTTTGTGGTGGGGCGGATTTCTAACGTCGCTCCAGAGTACTTTTGTGCTGATCCCGAAGGATCGAAGAAGTGTGCTTATGGTGCCGAGCTTTTGGGCGGGCGCTGCCTTGATCGTTACTGTCTCGCTCGTGGTTGCCATTGAGGTCGGACGCTTTGGAGGACGCCGTGCTTTCCCTTATCTAGGGGGAGGCTTTCTCGGTCTCGCCGCGGTGAGCCTGTTTGCCTCCTGGTTTTTTTCTTTTGATATCCTCTTCGCTCCGCTAGTGCTCGCGGGTTTACTCTGTGCCGTCATAATACAAATCACCCGACTCCGCGAGCGGGACATTGAACTCACTGAAGAGCTGATTGCATCCTCGTGGAAGTTTGAAACGACTAAAGCCGATGATGCGGAACACCGCTTACTGAGCGGTTTGAAACTCCTGGATACTGTGCTTTCGCCCAGTGAGGCAATAGTCTTTCGCCGGGGCAGCGATGGCCATCTGGTTTCTGCAGCGAGACTGCGTGCAGCCCAGGGCGCTTCTACCGACAAAAGCAGAAACTCGGCGTGGCGTGAGGGTGTCAGTTTGTGTGAACGCTCAATGGCCGCAGGTGAGATCATTGTGGAGAAGCCGGCGGCGGATGAATCTGCGGCAAATGTTGCCTTACCTTTGCGCCACGAAAAGCGCACAGTCGGTGCGCTTCTCATTCGGGTCACGAAGGGATTCGATGAGGACGACCGAGCGCTACTGAAGGCAGTCGCAGGTCAGATGGCGCGCAACCTGCAACGGGAAGAAGCCCACAAAGCGACTCACAAGCGCAGCTCACTCGCATTTTTCTCCGCAAGGGAGGCTGAGCAAAGACTGCAATCCTTGTATGTTGTTAACGGAGCCTTGTTGGAGCAGAGCGTAGGTGTCAACGCGCTCTCAGAAATTCATGATGGCATCGCGCTCGGATATCTCGACGGCAGGATTGCTTATGTAAACGCAGCGCTGACAACACTGGCCGGACTCGCGCACGATGAAATAGGCAACATGAGCTTTTTCGACCTGCTGGATAGTTTTCGCACTGATGTTTTCGATGAGCCGGCGATTGCAGTGCGCCGCGTCTTGCAGACCGGCGAAGCCTATGAACGCGAGCTCCAGTTTCCGGACCGAAATGCGACCTACAGCCTTCGTATCTCGCTTGTGTTGGGGAACTCCAACACGGAGTTGAATGGAGCTTCGAGTGTAGCCGGCAGCGAATCAGAAGCAGCATCTCAACCGCTCTGCCTTGGGGTAGTTGTCAAAGACCTCACGCTTCTTAAGGAATACGAGCGATTGAAGAGCGACATGATTTCACTGATGTCGCATGAGTTACGTACACCTATCACCAGCATAAACGGCTTCGCCGAATTGTTGACTGCTGATGAGGGGCTGCCGGAGCAGGCTCGGGAGTTTGTAACCATCATTGCCAACGAATCGCAGCGGCTCTCAAGTATGATCAATACATTCCTGGCCGTCACTAAACTACAAAGAAGAGATCGCCAGGAAGTCTTGAAGATTCCTCTTCGCCTGGACGAGGTTGTAAGAGACACGATAGCCAGTCTGCAAAAGGTCGCCAAAAAACGGCGCATCCGTTTAGTCGAACAACCCACGCAACAGCTTCCCCCGGTCGCCGCCGACAAGAGCATGATTACGCAAGCCGTTAAGAATCTGGTTAGTAATGCGATCAAATATAGTCCGGAGCGCACGACGGTTACTGTATCAACGGCGCTTGAAGCCGAAGCTGTTAGGCTTTGTGTTGAGGACCGCGGCTACGGAATTCCGGCTGAAGCCAGGGATCGCGTCTGGGAAAAGTTTTACCGCGTCGTAAGAGATGATCAGGAAAAGGATGAAGAGTCAACCGGTCTTGGTCTGTCGTTTGTGCGCGAGGTGGTCGAACAGCACGGCGGCACGGTTGACCTGGAATCGGAAGTAGGGCGCGGCTCCAAATTCAGTTTTACTTTGCCGCGGCTCTAAGTGCCACGTTTGTTGATAGTTCCGCGGCACGATGTGGCTCCACAAATACACTTTTTATTGTCTGAGTGGAGCGTTGACTCATAATCTATTGTTATCTCTTCGCCCGGCTCGATATCGCGCAACGCAATGAAGATAATGTGGCCGTAAAGAATCTTCATGTAGGCATTGGGCTCGCAGGAATGGTTTATGTAGTGGGTACCGTTTCCGCCGCGGCTGCCATCCAGGCTCCAGCGATTATTGATCGCGCAAATGCGCAACCTGCGTCGGCCGGCTCTACGATTGGCCTCGGCGTTGGTGATCTTCTGCCCCGCGTAATCCGCTATTTTCCGACCGCGCTTGAAATGGGCCACTGAAAAACAGCCCTTGCCTTCGATTGGTGATCTCCTGACTGTTAACCCCGGAGCCAGCGTTAGCCTCATGGCTGGTGATTGTAACGCAAGCTGTCAGTTTGCGATCCCAACTGCAAACTGGCGGGCAGCAAAACTTTTGGCCGCCAACGCTGGGACACGCGGGCGGCCAATATGAACTGATTGCAAACCTTACTATTTGAGTTTAAAGCTGCGGGCAATCAAATCTGTTTGATTCCGAATACGCGCAAGCTTGTCGCGCAGCCCAGTGAAACGCAAAGCGTAGATCGTGCGGTTATCTGCCTGAAGATAATAGATGCGTCCCATCATTGGCTTGGCTGTTTTGATGAACTCGTAGGACACGGTCACTCCATTGAGACGACCCTTGAACGGTTCCTCTTTTCCTTCTACAAACCCGGGAAGGAAACTCAGTTTTTGTTCCATGTCTCGCCGAGCAAGGTCGGAAGGTGTGGTGCCAGCGTCAACTACCTCCTTGCGAATCTGCAAGTAACCCTCGAGCCGATCTCCGTAAACGAATTCGGCGTGTTCGTGGGCCGCGTCCGGTTCAGAGATCACGCGCCACTGAGTCGACGGGAGCTCGATCGTGTAGCCAATCTGGTCGCTCGTGTACGACTCTTGTGCCGCGGCCACGGAACATATTCCGGTGATCATTAGCAATACTGCCATCAGGTATTTCATTTTATTAACTCAACTCCTCGTAATCCGCGTCGACTTAGGAACGATGGTTGGGCTTGCCTTGTCTCTAGAAGCGCTTCCGCTTTGTTATTTGGTCATATAAGCGAATATTCGATGCCGCCTGCGCGAGACCTCGTTGTCTGAAAACGTTGGCGCCCCCTTTGGGAGGCAAAGTTAACGCCTGACGACAAACAAATCAATGCGCAGTCCCAGTTGACGGGCAAGGGCTAATTGTTCGCCCGCGCGATAGCTTCTCTTTGAATTCCTGTCAACAATTGAATTCCCCGTGCTGCCAAATCGAGCAAGCTTTCCATTTGATCGCGTGTGAACGGCTCGCGTTCGGCTGTGCCCTGAACTTCAATGAATCGGCCGTCGCCTGTGCAAACCACATTCATGTCAACTTCCGCCTTTGAATCCTCGTCGTATTTCAAGTCGAGCAGCGGTATGTTTCCCAAGATCCCGACACTGATCGCGGCCACTTCATTGGTGATAATACTCTGTTGAATCTTGCCGGACTTGAGCAGACGGTTAGCGGCCACCGCGAATGCAACATAGGCGCCCGTGATAGCCGCCGTCCGAGTGCCTCCGTCGGCCTGTATGACATCACAGTCGAGGGTTATTGTGCGTTCCCCGAGCAGCCGCATATCGGCCGCAGCCCGCAGGCTTCGCCCAATCAAGCGTTGAATCTCGTGCGTCCGGCCCGACGGACCACCGCGTCTAACCTCTCTAGGCGTTCTTTGTTGGGTAGCGCGAGGCAGCATTGAATACTCAGCAGTAATCCAACCCTGACCGCAGTTACGAAGAAACGAAGGCACTCGCTCGTCGACTGAAGCCGCACACACTACTCGTGTTTGGCCCATCTCAATGAGAACGGAGCCTTCCGCATAAGGCAAGTAACCAGGAGTTATTTTGACCGGCCGCAGTTCGTCGAAAGCGCGCCCATCACTGCGTTCTAAGCTCATCGTGTCCCCAAACTTCCACCGCCTCCAGCACTGAGGGTGCCGTTCCTAAAAATCGCTCAGCCACTTTTGCAAAACGCTCGGCAGCATCTGTCACATAAAAATGATCCAGGTCATCACACAGCCGTCGTTCCTGTCTCGCTTGGGTATCCCGGTCCCTCGCGGGAGACAAAATCCGGCTGGACTGCAAAAGTGCTTCGACCTCACGCGCGGCAGCCTCGCCCGAGTCGATCAGCGGAATCTCAGTTCCGATAACTTTGCTAATCAGATCACGCAGGATCGGATAGTGAGTGCAGCCGAGCACGAGGGCACCGACATGCTTCTTTTTCAAATCGTTCAAATACTGCTCAGCCACAGCTCGCGCCACGTCGGTCTCCGCCCAACCTTCTTCCGCAAGCGGAACAAACAACGGACAAGCGCGCTCAATGACTTCAGTGACCGGATTGATCTTGCCAATAGCTCTCGAGTAGGCGCCACTCTGGACTGTTGCCTCCGTGGCAATTACACCGATCCTTCTTTCCGCGGCAACTTCAACCGCGGCTTGCGCGCCCGGCTCAATGACACCCACAACCGGCACACCGAGGGCTTCGCGTATGGCAGGTAGTGCCAGGGCCGAAGCGGTGTTACACGCCACTACCAACAGTTTTATACCGTGTGCTTCAAGAAATTTCGCGTTTTCAATCGCGTAGCGCTCAACAGTGGAAAGGGATTTTGTGCCGTATGGCACGCGGGCGGTGTCGCCCAGGTAAACGAAGTGCTCATCGGGAAGACGTTCATGCAGCGCGCGATACACAGTCAGTCCGCCAACGCCGCTGTCAAAGATTCCAATAGGAAGGTTAGAACGCAAGGATGAAGGATGAGGGATGGAGGATAAAAAAGCCAGTCGCCGCGGAAAGTCCTTTATTCATCCCTCCGCCTTAATCCTTCATCCTTATCAAAATGGTGGAGGCGCCGAGAATTGAACTCGGATCCAAGAGAAGCCGCCGAAAGACTCTACATGCTTAGTCACTCCTCTTTTCTGGTCGTCAAGCGACCAGTTATTCGCTTTGCGCCGAGTAAGTGAAGTGACAAGACCTCGGTGAAAGCTAGTCCGACTTTATCTCGCGCGAACCCACGGACCGAAAGTTCGCGCCAGCTTATCTGAGTGACATCTCCCTCCGCGCGCATAAGCAACTTGCGGCGAGACGCTCGTGCCTAATTAGGCAGCGAGAGCCAATTCATTGTTATTGGCAATTGTTTTTTCCCTACGCGTTTTAACGAGCTGCATAGAGTAGCCCGGCATGGCATCCGTCGGTCGTCCAAACCCCTGTCGAAGCCTGTCGCCCCCGTTTGCATGTAGATTATAGGGCCTTATTGACAGAATGGGAAAAGCCGCCCCTTCTCGAGCACAGGAAGCCTTCTGACCGGGGTGCCGCATCGAATTGAATACAATCCTGCGCTATAATTCGGGCGTTGCGCGGCGACCGGAATAACGACACTGTGGCTACCCACGTTGTCCTTTACGGCCCGTCTGAAGCAACGTTTGCCTTAGAGAGGCTGAGATACTATGGCTGCAAAATCCCCGGGCTCGAAACTGAAATCATACTCCCCAAAAGCAATCGTAAACGCACCGCCTGAGCAACGGCGGCATCTTTTACGCCGATTCTGGCTTCCGGCAGTTTTGTTGTTAGCCCTGGCTGCCGGTGGCTTAACAGGCATTATTGCGGCCTACGAGCTCAACTACTCCCGCGCCGCCAACGAAGTCGCCGCACTGGCAACCTACCGGCCGAGCGTAGTCACGCGCGTTTATGCTGACGATGGCGAAACTGTGATTGGCGAATTTGCGCTCGAGAAACGAATCCCGTTGAAGTATGACGAGATTCCACCAGTAATGAAGAACGCAATCCTCGCCGTCGAGGACGCGCGCTTCTATGACCATGTGGGTATCGATCCAATCCGCATCCTTGGGGCGACCTGGAAGAACCTGACCAGCGACAAGGTTGAGGGTGGCTCGACACTTACGCAACAGCTTGCCAAGAATCTGTTTCTCTCCAAAGAGCAAACTCTCAAACGAAAAATGAACGAATGGGCGTTAGCGCTCCAGATCGAACGCTACTACACCAAGAATCAGATCATGGAGCTCTACGCAAACCATATCTTTCTTGGCGCTAACGCCTACGGCGTGGAAGCCGGCGCTGAAACCTATTTCGGGAAACAAGCAAAAGACCTGACGATTGGCGAAGCCGCACTACTCGCCGGAGTCCCCAAGGCGCCAAGCGAATACTCGCCTACTTCTAACCCCGTGCGTGCGAAAGAGCGTCGCGATCTTGTTCTTGATTTGATGGCTAAGAATGGTTTCGCAACTCAGGCGGAGGTGGATGCGGCCAAGGCGAAACCGATTCAACTTGCCGACACCGCCTATTATCAGGCGCAGCCGAAATCGAGCGTTTTTGATTATCCGGTGGAACAGGTCAGGCAAGAGCTTGAGGACAAATACACGACCCGAGTGGCACAAGGCGGTCTTTCCGTTTACACGACTATTAACGTCGAAGCGCAAAAGAAGGCTTATGAAGTATTGCGCGCGGGCTTGAGGAATTACGACCACACTCATAGTAGCTGGCGCTCAAGCTACAAAATGATCCCCACCGCCGCAAACAACGGACAGGGCCCGCCAACTACTCAGGAGATGAATAGCTACAAAGACCCGGACTGGTATGGAAACGACTATCAGCAAGGTCGTTTTTTGTCGGGACTAGTCACCAAAGTCGACCGCGCTCGAAATGAAGCCACTATAAGGTTTGGCAATTACACCGCCACAGTTGGTGTGGCAGATATGGGCTGGTCCAAACGTCAGCCAAAAGACGAATTGAAGCCTGGCTATCTTTCGGAGTTTGAAATCAAGGAAGTTGACCAGAAGACCCGGCGACTAAAAGTTGAACTATCGCAAGTGCCCGGAGTGGCTGGATCCATGATGACGCTCAACGCCAAGACAGGCGAAGTTGTCACCATGATTGGCGGTTACGATTTCTACAGTACCAGCAAGTTTAATAATGCGACGCAGGCTTACCGCCAAACAGGCTCCTGCTTCAAACCTTTTATCTACACCGCCGCGGTCGAATGGGGCATGACGCCGGACACAACCGTGAGCGGCGCGCCGATCAGTATCGGGAGCTGGCAACCGCACAACTATGATGGCTCTTTAGGAAACGGCGACCTGCCGATGAAGATGGCGCTCGCGAAGTCGATGAACGTTCCCGCGGTGCATCTGCTGCAAACCGTCGGCATCCAGACTGGCGCCCAGATGGTCAGGCGTTTCGGTATCAAAGTGCCCATGGCGCCATATCTTCCATCTGCACTTGGGGCCACAGAGGTGCCTCTTGATCAGATGATTTCTGCTTATTCAGCATTTCCCAACAAGGGCATACGAGTCGAGCCTCACTTGATTCGTCGCGTACTCGATCGGGATGGAGCACTACTCGAAGAGTGGGAGAAGACCACCTACAAGGTAATGAATGAGTATGTGGCGCTGACGATGGTCTCAATGATGCGTGGCGTGGTCCAGTTTGGGACGGCGACAGCCGCGAGCTCGCTCGGCGTACCCTTGGCGGGCAAAACCGGAACGGTGAACGACCACACCGACGTCTGGTTTATCGGTTACACGCCAACATATGTAACAGGCGTTTGGATGGGCTATCCGGGAAGAAAGAAACCACTCGGTAACGAAATGACTGGCGCCCACGGGGCGTTGCCCATGTTCATTACCTTCATGAAGGACTTCCTGAAAGGGAAACCAAGAGAAGATTTCGACCAACCGCCGGGAATGCCGGAGGACATGAAGGAACTGTTCCGCCAACGTCAGCGAGAACTCGCGGCTGAGCGTGCCCAGTTTAATGAAGACGCAGCAAAACAAGCGGATGAAGACAACACCACATTGCCGGCCGCTAACACGGAACCAAAAATGGAACAGCTGACCCTGCCACCACCACCGAAGGCTGACGAAGGTCCGGAAAATCCGCAACCGAAAACGGAAACCGTAACTCCGAAGGTTGAGGGACCGCCGCCACCTTCAGCCACGCGACCACGCGAAGTTGATCCGCAGAAGAAAAAAGGCAAGAAAGGCGAAGACGAGCCCTGAGCGAAGGATGAAGGCGGAAGGATGAAGGATGAAAACCTTCATCGCTTCCGCAATCTGCCCCTCAGCTTGACTCGCTTCACTATCGTCACGAGGATCGCCATCAATTCCTCCGCTTCTTGATGCAAGGATTGCAGTCGCTTTTCGGAAAGAATCTTTGCTTCGCCAATTAACTCTAACCAATATTGGGTTTCATCAAGTTCTTGAAGCGCCCCTTCGATCTTACTAATAAAATCAGCATCAGACTTGGCTCTTTGGGCTCTCGGTAGTGTGCACCTGGAGAAGTTCCCGATTTCAGCACCTGGGTTCCGAGTACTTGTGCCGCGCCGCGTTTTGGAAGTGCAGAATACAGCGCGATTATTCGCAGCGCAAAATTCTTCGTCCGCCGCTTTAGATCTCTTTCCATAGCAGGAATTTCTCCTTCTGGTTTATGAGGTGTTAAGCGGCGGGTGTCGAAGCGGTGTCACACTAGTTCTCCACAGATAACGTAATAGGTGCTGAGGTAACGAATCGATGTTTTCCTCCATCGCTCATCCTTCATCCTTCATCGTTCATCCTTTTAGAATCCGGTCCAGGGTATAGGGCAGTATCTTGCGCCACCAGGGCCAGTCGTGATTTACGTCGGCGCCCCAGAGGTCGAGCGTGTGGGGAACGCCCTTCGCCTTCAGAATGTCGGACAGATGCTGGCTGCGATCAGGCGCTTCGTATGAGCCCTGGCCGGATATGATGTAGATGGCATCGGCTCTCTTCAGTATCGGCAGGTAGTAGTCATCGTTTAAGTTAGGAAGATAGTCTGCGGGATTATTGAAGTAGACGTTGTCGTCATAAAAGCCTTTGAGATATGAGCGCACATCGTAGCTTCCGCTCATTGCGATGACGCCGCGAAATAAATCCGGATGTTTGAAATAGGCGTTGGCCGCAAGAAACGCGCCGAGGCTCGCGCCGGTCGTGAGTGGCCTGGCATCGTTGTCGCCAGCATCCTTGCGGATCAAAGGCAACACTTCGTCTGTTATGTAGCGATCAAATCGGGTCAGCAGTTCCGCCTTCAAATGCGGCGGCATCTGCTCATTGAGCAGACTGTAGCGGTTGACACTGTTAATCGAGTAAGCCCGAATCCTGCCGCTGTCGATATGTGGACTGATGGCGTCCACCAAATGAAAACGCTCATACTCGAGATAGTCAGCTGCCGCAGTGGGGAACATCAATAATGGCTGGCCTGCGTGACCATAGGCCACTAAAGGCATTTCGGTGCTTAAGTTTTGACTAAACCAGGACGTTATTCGGCGTTCCATGGAAACCTTTCTCAGGCGGATGCATCCCGCCGGATTGAAGGATTTGCACTTTTCGTTTTTTTTGCAGTGCGAGATGTTCTCGCAGTTCACGGTTGAGCGCAAGCGTACTGGCCAGGCGTGGGCGCCGGTAGTTAGCCACTCCAATCACCTCTCATCCTAGAAGCATGCCTGAGCTCTAGGCGATCCCATTTCATTGCTTTTATCGGCAGCAAGAACTACCATTCTTGCAGCTTACTCGTTTACAACTCACAACCTCAGGAGGTAAAGACAATGTTCCGGAATTCCCTTTCCATTTCCTTTTTGCATGCGTTGCTTATTGGCATCGTGATGACATTGGGTGCCCAGTCGATGGCAGCGCAGAACCTTTACCAACTACATCAGGACGGCAAGATTTGGCGTTACACCGGTACGCCCTGTAGCGGCGACTCCTGTCCTGGGTGGCAGATGCTCGACAATAACTCAGCAACTACGGCTATCGTCCGCAATGATAGTCAACTGTATCAATTGCACAACACCGGCAAGATTTGGCGTTACACTGGTACGCCCTGTAGCGGCAACTCCTGTCCCGGCTGGCAAATGCTGGACAACAACTCAGCCACTAAGTTGATAATCGCCAGTGGCAATCAACTATTTCAATTACACAATGGCGGTAAGATCTGGCGTTACACCGGAACGCCGTGCAGCGGCAACTCGTGTCCCGGCTGGGAGATGCTCGACAACAACTCCGCGACCAAGTCGATCGCAGCTGGCAGCAATCAACTCTATCAATTGCACAACACCGGTAGGATCTGGCGCTACACGGGGACGCCGTGCAGTGGCGACTCCTGTCCCGGTTGGCAAGTGCTCGACAATAATCCCGCGTCTGCCGTGATCATAGCCGATGGAGCGCAGCTCTATCAGTTGCACACTGGCGGCAAGATTTGGCGCTACACCGGAACGCCATGCAGCGGCAACTCCTGTCCTGGCTGGCAGTTGCTTGATAACAACAGTGCCACTACGGCGATCGCCGCTGATGGCAACGAAGTTTATCAATTACACAATACGGGCAAGATTTGGCGCTACACCGGAACGCCATGCACTGGAAACTCTTGTCCCGGTTGGGTCATGCTCGACAACAACGCGGCCACGGTGGCGATCGTGAGTGGTGGCAATCGACTGTATCAGTTGCACAACAGCGGCAAGGTTTGGCACTACAATGGAACGCCATGCAGTGGGAACTCTTGTCCCGGTTGGGTGATGCTCGATAACAATCCCCGTACCAAAGTCATCATCTCTCGTTAAGGTATGGGTTTGACACCGGAAAAGGAACCTAGTAACGCAAACTATTGGTTGGCGGCGAGCTGAAGTGTACCCGATGTGAACGCCCGTTCTCAGCTTGGAGAACAGGAATTCCCTCGATGATTCAGCCACTGTTCTGAGCAGGATCTCATGAGTCCTGACGAATTCCGCCTCATCGCCCGGAAGATGGATGGCCTCCGAGGGCTCACACATGGGCCATCCAGACTTCCGCGCAAACAGGACGATTTTCGCGACATTGTATCCCGATGGGAAGTCGGGCATGGTAAGACTTACGCCTGATCAACAGCAAGATTTCATAGCGGCGATACTGCAGCATTTGCGCTTGCTAGTGGCGCCTGGGGACGCCAAGGATGCACGACGGTGCGCCTGGATTCGATCGATGAAGATATCCGTGGGAAGGCAATGACACTCGCAAAGCGAATAAGCAATCCAGCAACGGAATTGTATAGTTGAAACCGAGTCTACCATTATGGCCTCAAGTGCCACGCAGAATTCCGCCAGGCTTCCAGTAGCTACCGCCAAGGCTGAAGTTCAGCTGATGCGCGACTCACGCTCGCAAGCCGACTCGTTCCTGTACAGGAGTAAAGCCAGCCGTGACTGACCCTACCCTCATCACTTTCCCGCCTAGTCTGGATAGTGAACTCAGCCGCTTTCTACTGGCCCACTACCAAATCCCGCACCGGGAACAACGGCATGCTTTGATCCTTTCCTCGTTCGCGACGCTTTGGCATGGTTACACGGTGCGCTTTCCGCTTCTTTACGGCGACTCTTACCGTCTCAACACTGTGCGCAAGATGATTGACTATTTTGAGCCCCGGAGTCCCGCCGATCGTAAGCTTCTACCGGACAGCGATGATCCAGAACAAGCAAAAGCCGATTGGACCTTTTTCAATAGCACCCTGGGATCTGCAACCTCGGTTTTTGGTTATTACCATCTCTTGAAGCATCGCGAGATCATGATCAACCCCCTGAGCGATGGTACGCTCAAGTTTGAAGTTGCCGCGGTCCGCGTGGCCTACCCGGTCTTCGCAGGACTTTTGCGGGTGCTCCTGCGGCTCAACGCCAGCCGCGCGGAAAATGCGTTGAATGAAATTCGTAAGGTAATGCAGACCGTTGATGAAAGGCTAAGCGATGGCCGGCCTTTTCTCATGGGCGACCACTTCTCGTTATCTGACATGACTTTTGCGGTTGCTGCCGCTCCAGCCGTTTGGCCAGATGAATATGGAGGCAAGCTTCCCGCGCTCGCTGATACGCCAACCGAAATTCAGACTGCGATCGCGGAAATGCGCGACCATCCTGCGGGCCAATTTGCTCTACGCATTTACCATGAGCACAGAACACCTCGAAAGTGACTAGCAACGTCATGTTTAGCAACCCTACTCATCTGCTAGAACTTAAGTAGAGTCACCGCCAGTGCGAAAGTTCGGGTCCCATGAGGTCAGTACCAACTCAAACTCACGTTGCCTTGACGCTCTGTAGGTCATCTGTTATAAAAACTTTTCCGCCCTCGCATAGTTATGCTGTGCGGGGGCGCTATTCCGCAGTAGCTCAATGGCAGAGCATCCGGCTGTTAACCGGAGGGTTGTAAGTTCGAGTCTTACCTGCGGAGCCAATATCCTTAGAAAAATAAGAGGGCGACCGATCTGCAAGTCGGTCGCCTCTCAATTTTCCCTCTAATATTCCCTCTAAAAGAAAATTCGGTTGGCTATAATCCAGTGCATTTATGGTTCTACATTGGGCCGGGGAATGTTAGATCAAAAGGCGCACCCTCTATGTGAATTGCCTTTTTCGCAAGCAACCTGGCTTACGAGCCGGTAGTTAGGTGTTACAGCGATCCCGCCGCTAATTACCTGTCAAATTTGACAGTACCCATCGATCGCGGATCTGCCTCAGTGTAAGCAAGGGTAAGACTCTAAGAAGCGTGCTGAAGCCTTAGATATAAAGGTCATGAGCGATCAAACGCGAGGCTCAGAGACGCGCCAGGGGCAGACTAACCACACCGCAGTCGTCGTTGAGGACGACCAGGTCGTAGTTACGCTGCTGGAACACATGCTCGCGCGGCGCGGCTTTGATGTGCGAATTGCGCTGGATGGCCGGCAAGCGACAGATTTCATGGTCACTTTACCGTCGCCGCCGGCGCTGGTGCTGCTTGATGTGATGCTGCCTTATTTGGATGGCTTCGAACTAATCAAGAGAATTCGCGAGCACGCTACCTGGAATCAGGTGCCAATCATCATGCTGACTGCCAAGTCACAGGAGCACAACATTGTGCGCGCCCTGGACCACGGCGCCAACGATTACCTCGTAAAACCGTTTCGTCCCGGAGAGTTGCTGGCGCGCATTCGCCGCGTGATGAAATCATCCTGATTTTCAAATGACAGTTCTCCGCCTTTTATTTCTGTGGGCGGGTTTGATGGTTGCAGCGATCTGCGCGAGCGCTCAGACGCAACCGGGCGAGCCGCTACCTGGCCCTACTCCTGATCCCGCAGACCGAAGCGGTAAGACTGTGCCAGCGAAAAAGATCGATCCGGAGACGGTGGTCGAACTGGGAGCGTCGTACGAGTTCGTGAGCAAAGACAGTCCTGATTGGCAAACGTACTATTTCTCGATCAATCACAAGTTCAGCACGGGCCAGGTGCTTTACGGCACGGCTTCGGCGGTGCGGCGATTCGAGACGACCGATCCGAATTTCATGATTGGCTTTGTGCAGCCGCTGACCGAGTCGAAGCGTTGGATTGCGACCGTCGAAGCCGGAGGCAGCCCGAATCATCAAATCTTGCCGACCACTTCATTCCTTGGCCAGGTCGAGCGGATCTTCGGCAAGGGTTGGATCGGCCGCGCGGGGCTGCGGCACAGTCGTTACCCCACGGACATTGTGAACATGGGCATCTTTGGCGCCGAAAGATATTTCAAGGCGTACCGCGGAGCGTACACGTTGTATGTCGCGCACCTGAATGGGAAAGGCACGGCGTTCAGTCACGCGTTTCAGGGACATTACTACTACGGTGAACGAAACAACGTCGGCGTCGGCTTCGCGTTTGGACAGGAAATCGAAAGCGTACCTGGCGGTCTGATAAGAACTGACGTGCTCGACTTCAGTTTTACCGGCCGACATTGGATGACTAACAAATGGGGACTTTCCTACGTTGCCGTATGGCATCGACAGGGCGACCTCTACACGAGGAGCGGAGGTCAAATTGGGCTCCTACTCAGATTTTGAGATAGACATTTTACGAGTTGCGGAGTTGATCGGCACCGCCTCGCTGGCCTTGGCCTTCCTACTATCGCTCGTCGTGTTGATGCTGCGGGCCAGGCTATTACTGCGAGAACGACAGCACCGCAAGTTCCTCAGTTTTTGGCAGCCGATCGTCATGGATGCTGTCGAGGTCGCTTCTGCGGACGTACCACGACTGTCGCGACGTGACCTGTCGAACTTCTTGTTGCTTTGGAATCATCTGCACGAATCCCTGCTCGATGAATCAAAAGATCACCTCAATCAAATTGCTTATGCCTTGAGTATTGATCAGACCGCCTTAAGGATGTTGCGGCGGGGCAATCTGCGGGAACGCCTCCTGGCGATGAATACGCTGGGCCACCTACGTGAGCAGACCGCGTGGGACGACCTGTCGCTGATCACTGAGGGTGACGATGCATTCGTATCGCTCGCGGCGGCTCGGGCGCTGACAATGATAGATGCTCGGAAAGCGGTTCCCCAACTCATTCCGCTTCTGACCAGCCGCCGTGACTGGACCGCGGCTCGCGTCGCCAGCGTCTTGCAGACTGCCGGCGCGGACGTTATTTCAGATCCAATTGCCAGGGCAGCAATCGCATTCTCTCACGAACAAACTACCGGCGCCGATCACGGGGCGGAAGCGATTAATCAGGCCGCGAGGATGGTTCAATATCTCGAATTAGCCCACGACACGTCGGCTCTACCAGCAGCGCACTCCATCGCGGAGTCATCGCATGACCCGGAGGTTCTGGCTGCCTGTTTACACCTGCTTAGTCGTGCGGAAGATCTGGATATCATCCGCGACTGTCTGAGGCATGAAGATTGGCAAGTCCGGGTTCAGGCCGCCGTGGCTCTGGGTCGCGTGGGAGGGGTCGAAGATGAGGCGCGTCTGATTCCGCTCCTTTCCGATCAGCAATGGTGGGTTCGCTATCGCGCGGCCCAGGCCTTGTCGCTTTTGCCGTCGATGCGTGAGACCAGGCTGACCGCGATTCAAGCGGAACAGTCAGATCCTTTTGCCCGCGACATGCTCGCTCACGTGATGGCGGAGATTCAACTCCAATGATTCGCGGACACATAATGCTCGCAATAGAGTTTGTTTTCCTGCTCTATTTCATCGGTCTGAACGCCGGCTACCTCGGACTCAATCTGGTTTCGCTGGTTACTCTGTCGCGCTACATGCAGTTGCATGTGCTGGGCAATCTGCCGCCAATTTATTCAGGCTTGGAGCCTCCGATCAGCATCGTTACCCCTGCCTACAATGAACAGGCCTGCATAGCTACTTCAATCCGCTCTCTGCTCCAGTTGAACTATCCTGAGTTTGAACTCGTGATCGTCAACGACGGCTCAAAAGACGAAACCCTGGAAGTCCTCAAGCGCGAGTTTAAGCTTGTCCTATTCCCCGAAGCGTATCGCAATCGTCTGCCGTCGAAACCGGTGCGCGGGATTTATCGCTCCACGATCTACTCGAACCTACGCGTGATAGATAAGGAGAACGGAGGTAAGGCCGACTCGATCAACGCTGGAATCAATGCAGCGCGATATCCACTCTTCTGTGTAATCGATTCCGACTCGATACTTGAGCGCGACAGCCTGCAAAAGGCTGTCCAGCCGTTTCTCGATGACCCTAAGACGGTTGCCTGCGGCGGCACCATTCGCATCGCCAACGGTTGCCGGGTGCGTGGCGGATTTCTCGAGCAAGCAGGTCTGCCGCGGAATCCGCTCGCACTCTTTCAGTACGCGGAATATCTACGGGCCTTTCTATTCGGCCGTTTCGGCTGGTTGCCGTTTAATGCGCTGCTGATCATCTCTGGCGCGTTTGGCATGTTTCACAAAGAGACGGTAATTAGCGTGGGAGGATTTCGGACAGACACCATCGGTGAAGATATGGAACTGGTTATGCGCTTGCATCGGGTGTTGACCGAAAGAGGAGTGCCATATCGAATCGCCTTCATCCCTGATCCGGTGTGTTGGACTGAAGCTCCCGAAGACCTCAGGACGCTGCGGAGCCAGCGGATCAGGTGGCACCACGGTCTGGGCGACAGTCTGAAGATCAATCGCGGCCTTCTGTTTCAACGTGGCAGCGGATTCGTGGGCTGGCTGGCGACGCCCTTTTTTGTTTTCTTTGAATGGCTCGCCCCTTTGGTCCAGGTCACCGGTTATGTCTTCGTCGTGATTGGTTATCTACTGGGCCTCCTTTCTTTAGAGGCATTCGTAACGTTCTTTCTTCTTTCGGTTGGGCTGGGGATGCTATTGTCGACAACCTCGCTACTGCTCGAAGAAATCTCTTTTCACATACACCCGAAGATGCGTCATATCCTCGTGCTGCTTCTGGCTATGATTGTAGAGAACCTGGGCTACAGACAACTCAACTCTTACTGGCGTCTCAAAGGTCTAATCCAGTGGATGCTGGGTCGTAAAGCCGTCTGGGGCGTAATGACCCGCAGCGGCAGTTGGCAGGCAGAGACGCAAGGTGAAGGAGCGGCGGACGGGACTGCGAAATGAGTGCGAATGTTCAGCGTAGAGCGACGTTAAGTGTCGGCATTGCCGCCGTAGCTCTGATCGCCATACAGCTCACTGAATTTTTTTACATCAACAGATTCGTTGAGTCGGTTGATCACACGAACCGATCCCTCATCGCCTTCTCTGTAGGTGTCGCCTTCAACCTTTTGTTGTTTAGTGTTCTCTTATTCCTATTTCGGCGGAAGATTGCGCAGCGCGATCGTGCCGAACAGACTTTGCGCGAATCCGAAGAGCAGTTCAAACAACTCGTGCAGCATGCCGGCGACATCATTTATCGCACAGACAGCCAGGGACGCTTCACTTTTATTAACGCGGCTGTCGAAGGTCTCATGGGTTATCAACCCGAGGAGTTGTTAGGACGTCATTTCCTCTATCCGGTATCGCCATCGTGGCAGGAAAAGGTCGCGCAATTCTACCGACAACAATTTGCGGAACGCACGCCGCACAGTTTTTATTTCTTCCCTGTGAATCGCAAGGACGGCTCGGAAATGTGGGTCGGGCAAAACGTGCAATTGATCATTGAACAGGGCCGGGTGGTCGCCGCGCAGGCAGTCGCGCGCGACGTCACTCAGCGCTTGCAGATGGTAAATGAGCTGGGCCGCACGCGCGATGCAGCGCTTGAGTCGGCCCGGCTCAAATCGGAATTTCTGGCAAACATGAGCCATGAAATACGCACGCCGATGAATGGCGTTATCGGGATGGCGAGTTTGCTGGCCGACACGAAACTCGATGAGGATCAGCGGCACTTTGTCGACGGCATTAGTCAGAGCGCCGACGCCCTGCTCGGCATCATCAACGACATTCTGGACTTTTCCAAGATCGAAGCAGGGAAGCTCGAGATCGAAGCCGTGGACTTCGACCTGCGCCGCAGCGTCGAAGGAATAGTGAATCTCTTTACCGAGCTGGTAGAGGCAAAGAACCTCGAACTCACCTACATTATCGAGGCAGGTGTCCCGAATTTTCTTCAGGCCGACGCGTCCCGCATCAGACAGATTCTAATTAATCTGCTCGGCAATGCTGTTAAGTTCACAACCGTGGGTGAAGTGGCGCTCACGGTGACGTGCCCGGAGCAAACTGATTCGGACGCCGTCTTGCGTTTTGAAGTCAGAGATACGGGCATCGGAATCTCTGCAGCAGCGCAGGCTCGACTCTTCAGTGCTTTCGTTCAGGCGGATGGCTCAACCTCTCGTAGGTTCGGCGGATCGGGACTAGGACTAGCCATCTCAAAGCAACTGGTCGAAGCCATGGGCGGAGAAATCGGGTTAGAGAGCCGTCCGGGCGAGGGCTCAACTTTCTGGTTTACTCTAAAGGCGGGAAAGCAAGTCGGGGCCGACGTTTCAGAATCGCTCCCGCAAAGAAGCCTCCAAGGCTTGCGCGCTTTGATTGTTGATGACCAGCCAACGAACAGAGAGGTGCTGAGCAAACTACTCATCTCCTGGCTCGTGGACGTAACTGAAGCCGATAGTTTCGAAGCCGCACTCGACACCCTGCGGAGCGGAGCAAACAGCGGTAAGCCTTTTGACTTTGCCCTCATCGACCATCAGATACATGGCGCGAATGGATTGGATTTGGGTCGCGCCATTCTACACGAGCCAGAAATCGCGCCCGTGCGTTTGATACTTCTTTCGAGCTTCGGACAGCGTTCTTCAGAAACAACGATCAGCGCCGCTGGTTTTCGCGCGTGGCTTACAAAACCAGTCAGGCAGTCACAACTCTATGACTGCTTAGTCAACGTAATGGGCGAGCAGTTTCCCAGTGCGCAGAGATCGAGCCGGAAGCCTCTTAATACTGTTGAACCGGCTTCCACTCCGGCGCGCACGGATGAAGAGGACCCGCGCCTCGATAACAGGTCGAGGTTGCTGGTGGTAGAGGACAACGCAATCAACCAGGAGGTCGCGCGTTACCAGATTGAGAAGATCGGTTACCGCGTGGACATCGCCAGGGACGGCCCGGAAGCTCTTGAGATGATCGAGCGACACGAGTACGCGCTGGTGTTGATGGATTGCCAACTGCCTGGCATGGACGGGTTCGAAACTACTGCGATCATCCGCCGCCGGGCAGATGACAAAAGACTCATTCCAATAATCGCGGTGACGGCCAGCGCCTCAGCGGGCGAGCGAGAAAAGTGTCTGCGAGCGGGAATGAATGATTTCCTGCTAAAGCCTTTCCGGAAAGGGGAGTTGTCGGGGAAGATTGTAAGCTGGCTCACAGAGGCCTCACATCAGGTGTTGAATCGTAAAAGCTCCGATGACGAAAGCCCGTCGAGTCTGATGCCGGATGTGACAGATCGTCTTCGAGAGCTTGAAGAGGATTATGGTGAGGAGATGGTCCTGAAGGTAATCAGGATGTTCATCCCCGATGCTGAAGCGCGCATCGCA
The DNA here is from genome assembly GCA_046726155.1 of Acidobacteriota bacterium. Taxonomy (GTDB): domain Bacteria; phylum Acidobacteriota; class Blastocatellia; order Pyrinomonadales; family Pyrinomonadaceae; genus PSRF01. Next base: position 47,426 of record JBKOZZ010000023.1, read on the forward strand.
CAGATCGACCAGGCGATTAAGCAGGAAGATTGTCGAGCGCTTGAACAGGCTGCTCATGGACTGAAGAGCGGGGCGGCGAATATTGGGGCTACAGAAATGTCCCGACTCTGCGAACAATTGGAGACGCAGGGAGAACTTGGCGTTATCGGCGATGCTCCGGAAATAATGAAGAAGTTAGTAACCTCATGGACCAAAGTCGGGGGCGCGATTACGCAGTATCGCGCAGGTTCTGAGATTAATGATGAGCTTACGGATCCTGTCTAGGACGGCAACGCTTAGATGAAAGCTTTGGGTGGTCCGACCGCGTGAACGTGGGCGCGCACCGTTTGGAAACCCGTGAGCATTTCCGTAGTCGGCATGAAAAAGTTGCGAAGAGTGTCCAGTGTGGGGAGCCAACATCTTCGTAACCGGCTGTAACTAAAGAGGTTACTGGTAATTCCACCCTTCTCGATTTTCCGTTTGAGATTCCTCCATTTGATTATCTTCTTAGTTGCTTCAATCTGATTTCCTAAACCGCTCGAACGCGTAAACGAGTTCCGGCCTCGTTCCCCTTCGTAGGCGAGTTCGACGACGAGCAGCGCGAAAGGCTTAAAATTCGTCCCTCGTAAGAGGGTGCGGGTTAGAATCCCGCCACCGGCACCAATCATTTCATTAACTTACAAAGACTTATCATTTTAGTCTGAATTCACACAACGGAGTTAAGTCCGTCACGCAGCTCATTTCGATTGAATGTCGGAAGGTCATTTATTTACACCTCTATTTGGTTCTTGCAGAGTCGGCGCGCTCCTTCGGCTCAGAGTCCAACAAAGCTTACGATCAACACAATATGCAGATGATCAGCCTAAAGGTGAATCTAACGGTTGATCCGCTCCGCTCAGACGGGCGTTTCGACGAACTGATGCGGAGCGTGGGCTTGCCGCAGTCACTAAAGCTGGTAGCGACCACTGGCGATAAAATACAATAGGCGTCGCGCTGTCACTCGTACTTCATCCAAATGCTACTAGGCCCAGGCACAAAACTCGGCCGCTTCGAAATCCGCTCAAAGCATGGCGAAGGCGGG
>JBKOZZ010000024.1:0-15218 GCA_046726155.1 Acidobacteriota bacterium
TATAAGCCGACCCCGCCGGGGGGGTCGTGATATTGGGCTGCTGTGGGCTCTGATCCAGAGCATGAGCACTTCCTTTCGGAGCCACTGATCTCGCACGGACGGGCGCCGAAGGAATTGTCGGTAGCATGCAAAGATAAAGAAGGAAGCTGAGCGATAAGCTCACGAGCCTTCTAATTTGGACTCTTCTCGAACTCAAACGCAACATGGCGGTTCTCCTTGTGTCGATTCAATTGTTTCTGAACGCGAAGCTGTTGACGGAACAATTATTCAACCGTGGGCGCAGGTTGCCGGCCTTAGTGATCCGCAGCGCATCCTAAGCGAGTAGTTGAAGTTGCTCGTGGGAAACGTCGTGACGTTCCAGGCTTTTTTTATCGGACTGCTTGATCAAACTTGACACCCTAGCGAGACGGAGCTCGGCTCCGGTCGGAACAAAATGATCGTTCTGGGGGGTGATACAGCCGAGACTTTATGCTGGCTTCGCTGCGGTGTCAAGAATTTTCGATCACTGCCCCCCGGCGGACTAAATTAACCAAAAGCGATGGGGCGAGTTGGTTTTTCCTCCGACTTACGGCGGCTTGCGGTTAACCTGCTCTCTGCGTAAAATGTCGGTTCTTTTAACGCCGGGTGACGTTAAGAAATCTTTTTCGGCCGCACATTGCTGCTGCTCACTCCCCGGGGGCATCTAATCTGCTCTTATCTGCGTCTTTTATCTCGGAGGGATTTCGTGAAGCTAGTTTTTCGCTCTCGGTGCGCTATTGCCGCGCTTATGTTGGTCTTTAGCGCATTTTCTTATGCGCACGGACAGGCAGCCAGCGCTACGCCTGATCCATTCGCAGTCCAACTGACCTCGAGTCCCGCTGGTTTCTATGCCTTTGCCGGTGATGTCAGTGCGAACGGCCGGTTTGTAGTCTTCGAGTCAAACGGAAATCTGGATACTCAAAACCCGCGTAACGCCGACGGCAATCGCGAAATCTTCCTGGCTGACTATGCCCAGCGACGTATCTTTCAATTAACCAACACCAGGAACGTTCAAAAGCCCGCAGCGACGCCCTCACCGACACCGACGCCAACACCAACACCGACGCCAACTCCGGGAGCAACTCCCACTCCCACACCAGCTCCAACTCCTCCCGATCTCAGTTTGGTAAGAATCGAGATCAGCAATAACCACCCCATGATTAGTTTTGAGCCGGCGCTGGTGTCAGGAAAAAGAATCTACACGATAGTTTTCAGCTCCAACTCACCGGATCCGTCGAATTTTGATGGAACAGAGAGTCCAGCCCTGGTTGCGGATGGTAATCAGGAGATTTGGATCTATCAACTACCTGAAATCGATGACGTTTTCGATCTGTCCAACGGCGACGAGATCCCACTTGCGGATCTCACTGCCGGTGCGTTCAGGCAAATAACCAACACGTCACCGAGCCGTCCGCTGCGCATCGACGTCAATCCTCCGGACATCGTAGACGACAATCGTGAAATGACCATCAGCGACGATGGAAAGACTCTCGCGTTTATTTCAACGCGCAATTTAATACCCGCGGTGGGTAATGGCGATTTCAACCCTGAGCTCTTCTTTTGCCGAACTACTGCTACTGGTGGGTTCGCTCCTGGAACAAACACTTTTGCTCAGGGAACAAAAACTGTAGACGATGTGGTTAACAACAAGACCTTTCCTCGGGTCCAACAGAATCCATCGCTCTCTTTCAATGGAAATGTCGTTGCCTTCATGTCCACTGCAAATCTGGCGGCCGCCAAAACAAACAATGATGATGGCGCGGCTGGCGACGGTCACGGAAACGCGGAGGTTTACGTGGCTGACTTTACCGGTTCAGGTCTTGACAACATTCGGCAGATTACGAAGACAAAGGCAGAGAGCGGGTCCGTTGGCACGTTAAATCTACTTAGTCCGGGTCGGCGTCTGAGCCGCGACGGAGCATTTGTCGCTTATGAATCGCGAGCCGAGGATCCGACTGCCAACAACACAACAAACGCGACCTTCCTGGCAGTATTTGTTTCAAGCGTCTCGGATGGTACGGCTAAGCTGGTCGGAACACGCGCCCCTGTGTGTGACAACTGCGTTGGAGACGTCATTCATTTACCCACATTTACAGATTACGATGCTTCGCTGGCGCCCCACACGTTGGTGTTTGCCTCCGCGCTAAACTTCAAAACGGATGGAACGTTTCCCGCGGCGGATCAGGACAGCACCGGTTTGAACCCAGTGCCTTCGGGATCGGTGCGCCCTAACCAGATCTTTGCTACGCAGGTTCCAGTAACCAGCTCCAACACGTTTAGGCGATTGACAAAGAATCCCATACTTTCGTTTGTTGCCGGCATTCGCCCACTGGCCAGCAACACGCAGCGACGAATAGCTTTCAGCCTGCAAGGGGTAGAACTCGGCGGTGGTAATAGCGACAATTCCGCCGAAGTCTTTTATTTGCTGAGTCCAGCGGTAACCACAGAATCGGCTGCGGCTTTGTCCTTCTTTACTGGGGCGAGCAACATGGGACCGTTTGCGAGTGCAAACCCAAGCCCAAGTCCATCACCCACGCCGAGTCCGAGTCCCGGTGAACCGGCGGGGCTCGCGCCAGGCGAGTTAAGCATTGTCAAATCCACTGCGGCGCTCGCTAGTTCAGACAAGAGTGCGATTGGTGGATCAGAAACTGAACGCAGCCCCATCCTTCCGGTAGAACTCAATGGCGTCTCTGTTTCAGTGAATGGCGCGGCCGCTGGACTTTATTTCGTAGGAGACTCGCCATCCGAGGGGATTAGCTTCGTAATGCCGGTCGGCTTAGCAGGGGGAGTTGCCACTGTCGTTGTTAACGATCAGAGAAATAATAACGGCACGGTCTTTCGCGGCTTCGTACAAATCGTGGCTTCCCAACCGGATATCTTTACCTCAACCAACGGCGCCGGCGGTACGGCCATGGTTTGTAATGTAACTAATGCCGCGACGTCTGGTTCGGGTTGTATAGTGGGTCCTTTCAAAGTCACTACAGACAGCGGGGGCACACAGGTCCCAACTGTGCTTGAGGTCTGGGTAACCGGAACTCGCCTGGCTGCGGCCGCCGAGACCAAGGTTTCCTTTGTCGACGGATCTACTACTACCGATATTGTTCCGACTTCGGTTCGCCCGAACAGAAACAAGTTTGGATTTGATCTGATCACCTTTACCTTACCGGCGTCGCTCGCAGGAACTGCTCCAATTGACTATAAATTAATTGTGACTGTCACCAGGAGCGGCTCCAGCTTTACCAGTAGGCCGGCTGCAACTGCGCCCCAGGTCACAATCATTCCTTGACCAGGCAGCAGGTTCGCAAGGAAAGCTTCGGACGCGAAAGTTAATCGCGTGCGGGTTTCTGGTAGTGGGTCAGTTTGATAAATAAGAGACGCAGGCCATGCAGAACCGAGCGCGGTAGCGCACGGTTCTGCAACATTACGCTGAAATTGACTCTAGCATCCGGCGCTACCGCGCACGGTTCTGCAAGAGAATCCGACCTCCCCACGCTAAACCGACCCACTGCCGGATTTCTTTTTTCATCATAAGAAACTACCTGGAAGTGGTAGTATTGGTTACCAGTTCGTCCTGCCACGCGTTTTAGATAAGCGCGCCGGCATTCTCTGAAAGATTTCAGCTTCAGCTCACGAAATGCGACGCCCAAACCCGATTCTGGCATTAATGGCTCTGCTGGCGTTTGTTGTCTCCGGCCAGCCGTCTTCGTTTGATCTGCCGGCCTCTTCACAAGAGCGCCAAATAATATGGCCAACTAGAAGGATCCAGATCGCACTTTCAACGTCGCTAACAGAACCCTCGGCCGCGTTCAAACCGGAAAGCGACGTACTCGGAGCAATTCAGCGGGCACTCGCCAGTTGGTCCCGTGCTGCCGATATCACGTTTGTCGAAGTTTCTTCGAAGGCTCAGTCAGTTAGCCCGACGAACGCTGGTGATGGCATAAGTTTGATTACGGTAGCGCCGACCGCGGAGAATCTCGCCCTTTTCGGTGAAGGAAATACTACCGCCCGGACACGGGTGTTTTATGATCCGGACACCGGAGAGATTACCGAGGCTGATATTGTTATCAATTCTTTTCCATATTCGGGAGCGGGTGAGTATCTTCAGTTTTCGACAGATGGGACGCCCGGCACTTATGATCTCGAATCGACCATGGCCCATGAGATCGGACATCTGCTGGGCTTAAATCATTCGCACGTGATCGGCGCAACAATGCAGGCTTCCCAGGCACTCAATGGCACTTACGATCTGCCGGCGATCACCGAGCGTACCTTGAGCGAAGCAGACGTTGCGGCGGTCCGCAGCCTTTACGCGGCGAGGGAAAAAGTTGGCTCGATTGAGGGAAAAATTCTGAACAGTATCGATGGCAGCCTTTTGCCGGCAACTGCCGCGCACGTTTGGATTGAAGATTTGGCCAACGGACGGGTAATGGCGAGCGGCCTCACCACCGCAAGCGGAAGGTTTAGCATTAGTGGCGTTCCTGCCGGCAACTATAGAGCGATGGTTGAGTATTTCGATGGGCTGGCCGGCGAGTCAACAGCACTGTCCGCCGCGCCGGATCGCAAACCGGTCGGGCGCCAGCGAGCCTTTCGCAGCGTCGAGATCGCCGGTCGACTACGCGTTGCCGCGGGCAAACCTACCGCGCTGAATTATGTTTTGGTGCCACCGCAGAATACGCCGCCTGCCTTGAATCCTCGCTTCGTGGGAATCAACGGTGAACTTTCAACAGTTCCAGTGCCGGTTGTCGCGGGCACGAAGCTCACGCTTTATGTTGGAGGCGAAGGTGTCGATCAGGTTCCGGGTAGCGGCCTGGTTTCCAGTTCACCTTTCATTACCATTGACGCGGCAAGTTTGACCCTGGAGCAATTCCACAATGCAACACCGGTTATTAGTTTTGAAGTCTCAGTCGCCGCGAACGCGCCACCCGGAGACTACAGCATCCGCCTGCAATCAAACTCCGGCGAGATGGCGTACCTCGTTGGCGGGTTAACCATAAATCCAACCAACTAAACACGCTCGTCCTCGCCTAAGCGTCGATTTCTTCCGCTTGTAAGCTGTTATTATCTGCCCTACATTTAACCGCCAGGGGTCTGTTAGACGAGAATTTACTTTTCGTTGGTTGTGGCCTCCGGTTTTTAGGGGAACGATTAAGGTCTATTTCGCGATATGAAGAGCAAGTTACTCGAGTATCTGAGCTGTCCCTCCTGCGCCGGAAAAATAGTGCTCGAATCGGTTACGCGTACGGAAGCAGCGGAGATTATGGAAGGGAAACTGAGTTGCGATTCCTGTCAGAGCACCTTTCCGATCGTTCGCGGCATTCCTCGATTTGGCACGCCGGAGAAACTTGACGCCGGCAAAGCTGCCACGGCTGAAAACTTTGGCTGGCAGTGGCAACACTTTGTGCAGGGCGATGAGCTCTACGCCGATCAATTTCTGGGTTGGATTGTTCCGGTTCGGCCGGAGTTCTTTCAGGGGAAGGTCGTGTTGGAAGGAGGCTGCGGAAAGGGTCGCCATACGCAGCTGGCAGCCGGTTGGGGGGCACGCGATGTAGTAGGTGTCGATCTAAGCGACGCGGTGGAAACTGCCTTTGCAGCGACCCGCAATCTGGAGAATGCGCATGTCGTTCAGGCCGACATTTATCACCTGCCCTTCGCGCGCGTGTTTGATTATGCGTTTTCCGTCGGCGTATTGCATCACCTGCCCGATCCGCGCTCCGGCTTCCGTTCGCTGGCGGCGAAAGTGAAAGACGGCGGGTATCTTTCGGCGTGGGTTTACGGTGCGGAAAATAATGAATGGATTACACGTTTCGTTGACCCTTTGCGGGAAAAATTCAGTTCCCGGATGGATCGCCGGGTCTTGTTGCATATCTCAAAGGTGCCGACGGCTGTTATATATTTGGCAACAAAACTCGTTTACGGACCACTCAATCGATCTGACGGCGGGGCCAAACTGGCGCGGCATCTTTTTTATAACGAGTACCTGAGCGCAATTTCTCAGTTTGGCTGGCGTGAACAACACACGATTGTTTTCGACCACCTGGTGGCACCCACTTCTCACTATATCCAGCGTGAGGACTTTGAAGAATGGTGGCGTGATGTCGACGCTAAGGACGTGATAGTCGGTTGGCACAATAAGAATAGCTGGCGCGGCTTTGGACGAATCTTGCAGTAACGGAAGAGCGGGGGCAAGCCCGCCTTCCTAACCATGAGCTGATCAAGGTTGACTTCTGATTCCGCCTTGAAAGGCCTTCAGGCGAGGATATCGAGCGGGATTAGAGAATCTCTCAGGTTGGGAAGGCGGGCTTGCCTCCGCTCCTGTGCTTCCGCTGTACAATGCTTTCGAAATGATTTCCGCTCAAACAGCACGGCGCACGGTCTGGCGGCCTCTCTGGGAACTTCCTCGACGCTTTGAACTAATAATGTCGTTCGCACGACGCGAGTTGGTGACGCGTTACAAAGGCTCGATGCTGGGAATGGTCTGGGCCGTCCTCACGCCGGTGGTCATGATTGCGATCTTCACTTTCATCTTTGCCGGGATCTTCAACGCTCGCTTCGGCCCTAACGGAACGCCCTGGGATTACGCGCTCTATCTCTTTTGCGGACTGTTGCCCTGGACCATGTTTCAGGAGACGTTGCAGCATTCGTCCACAACGATCGTCACCCATGCAAATCTGGTGAAGCGAGTAGTCTTCCCGCTCGAGACGTTGCCGGTGGCCCAGGCCCTATCGTCGTTAGGGAATCAAATGTTTGGGACCATTGCATTGGTAGTTGCAACGGTGATCGTCCGTCACGAACTACATGCCACGATTCTGTGGTTGCCTGCGTTGCTTGTGCCGCAGTTGATTTTTACGCTCGGTGCGGCCTGGCTGGTTGCTTCGCTTGGCGTCTTTTTGCGAGACATCGCTCAGGGCATCACCCTGGTCTTAATGGCCTGGATGTATCTCACTCCAATAATCTACCCGGAATCGATCGTCCCGGAACGCTACCGGCCCTTCATCAACGCCAATCCATTCGCCGCGCTCGTACGCAGTTATCGGCGCATCTTCCTCGAAGGCCTCGCGCCTCATTGGCAAGGCCTTGCCTACTTCACCGCTGTTTCGGTGGTGCTCTTTGTGTTTGGTTACTGGTGGTTTGCCAAGACCCGCCGCAACTTTGCGGACGTGATTTGATTTCTGGGTTTCACAGAGAAGCTGTACTGCCAGCCTCCGCTCGCTGTCGTCGGGAATAGTTAGCGGGAATGTCTTTTCACGCTTTTCGAAGTTGGCACTGTCCACAGATAGACGGTCCGATAGAGTTTTCCCCACGGCACTCTGACAGTTTGTTCAGGCTGCCAATCACCCATCCGAAAATCGTGGGAGAGAATGCGCGAACTCGGGCGCAGTTCGCGCAGCAGCTTAGGACGCAAAAGCACGTTCAGCTTCTCTGAAAGATAGAGCGTTACGACGGTTGCTTCGCTGATATCGACGCGAAACATATCTTCGTTGCGAAAACGTACGAGACCGGAGACGTTTGCCTGACGCGCGTTTTCCTCCGCCTCGGTAACGAGCTTCGGATCGATCTCGATGCCGACGGCGCGAATGCCATACTGTTTTGCTGCCGCAATCGGAATGCGGCCATCGCCACTGCCCAGATCATAGAGCACATCACCTTTGCTAATCTTCGCCATGCGCAACATTTCGGCCACCGTCTCTGGCGGCGTCGGATAATAAATAACATCAGGCTTGCGTAACCGTCGTTTCTTTCGCACGTCACGCTGCGCAGTTTCGAAGCTAGCCTTGGCCGCCGCGGTTTCCAGGTCAAGCGCCCGTCGAACAGTTCGCAGCGGGGCGGCTACAGTTATCGACGCCACCATAAACCCACCACAGAGAAGGACCTTTGAGATCGATTTAATATGAGATTGATTCAGCATAGTCCCTCAAATAGTCAGCAAGTGGGAAAGCCGACGAAGTTTACCTAACTAGATGCCTTCCTGTCTTATTACTAACTTCCGACAACACCACCACGATTCCCATGAGCCACCAGAACACGAGCGCGACTTCACCATCGCCGAAGTTATAGTTCACCAGAGAACTGGCGAAGAAGCCTGTCACGGCGCCGGTAGCGCCAAGAAGGACGGCGTACCGGTTCGTATCGCTCGAATCGCGCAGCAATTTTTCACTCCGCGATGCTTTGCGCCAGAACAGCCACATGATCCAGAGCCAAAATGCGAGAGCAGGTAACCCCCGATCAAACGCCAATTGCAGCGGAGTTGAATGCAGATGAAGCATGTCCGTGCCGGGAAAGCCCCACTCCGCCCAATGCACGTGCATTGCATCCATGCCGTGCCCGAACAGGGGATGAAGCATCATGCGCGAAAGTCCAACTTTGGCTACCTGAACGCGCAATGAAGAGCTCGGGTCTTGTAGCGACAGGGCATGCCGCGCGCGCGTCTGATAAACAACGTAAGCGCCAAAAGCCAGCACTAAACAAATACCGGCGAGACTCACCACCCTCGCTCTTCTTCCCAGGACTCGCACACTGATTACAAGAACGCCGATGACCAGTGCCACCAACACTGTTCGCATCGCAGTCAGGATAATGCCCAGAGCGAGGAGCACGAACGCAGCCGACGCCAGCTTCGACCGAAGATTCAAACCATGATTTTTGAAATTTGCCAAAGCGAGCCCAAGAGCAAGTTGGGCGAGGAACTGAATAATCTCTGAGTAGGTTTCGTAGTGGCGCGTCCAACCCGAGGCGCGAAAGCGATGAGTTGAATCACTGCCAACAACTCCCGAAGGCGATGCCCGTTTCTTAATCTTGTCTGTGACGATCAGGCCCGGACGCTCGAGGTGTTCGCCCTGCGAGATCACGCTGACGGTGAGTTTAGTTTGATCCGGCGAGTTCTTAATTACCTCGTCGATGTCGGTAACGGAATAGACACGGCGTCCGCCCATTCGCCAGATAGCGTCACCCGCGCGAATGTGGATGAACTGCAGAGGACTATCCGGTGCGACGGAATCGATAAGCACCCCGCGGCCTCGAGCCAGATCGTAGACGCTAAAGATTGTCCCGGCGACCCCGGACAAGATCATCACTGCGACCAACAGCACCGCTGTTCGTCTGGTGACGATTGCCTGCGTGAGATAGAAAAGAAACACAACGCCCGTGGATTGAATCTTGGCGATACTGAGGCGCGGTTCCTCTGAAAGTAACGAAGAAGCTACGGTCCAGAGAAAAAACAAACAGATTGGTAAGTCGAACGACGTCCGGCGAAACCCGGTTTTTCTGCGGGAGATTGTGCGGACAAGCCACCCGGCGCCGACGATAGCCAAAGAGATTTCGGCGGCGGCGATCGAGTGGGGCGCGAAAGCAGAATAAAGAAAAAACCCGATTACGGCAGTGCGCTGGCCTAGACGTGACCAGTGTTCGCGGTTCGTAGCTGCGGCTGAGTCGCCCGGGGGTTGATTCGCTTGAGTGCTCAACAGTTTGCGTGACGTGTCTGGTTAAAGGTTTACCGCACTACAAGAAGAAAAACGAGCGCGTTGACAGCCATATTTTGTGCATGTTAGCGTAGTTTCTAGCGGTTTTATCCAGAGACGCCCAAGGCTAAACAATAGCGCATCGAGTCCTGCTTATTTTCAAACTCATCGCCGCGTTTGAGTCCGCTCATATATTCAGCGATACATAATACCCCTAATGGCTTTCGAAAAAGCTAAGGTCATCAAGGCGGCTGAGAAATTCCTTTCGCAGGGAAAGATCAACGCCGCTATTAAAGAGTATCGTCAGATCATCGCAAACGATGATGACGATCTCACCACTCTCAACATGTTGGGAGATCTTTTGGCGCGCGCTGGAGAAAAAGAGGAAGCAGCTTCCTGTTTCCTGCGCATCGCCGAATACTATCGCGAGCAGCAATTCACCCTAAAAGCCATCGCGATGTATCGGAAGATCGAGAAGCTGAAGCCTCGCGACCCCGAAACAGCCCGGCAGCTTGCCGAACTCTACTCGACCCAGGGCCTAATCGCTGACGCCCGGGCACAGTATCTCGTCGTTGCCGATGCCTATACCCGCGCCGGCGACAGCAAGCAAACGCTTGAAGTGCTCCACAAGGTTGCCGACCTCGATCCTCACAACACCGACGTCAGACTCAAACTTGCGGCAGGTTATCTGAAGGAGCACATGCCTGCGGAGGCCGCCAAAGCTTACAACGAAGCGGCAAACCGTCTGTTTGAAAATTCTCATTTTGAAGAGTCTCTTGAGGCTTATTCCAAAGCCCTCGAGCTTCGCCCGCAAAACCGGGTAGCTCTTAAAGGGGTGGTTTCCGCCCATGTTGCCCTGGGCACCGCGGATGACGCGGCAGAGCTGCTCGAAAAAGCAGTCGCTGATGCTCCTGAGGATGCCGAGCTAAGGTCAATGCTTGTGCAAGCGTACATCGACGCGGAAGACGCAGCAGGCGCTGAGCGCGCTACGGCAGCGCTAATCTCGCAGGACGCGTCGAACTATCGTCGTTACATTGAAGTTGCGCGGTTACACCTCAAGCTGGGGCATGCGGAGGAAGCAGCCAGGGTCCTCGGCACCATCATTGAGCAAATGCTGGCTGCACGGGAAGAAAGTGATTTGCTCGAACTTGTTAATGAGTGCCTGGCGCGCGATCCGGGACATGTGGGCAGCCTGCGTTTGCTTGCGAGAATCCATTGGTGGCAGCGCGATATGGAAAAGCTGCGCGGAACGTTAGAACGCCTTGCTGAGTCGGCTGAAACTGCAGGCCTCACCGAAGATGAACGCTATGCTTTGACTCAACTCGTGCGTCTAGCGCCGGACGAGCAGCGATACGCGGACCGCTTAAATATGCTGGGAGGCTTTTTAGAGGACAGTTCCGAGGCGACAAGCATGCTGACCGAACCGTCGTTAGCCGTATCTTCGTCGTTCGAGAGTTTTCCGGTTGGGGAAGCAGAACCGGAGATCGCAGAGGCCGCGGGCGGAGGCGCCGAATTCGAATGGAACTCGGTAGCGGAAGAAAGCCTTGCCCAGTCAGAAGTCTCTTTTGCGGATCTGAATGAAACTAATGCTCAGGCAGATTTTACTGTCGTACCCGGTCCAACGCTTGCAGACTCGTTAACCCAGTTCCCTGAAGCCTTTGAAGATAGTGGACAAACAGCGGAACAGGTAGCCGCGCAGCAAAAGGGAAGTCCCGCAAACGCTAAAGCGATGATGGAGCAGGAACTCGAGAGCGTGGATTTCTACATTACGCAAGGCTACTCCGACATCGCTTTCGATACCCTGGAATTACTGGAACGCCAATTTGGTTCGTTACCTGAAATCGAATCCCGACGCGAACGGCTGAGGGCAGAACAACATGGTGTCAAAGCAGAGATTTCAGAATCGGCTCAACCCGTCGCCAGCGGCTCAGCTCCCAAGGTTGAAACGTATTCAATGGCAGACATAGCTTTCGGTGAGATCGAGATTGAGCAGCCGCCGATTGTTTCCACGCCGGCTGCGGTTTCCCCACCTGCTGCCCCGGGTAGCGGCATCGACTCCGGCCTGGCCGAGATCTTCGAAGAGTTTCGCATGGAGGCGGAAGGTGAAAGCGCCTCGTCAAATGAAGACTATGAAACGCATTACAACATGGCCACGGCCTACCAAGAGATGGACCTCCTGGACGAGGCTATCCGCGAGTTTCAAATTGCCGCTGGCATGACCGGGTCTGCTGATGGCACGCCGCGCTTTTTTCAATGCTGTAATATGTTGGGCCACTGTTTCCTTCAAAAAGGCATGCCGCGAGCGGCCGTGCTTTGGTTCAAGAAAGGTCTTGATGCTCCTGGACGCAATCCTGAGGAATACAAGGCACTGCAGTATGAGCTTGGTTCTGCTTATGAAGCGATGGGAGATCTGACGCGCGCGATAGCAGCGTTTACAGAAGTCTACGGCGTTGATGTGGGTTATCGCGATATCGCTGAGAAGCTCGAGAGTCTTCAGGCACGATCCGCGGCACAGAAGAAGAAAAAGAAGGGGAAGTGAAGACAAATAGTGAATAGTAAATAGTGAATATTTGACCAGGCGATCCGGCCCAATCGATTTCGTTCTATTTACTATTCACTATTTACCATTCACATTTACTGTCCCAAGATGTCGGCAAAGCTGAGCGTCATTTTTTATATTGTCCTGTGCCTGGAGATTGGCCTTGTGCTTACTCTCCTGCCGTGGATCCCCCAGGGTACGCTTGGTTTGAGCGACTGGGGCAATAACTATTTTCTTTTGTACGCTGCGCGCAAGACCGGCATTCATGCGTTGCAGACGGCGGTTGCTTCGGGATGGATGCGCGGAGCAGTAACCGGCGTCGGTCTTTTGAATATCGGAATCGCGTTCTGGGAGATATTCCATTTCAGGCAAACTGTGCGCACGCTCGAGCAAAGTACGGAGCTTTCGAGCAGTTCTAAAAAAGATGCCGCCAAAGCCAGCGAGTCCTCAAAAAACGCCACTCCTGTATCTGATCACCAGCGGGAAAACGACCTCCCGGACAACGCCGGCCACTGAAGACTTCTTAGATGTTCTCCACCTGGTTCAAGCCGCCGTGGTTGCCGGAATAGACCTTGTCCAGATTCGCGAAAAAAACTTGACCGCTGATGTGCTTTACCAGCTTTCGGAGAGCGCCGCTCGCATCACCAAAGGAAGCGCGACTAAGCTACTCATCAACGACCGCTCCGATATCGCCGCCGCGTCGGGCGCAGACGGCGTTCACCTAACCACATACTCGCTTCCTACTGAGGTGATACGCCGCACGTTTGGCGACGATTTCTTAATCGGCGTCTCCACTCATTCAGCGCGCGAAGCCCGCACCGCTCGTAGCGGCGGAGCTGACTTCGTCGTCTTTGGTCCGGTTTTCGAGACCGGATCCAAGCGTGAATACGGCGCGCCGCAGGGACTAACCAGCTTGGAGAGGGTCAGTTTAGAGCTGGCGCCATTTCCTGTGTTGGCACTGGGAGGATTGACGGTCGGCAACGTGGCGAATTGCATTCACGCGGGTGCGCAGGGGATTGCCGGCATCAGGATGTTTGACGATCCAGACCGGTTGGGTGATGTTGTAAAAACCATCCGCGAAAGCGTCAGAAAAGAGCCCGATAAATCACCAGATTCCTAAAATGGCTTTCCGAGAAACTTCGCTACACCTACGGCCAAGAGCGTTGACCATTGCGGGCTTCGATCCTTCAGGTGGTGCGGGCGTGTTGGCTGACGCGAGAACGTTTGCCGCTTTTGGGTTTCAGACCGTGGCATCGGTCACGTCGATTACGTTTCAAAACACAGCACGCGTTTTTGGTGCGGCGCATCAACTGGGTCAAGCTGTGCGCGCGCAAGTGATGTCCGTGTTGGAGGACGCCAAAATAGTTTGTTCGAAGACGGGCATGCTGCCGACGCGCGAAGTAGTTCTGGCCGTTGCGCGGCTTTACCAAGAGACTGATCTACCGCGTCCGGTGGTTGATCCGGTGATTCGCGCATCTTCGGGCCAGCGGCTAATGGAAGAGGAGGCGTTGGATACTCTGATTAGCGAGTTGCTTCCCTTGGCTCGACTGGTAACACCAAACATTCCGGAAGCCGAAACGCTCAGTGGACTACGGATCACTTCCGAAGCCGACGTGCGACAGGCTGCGGCCACTATCCGCGCGATGGGGGCGAAAGCGGTCTTGATCAAAGGTGGACACCTCGGGCAGGAGGCAGACGGCAGAAGGCAGGAGGCAGAAAGCAAAGACGCGGATGAAATTGTTTTGCGCGACGTGGAAGCGATTGATGTGCTCGACAACGAAGGGAAGGTAACGGTGTTTCGGGAGAGGCGCATCAGCGGCGCGAAGCTTCACGGGTCCGGCTGCATTTTGTCTGCGGCGATCGCCGCGGGATTGGGCAAAGGCAATACGCTTGAGGAATCAGTTAGCGCCGCGAAAGATTTTGTGTGGAAAGCGCTTCGCGATTCAACGCCAATGGGCCAGCGGCCGCCTTTACATTGAGGCAGGAAGGCCCGTGCCGAACCGCGAGCGGTAGCGACCGGTTCTAACGATGACTAGAAAACAATTTGAAGTATGAGGCTGCGAAGTGAACACAAATACAGAACCGGAAGCGGTTCCGGTTTCAACGATGACTAGAAAACATTTTGAAGTATGAGGCTGCGCGGTAAACATAAATTCGGAACGTGCCCGGTAGCGCCGGATTCCAGCAACGCGGTCATCAAGCCGAGTGAAATCAGACACGCACCCGCGGCTTACCACATTGCACCTTGAACCCTGAACTACTCCGTCATCCGGGCGCTACCGCTTCCGGTTCCGTATTTGTCGTTCCACTGAACTTCTTGCCAAGGTGAAGTCTAAGCCAAACCGCTTATTATTAAGTCGGCTAGCCTTCGATTGTGACCTTATCCATCTTAACTTCCGCGACCGGCTTATCGCTGCGATCGGTTTGTGAGGTAGCGATGGCATCCACCACATCCAATCCATCTGTTACTCGTCCGAAGATCGTGTAGTTGGGCGGCAATGGGTAGTCAGCGTGCATAATAAAAAACTGAGAGCCGTTTGTGTTTGGACCAGCATTGGCCATGGCCACAGTGCCCTTCTTGTATCCCCGCTGATAGAGTGCGGAGGAGCTGTCGATCTCATCATTGAAGCGCCCGCCCCAGGCCGACTCGCCGCCTCGCCCGGTGCCAGTTGGATCACCACCCTGAATCATGAAGCCTTTGATTACGCGATGAAAGATAACTCCGTCGTAGTAGCCGCGTTCGGCGAGCGTGATGAAATTCTCGGTTGTCTTCGGCGCATCTGATTCCAAGAGCTCGAATTTAATGTTGCCTTTGTTGGTCTGAATTGCGGCGGTGCGATTTGGCATGTTTCTCCCTGACTAGCTTGGCTCAATAGTGAAAAGTGTGTGGGTGACAAGATACTTGGTTTCAGCGTAATTTGTCACTCGCAGCGACTGACGATGATGAAGTTGGCCACCATCCGACTTTCGGACACACGCTATCTGGCGTTTGGGTGCAGGATGATTGCTCCAACTGCCGGTAAACGGTGACAATTTCACCAAACTGCGCCGGCTTTCGTAATAACCAAATTCCGCGAGAAAGGCCCTATTCAATGAATGTTACGCACCTGGAATGCGCCGCCTGTCACTTGAAACACGAGGCACGACGGTTGCTCAATCTCTGCCGTGAATGTGGAAAGCCACTGCTTGTGCGGTACGACCTGAAA
>JBKOZZ010000025.1:0-128533 GCA_046726155.1 Acidobacteriota bacterium
GCGTTGAAAACCACCCATTACCGGGAGTAGGTATAGGATCGGCGTGCCCTGACCGCTACATTCTTGCGATTTACCGTCACTCTTATCTTTCTCACTACACTTTGCGCGGGTTCGTTTGGACGGTAGCCAAGTACATACTGCCGGCGTAGTTCTGCGGCAACTTCAACGAACGATTGCCTGATTGCATTCATGTCGCCGCCTTTGAAGTAGCGCCCCCCAGTTTTGTCGGCTAACTGCTGTAAGTATTTCTGTGGCAGCAGGTCGCCATACTGGACCGTGTAGACAATGATGTCCGACTCTTCAGCCTCTCGGAGCGTGCCTTTCAACGTGGCCTTCCCCCACGTATTCTCGCCGTCAGTGATGAGGATGACGGCCTTGCGTGCGGACATCGGCTTCAGTGCGCCGAGAGCAAAGTCGACGGCGTCATACAACCTGGTTCCCATGTTTAGCGGACCTGACTCAATCTGATCGATGGCCGCGCTGAATAGTTTGGGATCATTGATCGCCTCGGCGGTTAGTGGTTTTATCTCGCCATGAAAATAGACGGGACGGATAGTATCTGAAGGTCGCAGTTGTTCGACAAAAGCTTTGGCAGCGCCTTTGATTTGATCTATGAACGGCGCCGTCGAGCCGCTAGTATCGATTAGCAGGACGACCGAAAAGGGTTGATCAACATTACTGAAGTGAACAATCGCCTGCTCCACGCCATTTTCGTACACCCGGAAATCCTTCTGCTGCAGATCTACAACATATCGACCCTGGCGATTCATGACGCTGACGGGCACCGAAACAAGATTCGCCGATATGCGCAGTACCTCGCCCTCACCTACCTCCTCGCCGGTTTGAGCTGACGCACGTGGTTGGTGCTCGCTTGCCCCGGCCCCTACTGGTGAAGGCGATGGCGATGGCTGTGCCTGAACAAGCGCGCTCAGGCTAAGCAGGAGTAAGAAGATGTGAATGTAGGTCTTCATGCCGCAACGTGTTTGAGCGCCGAGAGCTGTAAAATTACTCCTTATCACTGCTGCTGCGATTCTTTTAGCAACTCGTGTTGAAGTCTTCGAGCGCCGACCTGCGGTGAAACAAGCGACGGCTAGCTTTGCTACGGGGACTGTCTCACCTACCTGGCGTCATCTCGGTTCGCCAACGTTAGTCGCTTTGAAAGCTTGGGGAACTCCAGCTACGATAGCATAACCGTCTCATTGAATCGGCGTTTTCAGAAGTGGCTTGGCTTGCGCTTGTCTTACCGCTTTCAAAAAGCATCGACAATGCGGTCAAGGCGTCTTCTTTACGCGCCAGCTTCAGTTTGGGTTGTGATTGAACTTCTGATAAGACGAAACATTCGCGACGAACGATTTCGCTGATGCAACTATTAAGGACGTCGCGGCTGCTTTTACTTCTAATGTTTTCCTGCGTTGTGCCTTTGACTTCGTGCATGCAGGAGACAGCAAGTCATAGCTGAGGTGTGAGTAATGAAGGTTGCCTTCGGAATGAAGGCCCATTCAGGCTGGGCGGCCCTTGTGGTCGTTGGCAAACACGACGGCGACATCGTAATAGCCGGCCGCCGCCGTCTCGAACTGGTTGAGGAGGAGTGGGCGAAGCAGCCGTATCACGCTGCAGAGAAGCTGAAGCCCGAGGCGGCACGAGATGTGGTCAAACGCGGTGTCGAAGCGGCGCACCGGATCGCGCTTCGAGAGATGCGAGCGGCGATAAAGCAAGAGCGGAAGCAGAAAAACGAAGTTACCGCTTGTGGGATACTTGTCGCGAATCCCATGCCCGACTGGAGCACGGGGGAGATCCTCTCCGTGCACTTCCGCATGCACAAGGCGGAAGGCGTTCTGTTCCGAGAGGCGCTGGTCCGCGCCACGAAGGCATGTGGACTCCGGCTGGTTGCGATCCCGGAGAAGCTGCTGATGGAGCACGCCGAGAAGGCGCTCGCGACTCCAACCAGCAGGCTAATGAAGACGATGACGACGCTCGGCAGGTCTGTTGGTCCTCCCTGGGGTAAAGACCAGAAGGACGCTGCCCTTGTTGCCCTGATCGCTTTGGAGGGCAATTCTCAACCCGCATGATGACTGGCGTTAGACTTCAAACTTAATCAGTGTGGGTCAACTCCTTGGAGTGCAACTGCATCAGTACCCATTCTTCGGCTTCATTTAATCAAAACGCGTTTTCCACGATAGCTGTCGGAACCGAGCTGCTAACCCCGTTGATCTATTAATTGTTGACACTTTGGACCATCAGTACTAGTCTTCCCGTCCAAATCTTCCAGGGCATTTTGAAAAGCTATCTGCAACGACCTTAGTTCCTACCTTTTGAACCACGAAAGGAGATTCCAGCCATGGGTCGAGTCCTTGCGTTCGTTTACGGGGTTGTTAGCTACCTGATCTTCCTGGTCACATTTCTCTACGCTATAGGGTTCGTCGGGAACGTATTTGTGCCCAAGGCGATCGATACCGGCACGTTAAGCCCGCCTTTGAGTCCGGCATTAATCGTCGACGCCCTTTTGCTTAGTCTTTTTGCTGTTCAGCACAGCGTGATGGCCCGCCAATGGTTCAAACGCGCATGGACTAAAGTCGTGCCTTCGCCGGTGGAACGCAGTACTTTCGTCCTGCTGGCCAGTCTGGTCCTGATCTTGCTCTTTTGGCAATGGCAGCCAATGGGGCCGATCATTTGGGACATAAGCAACCCAACCGTCCGTATGCTATTGCAAGCTCTCTTCTGGATTGGCTGGGGCGGTGTTCTTGTCTCCACCTACCTGGTCGATCATTTCGCGCTGTTCGGACTCAAGCAGGTATATGACTTCCTTAAGGGCAGGGGCGAAGAGCCGATCCCTTTCAAGTCACCGGTGCTGTACAAGATGGTTCGTCACCCACTCTACCTAGGGTTCATCATCGCTTTCTGGAGCACGCCGCGCATGACTTTTGGCCATCTCTTCTTCGCGTTCATGACCACCGCCTACATCATTGTCGCGATTCAATTTGAAGAACGAGATCTGATGCGTTCTTACGGAGAGACCTATCGCGTCTATCGCCAGCGAGTGTCAATGTTGATACCGCTGCCGAGAAGAAAATAGCTCAATATCGTAGCGCAGGTCGTCGACGCCGTTGCGGTAGCATGCGAGGTCTGTATTGTTTATCGGGATATGATTTTCACTTAGCGGGATTCATTTTGAGCCACTCTGCGCGCAAGAGAAAGCTCCCTTCCGTCACGATGCGGTCGCCGACGTTTAGTCCTTCGAGCACTTGATAGCGACCGTTAGTTGCCGGACCTACACGTACAAGGCGCATGGCGAAGACATTTGGATCATTAGTGGCGACAAAGACGATCTGCTGACTGTTAAAGTTCTGCACTGCTGCAGCCGGAATCGTTGGCGATGTCTTCTCTGCTCCGCCCATAGCGCCAAATGAGACATTTACGTACATGCCAATCTTTAGCGCCTGCCCGGGGTTTGCCAGCTCAATGCGTACCTGAGCGGTTCGCGTAGCCGCGTCAAGCGTTGGATCGACGTAAGAAACCTGGCCGCGAAAAAGTCGTCCAGGATACGCGTCGCTTATAATGCTGGCGCCACTGCCGACGCGTATGCGTCCCAAATCCTTCTCGTAAACTTGCCCCACGACCCATACGGTTGAAAGATCAGTCACGCGCATCAGCTCTTTGTTCGCCTCGATGACCTCGCCGGGATTTACTGTACGACTTGTCACCGTACCTGACGATGGCGACGGGATGCTGACTTCAGAACTCACCTGTGACGTCGAATTCAAAGCATCGACGCGCGGCGCTGACATTCCCAGTAGCAGCAACTTCTGTCGAAGGTTGGCTACGGTTGACTCAGATTCTCGATATTGAGAGGTGGCCGCTTCAAGATCCTGACGACTTGCAGCGCCAATCTCAACGAGCTTAATCGTGCGTTGGTGATGACGATGATGCTCATCGAGAGCTGCAACCGCCGTAAGATAACGTGACTGCGCGTCGGCAAGTTCGTTACTAAAAACTACCGCGATTCTCTGTCCTCGTCTCACGTTCTGGCCCAGTTCGGCGCTAACGGTGCGCACAATTCCGCCTACCAGTGATACTACTGGCGTCTCTTTATAGCTGTTCGCCTGCACCGTCCCGGTTGTCATTTGCCCTGCGGCTTCTGAGGTCGGCTGCTCGCCAACTGTTTCGATCTTCAAAGCCGCGGTACGCATTTGTTCAGGTGTAAGCGCCAATCTCTGTTCGCCGGTTGTTGGAATGCTTTGAGATTCTTCAAAGGAAACGGAGCGAGGAGCCGCAACTGGCTTGCCCCCTGGCTTTGGCCAAAAGAACCAGGCAGCGACGCTGACAAGTAATAGGCTCGCAACCGTTGCAACGACCACCGGCGCTGCCGATCTACGCCCACGGCGGATTTGCTTCTGTTCAACCGGGAGATCCTTTTCGAACACTTCATTCTCGTTTGACTTATCAGATTGTCCGTTCATGGTTTGACTAACTCCGGTGAAGCTGCGGCCAGTGCGATTTCGACTCGCGCGTTATAGACAGCGAGTTGCGCATCAATGAAATCATTTTCCAACTCAATGAAACGACGCTGCTCGCCAATGACATCCAGCAGCGTCTTTGAGCCAAGCTCATAGGTCTGTCTCATCACATCGAGATTAGTTTTTGCCGGAGCGCGCGCGCCGAGACGAAAAATCTCTTCCGCCCGCAGTGCCCGATCATACTGCGCATATGCCGACGCAACTTCACGGCGCACCGTCAGCTCTGCAAACTCGCGCCGATACTTCGCGGCTTCTAATTGTGCGAAGGCAGCCTCGATTGCGCCCTGGTTCTTATTGCGTACTGGCAAGTCCAATGAAATGCCGAACTTCAAAAAGTGAAAGACATCTTGCACAGGCTGTAAAGTGCCACTCTCGTTCACACCGAACACCGGGAAGCTGGAATTCATTCGCTCATATCCAGCATTAAGACTTGCGTCTAGACGACCCTCCGCTCGTGCCTGTTCGATCCGCGCCACCGCTAGGTTTTCATTCGCCCGAAATGCTTGCACGTCGGCACGCTCGCGTAGCGCGCGTTCAGTGGCTTCAGATACTGGCGGCAATTGATCGATTGGATGATCGAGGTCTCCTCGCAATAGTAAAGGCTGTTCTGGAGGCATGCCGATGAGATTGCGCAATTCAAACAGTGACACCTCAAGTTTACCTACCGCTCGCTCACGCAGCGATTTCAACCTGTTTAGTTCGACAAGCGCCATGTTTTGTTCAAGAGGCGGCGTTGCGCCTTCGACGACGCGTGCTGCGATCAGATTAAAGCTCTGCTGATTCGCTTCCACCGATTCATCGGTAAACGAAAGCTTCACCACCTGCGCCAAAGCCCCTCCAAACTTCATGCGTACTTCAGCTGCCAGCAAACGCTCGCGGTTGGCAATTTCGCGCTCACGCACTTCAACTTCGCGCTCCGCAACCGCAATTCGCGCTGTACGTCGACCGCCAAGTTCAAGTGGCAACATCGCACTCGCCATGACGCTGTTGTCTTTACCAGTAATTTGTCGCGTGCCGTCAATATCGAGCTGCGGATTGGCGCGCAGTCGGGACTGCTTGACCATTGCTTTTGCCGCATCGATCTCCTTCCGCGCCGCTTCGAGTTCGGCATTGTGAGCCAGCGCGTAGGTGACGGCCTCATCGGCAGTCATACCGCTTGACTGATCGCGATAACGCGACAATTCAGATTTACTGGGAGCGGGTGCGGATTGCATGTTCACTTGGGCTGAAACCTTCGCAGTTTGAGGTAAGAGAGCAGCGATAATGATTGTCGCGACAAGGCGCGCAGGGCCGATTTGTCGACGATGATTCTCCTTCTTCAATTCTAGCTCACGCAACCAGAAGAAAATCACCGGTGTCACGATCAGCACATGCAAGAGACTTGAGAGCATGCCGCCGAGCACTGGTGTCGCCAACGGTTTCATCACTTCAGCGCCCGCACTCGTGCTCCACATGATCGGCAGTAGCGACGCGACGACGGTTGAAACAGTCATGACCTTTGGTCGCAGGCGTAGCAGCGCACCTTCAGTTACTGCCTCGATTAGCGAGGCGCGAGTTAATTGACCGACTTCACGCTGCTTTCTCGCCACTGCTTCTTCCAAATAAATGACCATGACGACGGCCGTCTGGACCGCGGTTCCGAAAAGCGCGATGAAACCAACCCAAACCGCAACTGAGAAGTTGTATCCCAGAAGCCAAAGCAGATAGATGCCGCCTGTCAAAGCGAATGGCACGGCCAGCAGCACATGGGCAGCTTCGAGCGCCGAGTGATACGTGATGTAAAGCAATGCGAAAATCACTATCAGCACAATAGGAACAACAATCAGCAAACGGCCGCGCGCGCGCTGCTGATTCTCGTATTCGCCACTCCACTCGATGTAATAGCCCGGGGGCATCTGGATTTGGCGCGAGATCATATTCTTCGCCTCGTCAACAAAACCTCCGACATCTCGCCCACGCACGTTCAGCAATACTGTGCCACGCAGCAAGCCATTCTCGCTGGAGATCATCGTCGGCCCTTGCACCTCGCTGATGTCCGCAAGCTGCGACAGCGGAATAGGGGCGCCGGTCGATGACGTTATCGGAATCTGTCCAAGTGCATGTACGTCGCCTCGAAACTCGGGCGCGTAACGCACGCGCACGGGAAAGCGCCGGCGACCTTCAATCGTCACTGAAAGATTTGTTTCGCCGATGCCTTTCTCGATCGCTTCGTTGATTACCCCCTCATCGATACCGTAACGCGCGGCTGCGGTTCGGTTGAGCTGAATGTCGATATAAGGCGCGCCGCTGATCTGTTCGGGATAGACGTCCTTCGCACCGGGCACATTGCGCACGACGTCAGCGAGGCGCCGCGAGAGATCTTCAAGCGTCTTCAAATCGTTGCCAAATACCTTGATGCCCACCTGCGAACGGATTCCGGTTGAGAGCATGTCGATGCGATTCTTAATAGGCTGGGTCCAAATATTGGTGACGCCGGGGATACGTAGCTTGTCATCCAGGTCCGCGATCAGAGATTCGCGCGTCATGCCCGGTCGCCATTGCTCCGTCGGTTTTAGGTGAACAATTGTTTCCGTCATGTTAACTGGCGAGGGATCAGTCGAAGTTTCGGCGCGACCAGCTTTACCCACGGCCCATTCAACCTCCGGAAAACTCTTTAGAATCTCATCCTGTTTGCTTGTGATCTTGAGCGCCTGACCAATCGCTATGGCTGGATCAGTCACCGGCATGAACATCAGGTCGCCTTCATTGAGAGGCGGCATGAATTCTTTGCCGATGCCAGTGGCTAGAAAGATGGCGCCAGCGAATAGCAAAGCGGCAAAAGCGACGGTCACCACGCGATGATTTAAGGCAAAGCGCAAGACGGGCCGGTAAATGAAGTGTAATCCGCGCATCACCGGGTTTGCCTGCTCGGCGTGAAACTTACCGCGAAGGAGCAAAGTACAGAGCACCGGCACTAACGTGACTGCGATGATCGTTGCGCCAGCCATCGCGAACGTCTTTGTGAATGCGAGGGGGTGAAACAGCTTTCCTTCCTCACCCGTGAGAGAGAAAACGGGAATGAAGGCGAGAATGATGATCGCCATCGAGAAGAAGATTGGCCGCCCCACGAGTCGCGTCGATTCCAGGACGGTCTGCCAAACCAGCGACCGGTCCTTCGGATCAACTTTGCGTTGTTCAATGAAGCGGAAGGCATTTTCCGTTACCACGATTCCGGCATCGACCAGCACACCGATCGCTATGGCAATGCCCGACAGCGACATCAGGTTAGAGCTGATGCCCATGTAGTACATGAACAGAAACGCGAGCAGCACCGCCAGCGGCAGAGGCATTGTCACAATCAAGATTGATCGGAAGTGAGCCAGGAAGAGGATGTGGGCGAGTGTGACCAGGATCAGTTCTTCGATGAGTGCGCGTTTGAGCGTGTGCGTGGCACGCAGGATCAGTTCGGTGCGATCGTAGAACGGAACCAGGCGAACGCCTGCCGGCAAGCCAGTTTGTATCGCCGCAATCTTCTGCTTTACAGCGTCGATCACTTCGAGCGTGTTCACACCGTATCGGGCGATCACTACCCCCCCTACGGCCTCATGACCGTTCTTGTCGAGGGCCCCGGAACGAAAGGCGTTGCCGAGTTTTACCTCCGCTACGTTCTTGACGTAGATCGGTATGCCGTTCTGGGCCGTCAATATGATGTTCTCAACGTCGGCGGTCGACCGAATCAGGCCAACGCCGCGCACCACCGACCATTGGCCCGATTGCTCGACGACATTGCCGCCGACGTTATTGTTTGAGCGCTGAACTGCTTCGACCACAATTGACAGCGACAGCGCATAGGATCTCAGCTTATTCGGATCGACGTCGATCTGATACTGCTGCACATACCCGCCGACGCTGGCGACTTCCGCGACGCCCGGCACCGAGTTCAACTGATAACGCACGAACCAGTCCTGCAGGGTGCGCAGATCGCGCAGACTCATCTGATCGCTTTCGAGCGTGTACCAGAAGATCTGGCCCACGCCCGTAGCATCCGGGCCAAGCGTGGGGGTAACGCCCTCTGGCAACTGCTTTGCGACGAGATTCAAACGCTCCAGCACGCGCGTGCGCGCCCAGTAGAGTTCGATGTTGTCTTCAAAGATGATGTTGATCATCGAAAAGCCGAACGCCGAACTCGCTCGAACCACGCGCACGCCTGGCAGACCTTGCAGGCTCGTCACCAGCGGATACGTAACCTGATCCTCAACCTCTCGTGGCGAGCGCCCCGTCCAGTCGGTAAAGACGATCACCTGGTTCTCAGAGAGATCCGGGATCGCGTCGATCGGCGTACGCAGCAACGCCCAATAACCCCATCCCGCAAGGCCGAGGTAAAGTGCGATCACCAGGCCGCGATTGCGCAGGCTCAGTTCAATGAGTCGGTGAATCATCGCGCGGTCACGCTAAACGTAGTCTTGCCTTTGCCTGCCGAGCCTTCATAAGCAAGTTGCCCTTGCCACTCGCCGGCAACATCAATATTCACCTTGCCGCGATAAACTCCAGGGGTACCTGTGGTGGTGAAGGTAACGGCACCATTCATCGCAGCCATCCCACCCATTGCAGGCATATGAAAGTTGAGCGACACCGCGCCAACATCCACCGGTTTGCCCGACGAATCAGTGAAAGCAAGCATGATCTCCTGCTCGCCCTGTTTCAGTTGACCGGTGCTGTTGGAAAGCGTCGCAGTCAAGCTGTCGACTGTGATAGCTTTAATTGTCGTCCCTGTTGAAACGGTGCTTCCCATCTTGAATCCACAAGCCGCAAGCAGGGCTGCCACGGCAATTACGCTCACTAAAATCGCAACCTTCTTCATCGTTTCCTCCTTATTTTGAACTCTGAGCTCGATTCGACGGCCTAGACATCCCCTTACTTATCCGTCTCTCCCCCGTACGCATGCACTATTCGCTCTCGGATCTGAGCCGGCGTTAACCCCTGGCGTTTTAGATTGTTTGCCATCAATGCCTCGCCAATGCAGATTCCACAATTTGCTCCGTGCTCATCTTCAAAACAGCTCTGAAGACTCTTGTGCCCCTGACTCATATCGCAATGGCAATAACAGGGCATCTGCGCGAGGACTTCCGGAATATCTTTCGCTGCCTGATATGCCAGCCGCACATTGCCGGCAAAAATCTCCGGCGCGAGGGTTCCCCTCAACGCATTCGACGCTGGAGTAGTGTTGTAGTGCGCGGGCAGGCGCGACATTGCCTTATGATCGTGATTCGCGGTTGTCGGCTGCGAGATAGTTGCGATCTGGCTAACCGGCGGGTCAACGGCAACCGGCTTTGTTTCGTTCTGCCTCTGAGGCCAAATGGTTATCGTTATGACAACAAAACCAAGCGTCACCAATCCAACAATCAAAAGTTTTTTCATTTCCGATTCCTTTCTAAACATGAGCCACTCACAATAGACGTGGCCCCGCTACTCTTGAGCCATGCCGCTCGATCTCCATTAAGTCAACCTTGACTTCAAGATCTTCGTTGACAGTTAGGACGTGATTTGGCGCGACTCTTTGTTCGTAATTCATAAAGCTCCTTTCCAGAATCCCTTGTTCTCTTTCTCAAGCAGGTAGAGGTTAGAGTTCAGGCTCCCAACCGAGAAAAGCCCCGAGCAACATTTTCGATCAGCAAGCGAATGAGCATTCCCCTGACAACTTCGGCGCAATAATGTTGAGCTGCAGATCATGGCTTTGTTCCTCGAGGCTTATCTCTTCACTCAAAAGACGTGCTTTATCTTTTCGCCGGGGACCTGAATCTCTTCTATTACTCGCTCACCCGCGGCGTTTCGGCCGAATGTGATCTTTGTATTGCTCACGGATTTAGCGACTGGTTCCACGCGGCATTTCAATCTGACGATCTCTCTGCCTTCGACCATGCTGTACTCCTTGTAGCCAGCCGGCATCGTTACCGGCTTGAAGATGAAAACGTGATCGGCTCCCTCGACCACGTGCTGCACGTGGTACATCCCGGGTTCGAGCAGACGGTCGCCTACCCTCACCTTTGAATCCAACCTCACCATTCCCTTCTTACCAACGTTAAGATGGTCTGTGTGTTGAGCCAGAACTTGAGAAGCGACCACTCCAAGAGCAATGACAAGTGCGATGGCTGTTGCGATGGATTTCTTTTTGCTTTTCATGACCTCTTTCCTTTTGCCTGCTTCACAAACTGAAGCGTTGTCCTATCTGCGTTACTGTGCCGTGACCGTGAACGAAGTTTGATCCCTTCCAGAAGTAAACGGTCCTTAACCCGGCGGGCGAGC
This sequence comes from Acidobacteriota bacterium, assembly GCA_046726155.1. Classification (GTDB taxonomy): domain Bacteria; phylum Acidobacteriota; class Blastocatellia; order Pyrinomonadales; family Pyrinomonadaceae; genus PSRF01. The sequence continues at coordinate 10,797 of JBKOZZ010000025.1, forward strand.
ATCAGCGATCGGAACGAATTGATCCGATCGATACACGCCTGCCCTATCTGTCTGGTAGCCACGAATTCGGGACCAACCCTGACAGAAGACAGACTACGGCCTTGTTGGGGATTAGATCAGAAGAGCGAGATTGCGAAGATAGGTAGGTCCAGTGGCGGGCGGCCCATGGAAATGATCGATACGTCGAAACAGCAACGAGAGGTTTGGCAACGGTTGCGTAATCGCCGGATGTAACGACGGACGCGCTGGCGAAGGCGGCGTAACGCGTACAACGCTAAGCGGCGAAGTGGTTCCGTTCTGAGCGCAGCTAAGTACGCAACACAGCTTCGCGCCGGCAACCTCAGGCGTGTCTCTTTGCATGAGCGCGGCTTTGCAACAATCCATATCTGTCATGCCGCCCATGCTGCATTCGCTCTCGCCGAAGCGCAGAGGCACACCGGCAAATACTCCGCCGGTCAGCACGAGCAAAAGGAACAACGATGCGAGCCGCCTTTTCATGATCGTTAGCACTTTATTGAAAAGTGCTAATCGAAGTCAACCTTTCAATTCTTGCCCGGCCTGGATAGCGGTCCAGACGCATACATTCACCGCAGCATTCCGCAACAGCCGTGCCCAAGACTTTGCGGGTGTTTTTACTGGTCGCAGAACTGTATCTGCGCAAATTCTCGCGGCAAGCGCGGAGAATCTCGCTAGCCGAATCCTGCCTCTAAAGAGACACGCGCCTTAGCCGCAGAGCATTGCCAATAACCGAAACTGAACTGAAGCTCATCGCCGCCGCAGCGATCATTGGGCTTAGTAGAATCCCGACAAATGGATAAAGAACGCCCGCCGCGATTGGCACGCCAATCGAATTGTAGACGAATGCGAAGAAGAGATTCTGTTTGATGTTGCGCATCGTTGCTCGGCTCAAATGAATTGCTCGAACGATTCCTCGTAAGTCGCCTTTCACCAACGTGACACCGGCGCTCTGCATCGCAACATCCGTCCCCGTTCCCATGGCAATACCCACCTGAGCTTGTGCAAGTGCGGGAGCGTCATTAATGCCATCACCCGCCATCGCGACCTTTCGACCTTCACTCTGAAACCGTTTCACGATTTCGGCTTTCTGATTAGGCAACACTTCGGCTACTACCTCGTCAATGTTGAGTTTGCTGGCGACTGCCTGTGCCGTTGTGTGGCTGTCGCCAGTTAGCATCACTACCTTGATCCCCTGGTCGTGCAGTTGTTTGATCGCCTCCGGCGTCGATTCCTTGATCGGATCGGCCACGCCAAGCAACCCGGCAGGTTTGCCCTCAACGGTAACAAACATGACAGTCTGACCATCTGCGCGGAACTTTTCCGCTTGCGCTGCGAGTTCACCCGGATTGATTCCGAGTTCATCCAGTAAGGCACTATTGCCCAGACTCACTGATTGCCCATCAATCTGTCCTTTAACGCCTTTACCGGTGATGGACGCAAACGACTCCGTTTTCGTAAGCTGAACTCCGCGCTCCTGACCGCCACTAACTATTGCCGCAGCCAGCGGATGTTCACTACCGCGTTCAAGACTTGCCGCAAGACGCAGTAATTCCTGCTCATTGAACCCGTCGGCGGGCGCCACCGTGATCAGCTTTGGCTTTCCTTCCGTGAGCGTCCCGGTCTTATCGACTACCAAAGTATCAATTTCACGAAGTACCTCAATCGCCTCTGCGTTCTTGAACAACACCCCAACTTGCGCGCCCTTGCCTGTAGCAACCATGATCGACATCGGCGTTGCTAACCCCAGCGCGCAGGGACAGGCGATGATCAGTACAGCGACGGCGTTGATGATCGCGTAGGCCATGCGCGGTTCTGGGCCAATTATTGCCCACACTATGAAGGTGATGATGGCAATCAGAATCACGGCCGGAACAAAGTAACTCGAGACTACATCTGCGAGCTTTTGGATCGGCGCGCGACTGCGTTGTGCTTCCGCGACCATCTGCACGATCTGCGCCAGCAGCGTCTCTGAGCCAACTCGCTCGGCTTTGATCACGAGTGAGCCGGTTCCATTTATGGTTGCGCCGATCACACGATCACCCGATCGCTTCTCGACTGGGATTGATTCACCGGTGACCATCGACTCATCTACCGAACTCGTTCCTTCGAGGACGACGCTATCGACCGGAATCTTTTCGCCGGGACGCACGCGCAAACGGTCATCCTTGTGCACCTGATCGAGCGGTACATCCTGTTCAGTGCCATCTGGCGCGATCCGACGCGCCGTTTTCGGCGCCAGACCCAGCAACGCTTTAATTGCCGCGCTCGTTGAGCTGCGTGCTTTGAGTTCCAGAACCTGGCCTAAAAGAACAAGCGTTGTAATAACCGCCGCCGCTTCGAAATAAACAGGCACGTTCCCCATCTCATCGCGAAATGAAGCTGGAAAGATCTGCGGGAGCAATGTGGCAATAACGCTAAAGAGGTAAGCTACAGCTACACCGAGTCCGATCAGCGTGAACATATTTAGACTGCGGTTCACAATTGACTGCCAGAAGCGCACGAAGAAAGGCCAACCACCCCAGAGCACCACCGGCGACGCCAGCGCCAGTTGAATCCAGGAAAGTGCCTCCATTGGCACCAGGCCCACTAATGGAGAGCCGGGAATGAACTCACTCATGCCGATTACCAGCAGCGGCAAACTGAGCACAACACTCACCCAGAAGCGCCGGCGCATGTCTTTTAGTTCGTGATTCTCCTCCTCGTCGAGAGCGATGATCCGCGGTTCGAGAGCCATGCCGCAGATCGGGCAAAACCCAGGGCCATCGCGAATAATCTGAGGGTGCATCGGGCATGTGTATTCAACCTTCTCCTTTGGCGCGGTCACGGTCGCCGGCTCCAGAGACATGCCGCACTTTGGACACGAGCCAGGTTTTGGCTCGCGCAGCTCGGGATGCATTGGACAGGTGTAGAGTCTCGAGTCTTTCGCGGTAGGGGTCTGAGCCTGTGCTGGCTGAATCGCGATCGGCTGCGGCGTTGGTGGCTGAGCCGCCGCGTTAATATAGCGCTCGGGATCCTCACGAAACTTTTGCAAACAGCGAGTACTGCAGAAGTAATAAATCTTTCCCTTATGGTCAAACGAGGCGGCTGCCGATTGGGAATCGACCGCCATGCCGCAGACAGGATCGATTAATGCTTCGGCTTGGTTCCTTGCAGATGATTTGTCATTAAGCTTGGAACGCATTTTTTCCCCTGGTCTCATAGTCTTTTACTGCTCCCGGGATCATCGACGCGCCTGGCGCTGAGTGGTGGGTCAGTTTGATGTCCGATAAGCTTTTAGCTTGTCGCGGAGCCACGACAAACTAAAGGAAGCTCTGATTAAGTGCTCAACTCCTTGGAGTGGACGCTTCCACTTGATCAGAGGTTCCTAAAGTTTATCGGACACTCTCAACGAAACTGACCCACTACTTGGCGCTGAGTTCCCCCGTGACAAGCGAAAATGATGGCGCTATAGTTCTCAACTTCACCACTTCAGGCCATTGGCGACACGGATTTTCGATTTCCGTGGCGGTTTTATATTTTCTTTTGGCACAGGAGGACTCAAATGCGACGGACTCTAGTACTTCTGCTTTTGCTTACATTCACCGTTTTCTGGGCTGGTTGTACGACGGCCAACAACTCAAATACTGCAAACGCGAACATGACGGCGACTCCGGCCAACGCCAACACAGCCCCGGTGAACACAAACAAAGCGAACATGCCGGCAAACATGAATATGAATGCCAACGAGCACATGAACATGAACATGGGCAATAAGAACGCAAAGGCTACTAAGAGTCCGTAAGCTGTCACGACTCCAGACACAGCCCTCTTCAGTTTTGCTGAAGTGCCTTAGCGAGCAACAGCCGCTGAAGTCTCAACCTACTACGTGGCAGCCTCGATTTCTGTTACGCGAATTGTCCTGCCACTGACTCGACCCGTGACTTTGACTTTCTGTCCGGCAAAATCGCGAGCCTTTTCTTGTCCCGTTTTATCCAGTTGGTAGACACGCTTGTGGTCGCGGTCGGCCAGGACAAACTTTCCCTTCTTCACGCACATTAGCGTGCACGATTTGTCGTCGCCCATGCCGGGCATATGTTTTAGTCCGCAATGGTTGTCGCTGACGTAACCCACCACTGAGGTTTGAGGCTGTGCTTTACTGTTGCTGTTCTGCGCGCTGGTCGTCAATGAAAGCGCCAGAGACGCAACGAGTGCCAATGATATTGAAGTTAATTTTACAAAACGCATTTTCATTTCTCCTTCGTGTTTCTTTTGTTTTTAGGTTAGAGAGATTTTCCAAACTGTACCCCCTTACGGCTTGGTTGCCGGAGTTGGCGCAGCAGCCGGAGCACGGCGCGGCGCGCTCGAATGCCAATGAACGATGCGCCATTGCCCGTCTCGCTGTTCGAGAATCGCCGTGCCCAAGCCTCCGCCGTCGACGTGGCGCGGTTTTCCGTTGTCAACAACATCAGCAGTGATCGTGTACCTGAAAGTGGCCCAGGCAGTCTTTCCGGCTAGATGAATCCTAATGTCGCTGAAAGCATATTTCGTGTTTTTCATCTCGGCCATTTCGGGAACGAGATGATGATCGCGGTAATCAGCCCAGCCGTAATTCGCGTGACCGCTCTCGAATACGGTCAACGATTCATCGTTGACCCAAATCTTAGTTGCCTCACCGATGTCGTTCTTCTCGAAGCTTGATGCGCTTTTCATTAACGCTTCACGCACGGCTGATTCGTCGTCGCTGTTTGCTTGAACTCCGAATGGAACCACTGCAACCACATTAACGGCGGTAGTAACAAGAGCCAACAGTGTACCCGTTGCAAGACTTCGTATTCTTGTTTGTTTTTGCATTTAGGAAATTCTCCTCGGATCTAATGAATTTCGTAGCAATATTTTGCACTCCCGTTGACTCAGGGTTCTACTTGAACAATCAACATCAATCCGCCACCACCTTGCTGCTCGACGTTGTTGTTTGTTGTGTGGTGCGGAATGTGACAGTGAAACAGCCACTTCCCAGGAAGCCGGGCCGGCCAAATTACGTCAAAGCGTTGGCCCGGTCCGACGTTTACAGTATCAGCCATGTAACGAGCACTTTCCGGTAGAGTTTGACCATCAACCGCAACCACTTGAAATGGCCCGCCGTGCATGTGCATTGGATGTATGAAGTTGTTGTTTGTGCCAATGATGCGCAGCTTTAGTTTTTGGCCCATCCGCATCTTGATCGTGTCGGTGGCCGGATAGGCCTTTCCATTGATAGTGAAATAGTTCGGCAATCCACCCTCCATGAGCATGGCTGGGTAGGTTAGCCACTCGCGTTTCAGCCACTCCTGTAGCTGAACCACATATTCGAGTCCTACCGAGACCATACTGGCTCACGCGGAAGACGCCTGCCGGTCACTTGGCGTAATAGCGCTACGACTCATGCTGATTTTCTCTTTATCCACGTCTTTCGAATGCGCCAGGTAACAATTGCTAAGATCACGATGGTGAATAGCACGATGATGGCGGCCAAGCCCCTCTCTCCCGGGACAACAGCGAGTGTTGTTACCGCGCCATTCCGTGAAATCTTTCGAATTCGAGGGCTGCCCAGCCGATCTTCAAGCGTGGAGACCTGAAGAAGCGTGCTTGGTCCATAAGGGTTGCCCATGCGCTCGACAACGTAGACATCGGTTGCCGCCGTGGCAACGCCAACCGGCACCCAGGGCCATCTTGAACTCAGGACCGTGGTGATTCTGCCATCCGGGCTCAGTTTGAAAACAGATCGCTTCCAGTAGTTGGCGACGTACACGTTGTTCTCAGCATCAACGGCGAGCCCCATTCTGCGCACAAGTCTCTCTTCTCCGCCTTCGGCGTAACATGCTTCCTCGCTATGTGCCAGTGACGAGACGGTTCCATCCGGACTCACTTTACGTATGTGCTGTTCTTCATCCAGCATGTACAAAGTTTCATCAGGTCCCCACGCAGCCGAGTTCACTCTGCCAAATTTCGCCGCAGAGCCTTTGGCATCGCTATGACCCCAGTCGCTGCCGGCCACAAGTGCGATTTTTCCGTCCGATGTTCTCCGATAGATTTGAGATTCACGCTTGAGATGGATGTCGCCATTCGTAAAGTAGATGCTGCCGTGGTGATCTATCGCAAAAGGCCAACCAAACTCTTTCGGGATATCCGTGGAGCGTAGAACCTCTGTGATGTTTCCCTGTGGAGTAATTCTCAAGACGTTCTCCCTGATGATATACAGATTGCCGTCATCAGCGACAATCAAAACATCCAAGTGCATATCTTGGGTTAGAGATGTTAGTTGGCCGTCTGAGTCGAGACGCCAGATGCGGTTATGAAGAGTATCAATGAAATACACGCGGCCCTGGCGATCAAGATCAATGCCGGTGCCCACGTGCCCCTCCACGAGAGCGCCATGGAATCCGCAGGTTATCAGAACCGTAACTATGACGATGCTTCTTCCCATCTCATGTACCAGCGCGCCCCCAGGTCTTCTTTGAACTGCCTAACGATGGTTCACCTTAGTGCTTGTGTGTGTGCGTGTGTTTCGGTTTCGTTTCGCTCTCTTTGGGCGATTCACCAGTTTCTCTTTTCTCAGGCTCGCCCGCTTGCTCGCTGAGTTCCCCACCAGCTTCGCGCGCTGCCTTCTGTAAACTCTGCAATTCTTCCGGTGAAAGTTTTGGCAAGCGACGAATCAGACTGACGAGATCCCAGATAGCTTCCGGTTTGTCTTCAAAGCGCCATGCTGGCATACCGGTAAGGCGAATGCCATTACTAATGATGTAGTAGAGTTCGCCATCACTGAGTTGCTGAGTATCAGCCAGACTCATATCGGGAACTTGTGGATAAAGGTTCTTACCGATGAGCGTATCGCCGCGTCCATCTATTCCATGACAGATGCCGCAATGCTCGACAAAGTGCTCATCCGCCTCGGCGATCATCTCAACCGTCTGCTGTTGGCGCGGATTCTTTAGGTTCTTCGCGTCAGTCGGCGTCGCGATTTTACGAGCATTTCGCGCCATCGTGCGCTCCATCCACGTAGGCTGTTCGCGCGCACTGAATCCGTATCCACGCGCGTACCAAAGAAAACCACCGAGTACCAAACCGATCACCGCGAGAGTCGAGATAACTGATAGAAGTATTTTTCGCATGTCGTTCTCCTCCCTTCATCGCTACGGCTTTGATTGCCGGTTCGTAGGCATATTCATTCCGCCGTGCATTCCATGCATGCTCATGTCCATCTTACCGGGACGGATTCGCAGGGAGAGTTTCCACGAAACTGGATTGTTGCCGTAGATCGAATCGAGAATCGCGGGCTTCGAATAGAAGGTAAGGTCGCCTCCAATTGCGAGCGAAAGTTTGTCCGTATCCCAAATGTCACGCGCACCGCCAAACGTGTAGGCGCCAATGCGAAAAGACGGGTGATCTTGCGCGATTCCCAGCAGCGCGCGATCCGCTGGACGAAGCAAGTCGTCCTTGTCCACCAGCTCAAGCCGCGTGTAGAGATAATTCTTGTCGAGGAAGTTTACTGTTGACTCTGCCGTGTAACCGTTAAGGTTGTGAACCTCGCCTGGGCCGCTTACATGATTTCGCCCCCAGACAAACGCGGTAGCCCAGTTGCCATGATTGAGAGGTTTATTGTATTGCACCGAAGCGGTCGCACGGCGCACATCGACATCGGGTTCCTGGTTCTCCGGACTTCGCAAGAATCCATAACTTACTTGTGCTGTCCAATTCTTGTTCGGCATGAACCAAAGCCGCGCGGATCGCGAATTCCACTTGTGGGCATCAAAGTCGTAACGGTTCTCGTCCGGCTCGCGTCCATTGAAGATTGATCCTTCCAGCTTTAACCAACGGTAAGTGAATCCAGTGGTGAGCACACCAAAACTGATATGCGTTGAGTCTTGCAAGTGATGCGAAAGCGTCGCCGACGGATTTTCCGACGCTGACATGCGATGCATGAATGCCACTGGACCAAGTGCCGGCTCGCCGGGATATCCGAAGTATGTAAACCAGGTTCCGCGCTCCCCGAGCGGTAGCGTGTACTGCGCCGACAACTCCATAAAGAGATCGTGCGGGTGCTGCCGGTCGATGAGCGGTTGGCCTTTATAAGTTTCTCCTGTTTGAAAAAGGAGCGGAGAGCCTCCCGGTGGGAATGTAAACGGCTCAAAACTAATCATGCCGCGCAGTTGCACGGTCCCTTTGCCGAGTTTGTGAAACGCCATCGGCATAAACCAGTTTGCCGACTCCACCTTCGTCACTCCGCGTGGGCCACCCTGGCGATTGACTCCGGCCACAATGTTGTAATGGAACATCAGCAACCAGTTGCCAGACACCTTGTGATGCATATGCATCGGTCCTGATGATGGCTGCCAGGAAGTTCCTGATCCCATCGCGCCCATCGACATAATGTTGGTATCGCTCGAGCCGACCCGAATACCCATATCGTTCTCAGACATCACCATGAGCGGTCCCATTTCCGTTGGGCCCATTCCGGGCATGTTTTCCATGCCTTTCATGTTCTCCATCGCACCTGGCGATGGACTTGCTCCGGGCATGGGCATATTCATGTCCATCTTTTGAGGTGACGCTCCGGGCGATGCCCCAGGCGTGGGCATGTTCATCTCCATCTTCTGTTGTGGAGAAGCCTGCGGGTTTGGCGAAGCTGTCGGCATCTGCATGCCGGGCATATTCATTTCCATCTTCTGCGGTGACGCGGATGGTGAGGGGCTCGTCTGCGGCATATTCATTCCCGGCATGTTCATCTGTTGAGGGGAAGGCTGGGACGGCGGTGACTTCTGAGTTGCTGGCGTTTTCATTCCGGGCATATTCATTCCCGGCATGTTTCCCATTTGATGTTTTGTTGCCGATGGTCTCTTTCGCGCGGTGCGATTCTTCTTTCGCCGAGTCTGCTTATGCATCCCCGACATGTTCATGCCGGGCATGTTCATTCCTGGCATATTGGCCATGTTGTGTTTCTTTGCCGGTCGTCTCTTTTTGGCTTTCGTCGTCTTCTTTGGCGACGGCGACTTGCTCTTACTCATCCCAGGCATGTTTTGCATGTCATGACCTTGAGCCACAGCAGTAGCAGTAGACGTGAAGATTAAACTGACAATAACGATAGCGCTTAGTACTAACGGGCAAAAGAAAGCGCCGCAACCTAACTTCTGCATGATTCCCCCTTTGGACCCGTTCGCTTACGACAAACACAATCAAATCCTGGCAAAAGGTGCGCACACAAAGCGACACCAAGCTACGATTTAGCGAATGGACTTCGAAGGGGGCTAAATACGAAAGACGTTGATCAGAACGTGGCGGGGGAGCGCAATGCCCGGTGGGCCATGCTCCGAAGGCGTGATCAGAATGGGAAAAACAGAAAGCGATGCAAAGATAAGATTCGCCGGTGGTGAATCGGTTTCAACTAGTTGCTTCGACGGATCGACGGCGGCGGTTGAGACACTTCCCGCTGTTGGCTGCGAGTGACTCCAACAGTGCGGACATTGTTCGATCGGAAGATCGAATGCAACTTGATCACTTGAGGATTCAAACCTGGATTGTACATGTGAAGATTGAGTGGAGGAATCGCTTTTGGAGTAGGAAGAAGCATCGTGTTCCATCTCCATGTCGTTCATTTCCATACCAGCCATTTCATGGTGGCATGACGACGCATTCTCAACCTGCTTTGGTTGGTGAGCTTTATGCTCGTTAGTGCAGGAGTGGTTCAACGCGAAGCGAGGGCAAAAAGCAGCCGCAATTACGTTCCCCCAGGCGCTCATGAGAAACGCTATGATTAAAATGCCTACCGAGAAGGATCGCTTCCGCATATTTCTCTAACCCAAGACACATGGAACGATGAATAATATAGCATCACAGGGCTCTCGATAACCAACTACTCCACCTCACCCGAATACGGAAGCAGCGTGGATCTTGGCGACCTTTCTAATCAGCACCGTGGCTTTGACCGGCGCATTAAGGACTGCCTCCCGGAAGGTAAACATTTAAGTGATTTCCGGTTGATCAGGCATTAAATTTACCGCGCTAAAGTGACGCTCATGGTGAGAATGTTACGGCAAACTGCACCAACGCCTGCTGGCATCAACCGTGGACTTTCGTTAGACTGATTCTCCTGTATTCGAACTTCTGATTGGAAAACCAGAATTTACCAGAGAGGTTTAGCATGGGGATTGATAAAGACCACATTCAAACTCAGGATGAAACGGGCGAGCCGGCGCCGATAGATCAAGTCGAAGAGCGCGTCGAAGCTGAGATGGAGAGACTAAAAGGCAAAGCCAAGAAACTGGTAGCCGATGGTTTACAGGACGATAAACTGGCGCGCGAGGGCGAACAATTGAAGGAAGAGGCCGAGCGCAAATTGAACAGGAAGGAAGATTGATTCTCTGACTAATCAGCGGCGGCTTTGTCGTTGAGGGCTTCCTGAAGAGCTTCTCTTAGCTGTGGTGGCGTATATACCGGGTTAAATCCCACGAACCGCTTGACCACGCGACCGCTGCGTGAAATCACAAAGCTTTGCGGTATCGCGTCGCGCCCTTGCATCAGGGCTATCGCAACCTCCGGAGTGGCCCAACCAACTCTGTAATCCACCTCAAAGTCGTGAACAAATGCGCGCACGCTTTCGGCGGAAGCATCCGGATTCTCGGTGGATAATCCGACCATCTCTACTCCCTGCGAGCGAAACTCCTTGTGCAGTTTGACCAGTTCCGGCGTCTCCAGCCGGCAGGGATTGCACCACGTCGCCCAGAGGTTAACGAGCAAAACTTTCCCGGCGTAGTTTGAAAGCTTTATTGGGGCTCCAGCTACGGCTCTAAGTTCCGCCTCAGTCACGCTCACAGGCAGCATTGTCAGCGGCGCCGGCGCGGCGTTCCTGGCGGGCGGGACAGCGCTATTCGGAGCATTACCTTTTCTGGCCACCTCTGCCGGCGACTTATGCGGTTCGTCGTTGGAGCTGCAACTGGAAATCCCAAAAGCTGCCACGAGTGAGAGCACGAGCACGGTGAAGGCGATCCGCGCCGGCGTCCATAATGGTTTTTCAGGGTTGTCCTTCTTCTTCACTTGCATTTGTTACCTGCTATCGACGATGTACCCACCTGAGCATATCATTCGAAATAACTTTTAATGAAACTCGAGCAGTAACACAACCCTGACGGAACTGTCTCCGCCCGCGCGCGCAAGAAAAATTTGCGCTCAAAACAGCTTAGTGGGCCTTTCCAAACCGAAACGATTCAAGAATGACTGGCAGTTCGCCCTTCGAGCCAACGTCTTCGACACTCGACAATTCGGGGGCCAGCGAAGTTGTAAACATCGTTAAGGTGGCCCCGTTGCTATCACCGGCTACGCCAGTAGGCACAAACACCACTCGCCCCCACAATTGAAGGTCGCCTTTTTCCGTACCCTTCGAAAGTCCCACCCATCTAAACTCATAAGCATCGAGCGAATTAATTTTCGTGGGCCCTTCCGACACCTTTCGATATTCGGGGATGTTCCTTGACAGATTAGTGCTCAACACTGCCACTAGCTGAGGAAACCTTGCTTCGTCTGCAGCGAACGTTCCTTTACTCGTATACCAGCCGACCGCAAAGTTCTCCTGGGTGAAGTCAGGCGGCAACCTTCTCTCGACCTTCGCAAAGCTGCTGGCGCCCGCCACTCCCGCTTTCGGGTCTACGTCCCAGCTGTCGGGATAGTAGAACGAGAAAGCTAAGTAGTGCTCGGCGAGTTTTCCATCGAGGTTCGTTTGTGAATTTGTAAACTGGGCGGTATTCGGTGGCGCCACAAACTCGCTTTCCGTTTTCTCGCCTTCAGTCTTTGCTTCTTCACTATTGGTATTTGTGTTGTTGTTGAGGTTTTCATTCTGGTTCTGTTTTACGACGACCGGTGGCCTGGCTTGCATCGCGTCGCGCCTCGGCTTGATCAGGAATAAGTACAATCCGGCGATCAAGGCCGCAGCCCCAAACATGAACAACAAGGCCAGAATACCGAGGATTAAAGGAAGCTTTGATTTCGTCTTCGGAGCGGCCGGAAGTGGCACTACTGACGCGCTCGGCGTCAAGCCACCGCTCTGGGGTAATGGCGCGCTCTGCACTTGCGGTAACGGCTGCGCTGCAGCGGGTGGGGGTGGCGGCATTGTTGGCGGAGGCGGCACACTCGAAGAGATTGGTGAACCCGTGGGTCCCGTCTTCCGTGGAAGGACTGCTGTTGGAGCTGAAGACGAGGTGGCGATTGTTTCGCCGAAGTCGGGCTCCGGACTGCTTGCCGGTTTTTCTATGGGCGACTCCGCTGATGGGGTTACAAGGTCAGCCGACGTGCCCTGGATCGTCGCATTGGGATCGAAGAGTTTGTCAGTCGTGACTAACTTGCCGCCATCAATGGTGCAATACTTTTGATCTTCGTCGGGGAAACTGCGACCACACTTCGGGCAACGCTTCATGAGAGAGATCTGCTCCTTCTGAAATTGAGCTTGAGACGACCACTTCGCCGGCCAACCGAGGCATCAATGCGCTTGCGCAAGTTTCTTTTCCAGATCCTTATTTGCGGGATCGAGTTCGAGCGCCTTCTTGTAAGCGCGCTCCGCGCTGGGCTTCTTCTTTACCTTCAGAAAACCGTCGCCCACACCTTCAAAACCGTAGATTCCAGCCAGTTGCTTGCGATCGCCCGGCGATGCAAACTGCGCCGCGCGCTCGTAAGTTACCTCTGCTTCCTCGAAGCGATCGAGCGCGAGATAAGTACGACCGAGAAGATTGAATGGTTGAAAAGCGCGCGGACTTACTTCGGTAGCCAGTTTCAAATAGGACTCCGACTCCTGGTACCTCTTGAGGACCACCAGCATCCGGCCCATCAAATAAAGTGCGGTCGGATTTCGCGGATTGATTTCGAGGACCCGTTTTAGAACCGGTTCAGAGTTTTGCCATTGCTGTTCCGCCTGCAGCGATTCGGCAATCAGGTTCAAGGTAGCCGGATCCTTCGCCAGCTCTGTCGCCTTTTCATAAAGCGGCGCGGCCTCATCCCGCCGTCCTAGCCGATTCAGGACCCGAGCGAGATGCGCATAGGCCACTGGAAACTCAGGGTCGAGTTCCACCGCACGACGATAAGCATTCTCGGTCTCGTTGTTGAATAGGCCGCGCGCCTGAAGTGCAACTCCCAACCGATCCCAGGCGACTGCATTCTTCGGTTGAAGCTGAATTGCGCGGCGCGCAAAACTTTCAGCGTCAACAAACCGTTTGGCATTGCCGGCGCCAGTACGTGGCTGCACCAGAACCACACTCAAAGCGACCAGCGCATCGACGTCAGATGGGCTCCACAGCGCGGCATTGCGGTAGGCAAGCTCAGCTTCCTCCCAGCGTTGTTGGTCGGAATAAACGTTGCCAAGCCCGTAAGCGGCGCGCCCGTCGTTGGCTTTGAGTTTGAGAACGCTTTGGTAGGCGGCTTCAGCTTCGGCGAAACGGCGCGCATCGCGAAATTGATTTCCTTTGTCCAATAGGTCTTCAATTCGATCAGCGAGGCCCGCATTCGCAGGCGCTGTCGTGCGCGAAGCGGAACCGCGCTTAACCACCGGCGCTGTTCTGGTGGTGCGTTTCCTGGCCTCCGGATTTTTCGGCCTGAAAATTCCAGCGCCGCCAATGACATCCGCCCCAACGTCCTGTCCCGCAGCGCAGACACCGGCGAAGGACAAACCCATTGAAAGCGCAACAAACGTTAAAACTGAACGAAAATTCGAGGAAACTCTCATCAATACTCTCCCAGGTTAACTCGCGATTCTAGCCTTAAGCATACGCGACGAGAAATTTGGATAGCATCCTGACGAAGGGCAATTAAAACCGTGGCGGATTGTAGCTCAGTTTGCGGAAGATGAGCCAACTGGCAAGGCGGTAGTAACGGAAAGTTCTTATTTGCGACACCAGCCTACAGTTGACGAACGTTTTCACTGGGACCGCGGGCGTCTCGCCCGCCCGCGTACGGCAGGCGCAAACATCGGGAGTTAAGGTCAACGTATCTCGGAGCGGGCGGGCGAGACGCCCGCGGCCAGTGAAGACGTTGAAGTATCAAGTGAGACGGTCGCAATTCTACAGTTTGCGTTACATTGCCTACTGATCAGAGCGAACCAAGCGAAAACCGAAAGTTGGGTGTCTCATCGTGGGGCTAAACCAATCTCTGTACGTTGCCGAGATGGGTATTAGCGGATCGTTTGGATCGCTTGCATATGACCCTCCGCGCAGCACCAGCCAGTCCCTGTTTGCGGCTGGTATCTGCCTGCCGCTGTAGACGGACGCTTTCGACGAGGTCCACTCTGAAACGTTTCCAATGAGATCCAATACTCCCCATCGATTCTTGCCTTCGGGATAAGAACCGACTGGTCTGGGGGTAGCTCCCTTTAACACCGCGTGCCTTTCTTCAAAAGTGTCGCCCCAGGGGAAGGATTTGAACTGACCGCCATTGCGGGCTGCGAACTCCCATTCCTCTTCCGTTGGCAAGCGATAGGTGATTCCGTCTCGTTTTGAACGCCAGGCAGCAAAAGCCTCAGCGTCTTTTGCGGATACGTTTCCAACCGGCCAACGCTCCTGACCAGCCAGTGGCTTCCCCTTAATCCAGTCGCTCGGCGCCTCGTAATTCATATCGCGCACAAATGCAGCGTACTCAGCATTAGTCACCTCCGTCCGGTCCATTAAAAACTTCTGCACCGTTACGGTGTGCTCCGGCCGCTCCTGTGGTGGTCCATCGTTTCGGCCCATCTCAAATGTTCCACCTGGAATCTCGACCAAGTCCGCTTTGGGTAGCGTTTCGCTCGTGGGCGCTGGTGTGGATTTGTTTCCGTTGATGTTGGTTCCGGTCGTGGCTCGAGACCGCATCATTAAGTACGCACCGGTGCCTCCGCCAACCAGCAGAACAAACAGGACCACGGCCCCGATTATCAACATTGCACTGCTCTTCGCTTTAGGTGGAAATGAGACTACCAACGGCGAACCGGCACTATCGCGAAGGTTGGGGGCCACACCGGGAATACTGTTGTTGCCGACCGTTCCCGATCTGACGCCCTGCTGCACCTGAGTGGCCTCAGCATCGATCACAGTAGTTTGAGGCGGAGGGATACTGGTAGCCAGGCGCGCCAGACGTTCTTCGAGTTCTTTCGCTTGACGTTCGACTCGTTCAATCTGTTCGCGCTGCTGGCGCTCGCGTTCGTCGCGTTCTTGCCTCTCCTTGAGAAACCGCTCCTCTTGTTCTTTTCGCCTCAGCTCTCTTTCTTCCTGGTCCTTGCGCTGCTCTTCAGACTGGCGCGACAGTTCTGCGCGAGATACTCGCCCTTTTTCCTCTTGTTCCCGGTCAAAAGCTGCGCGAGAGGCAGCCAGCTTCGCTTGTTCCTCAGGACCCAGAGCAGAAGAGCTGATCGTTCCGTCCATCAAGTCGAATGACGCAGCGGTTGAGTGCTGCTGCGCACCTGTCGTTGAGGCGGGCGCGTAAATGGTTTCGTCTGGAGTAACGGGACCAGTTTGTCGTCCGGCCTGTACCGTCAAGCCACCGGCAGCTACCGCCTCTTTCAGTTCCGCGATAAAAACCTCGACCGTGGGCGTTCGCGCTGATAGTTCCTTCTCCAGCGCGTGCCGCACAACTGCCTCCAGCCGAGGCGGCACGTCGATACCGGCGGACTTGAAACTGGGCGGCGGCTGCGTGAAGTGCTTCTTCATGATTGAAGGAATCGATGAACCCTTGAAGGGAACATCGCCCGCTAGCATCTGGTAAAGAATAATTCCCAGACTGTAGATGTCGGCGCGAGCGTCGGGTTCATCGTCTGACCACTGTTCCGGCGCCATATAAAAAGGCGAGCCCATCATGCCGCTGGTCTTGGCCTGTACAAAAGAACCCAGCAATTCCCCCGACTTGATCTTTGCCAAACCAAAATCGAGTATCTTCAATCCTTCCGCTACCGGCTGCCCGGTTTGCGTCATTATGTTCAAGGGCTTCAGATCGCGATGCACGATGTTTTGTTTGTGCGCTGCGCCCACGCCGGCGCCGATGGCGCACGCAAATTCCAACGCCCGCGCCGGCGCCATCACTCTTTCTTCGGCAAGGATGTCCTGGAGCGATCGCCCGTTAACAAACTCCATTACCAGAAAAGGCATCGTGCCTCGTACGACACCAAAGTCAGTGACGGCGATAATGTTTTGATGGCGTATGGCGGCGGCGGCGAGAGCTTCCTGGCGAAACCGGGTGACCAGCATGGGATCGTTGCCGACCAAATCCGGCAAGATCACTTTGATCGCGTGAGATGTCTTGAGAAAAATATGTCGCGCTTGAAAAACGACTCCCATTCCCCCCTGGCCCAGTCGACGCTCCAATTGATAGCGCGCATCGAGAACGGGTTCGCCCAACAGCGATGGCGTGGTGGCATCGCCATCCTGCGGACAGTGGATTATTTCATCGGGGAAACAGCGCCTACAGGCTGGACATTCTTTCATTTATTGAAAAGGTTGGGATCACACGCCCAGTTAAGTCGCGGCCGAAGCTAAATCTAACATAAGCCAAGTTTTGCGTCTAACCATCGATGCTGTGGTCGGCGCGTATTGCTCTCATTAGCACGATGGCTTTAGCGTGCTGAATTTAGTGCGACAAACCGAAAACCGATTAAAGGGTTTCATTCCGAACGCGATCACTAAACGACCGGTCAAAGTCACGGTGCTAATGAGAAACGCAGTGAGGATTGACTAACCGGAGTTACTTGACCACCACGTTTACTAACCGCTGCGGCACAACAATAACTTTTACAACCTCATGGCCATCAATCAAGCTGCGAATCCTCTCATCGTTGAGAGCCGCCGTGCGTAATTGTTCTTCGGTGACTTCCGGCGAAGCCAACAACCGGGAACGCAGCTTACCGTTTACCTGGATCGGAATTTCCAGTTCATCCCGGCGGGCCAGCTCTGGATCCGCCTGCGGCCAGCGCGCGGATTGCAACAGTCCGCCGGCATGGCCCAGGCTCTCCCACATCTCCTCGGCAATGTGCGGCGAGAAGGGAGCGAGCATCAGCACTAAGCTCTCAATTGCCTCACGCACAGCAAACACGTCGACCTGTGAAGCGGTATCGGGATCGGCATTAAGATCGCTGAGCTCATTGAACAACTCCATCAACGCTGCCACGATTGTGTTGAGATGCAGCCCTTCAAAGTCGCTCGTGACCTTCGCAATCGTTTGGTGAGTCTTGCGTCTTAAAGCTCTGGCGCCGGCGCTTACCTCTTCGTCCGGCATCGCTGTTCCCAGGCTGGACAACCGTTCGTGCCAACGCCAAACCATTGTGTAAAGGCGCCGCAAAAATCTGACCGCCCCTTCGATTCCAGTCTCGGACCAACGCAGTTCGTTTTCCACCGGCGCGGCAAAGAGTATGAACAAGCGCGCCGCGTCCGCACCGAAGGCGGCAATCATTTCGTCGGGATCGACACCATTGCCGAGACTCTTCGACATGGCCTTCCACTCGTCAGTTCCCTCGATACGGTTCGTCACCATTCCCTGCGTCAGCAGTTTCTTTACCGGCTCATCAAAAGAAACGAGACCGATGTCCCGCATAAACTTTGTCCAAAAGCGTGTGTAGATCAGGTGCATGACGGCATGTGAGTCGCCGCCAATGTATTGATCTACCGGAGTCCACTGCCTGGTGATCTCCGGATCAAACGGCTCTGACTCATTGCGCGGGTCGCAATAGCGGAAAAAATACCAGGACGAATCCACGAACGTATCCATAGTGTCGGTGTCGCGCTTCGCCTCGCCGCCACACTTGGGACAGGTGGTGTTCACAAAGTCCGCTACGCCCGCCAACGGAGATTCACCTGAGCCTGTAAATTCCGCCCGCTCAGGCAACATAACAGGCAGGTCTTTTTCAGCTACCGGCACCATGCCGCACTTTTCGCAGTAAATAATAGGAACCGGCGCGCCCCAAAAACGTTGGCGCGAAATGCCCCAGTCGCGAATGCGATAGGTGATAGCGGCCTCGCCAAAGTCGTGCGCCTCGGCGTTCCTGGTCATCTCGACAATCGCGTCTTTCGAGAGTTTTCCGCTCCAGTTTCCCGAGTTGACCAGGATGCCGTAGTCAGTGAAGGCATGTGGCATCGCGATCGATTGATCCGCGCTCAGGTGGTCATGGACGATTGATTCCTGCTGATGCGAAATGCGCTCAATGACGCGACGAATCGGCAACGAGTACTTTTGCGCGAATTCGAAATCCCGCTCGTCATGGGCCGGAACGCTCATTACCGCTCCGGTGCCGTATTCGATCAGCACGTAGTTTGCCACCCAAACCGGAATGCTCTCGCCACTAAAAGGATTTATCGCCAGAACGCCGGTGTTGATTCCCTCCTTCGACTCTTCTTCCTCGGCAACGCCAACGCGCGCAGCTTTTTCTGACTTTACCTTGCCGGCAAATGCCATCACTTCGTTCTTCAATGGCGACGCTGCGAGCAACTCATCAATGAGCGGATGCTCGGCTGAAAGCACAATAGCGGTAGCTCCGAAGATGGTATCGATGCGCGTCGTAAACACACGAATCTTCTTGTCACTGTCCTTAACCGCGAAGTCGATATACGCGCCTTCACTGCGACCGACCCAGTCACGCTGTCGCTTGAGCACTTTCTCCGGCCAACTATCTTCGATTTCACTGATGTGCTCGACGAGCTGTTCCGCGTATTCAGTTATGCGGAGAAACCACTGTTCAAGATCTCGCTTCTCCACCTTCGCGCCGCAACGCCAACAGACGCCCCCTGAAGATTGTTCGTTTGAGAGTACGGTCCCCTCTTTTGGACACCAATTAACCGGCGACTTTTTTTTGTAAGCGAGGCCGCGCTCATACATTTTCAGGAAGAACCACTGATCCCATTTGTAGTAATCCGAACGATGGGCCGCAATTTCGCGCGACCAGTCGTAGCCGATCCCGAGCCGCTTCAGCTGGCCGCGCATGTGCGCAATGTTGTCTTCCGTCCAATCGCGCGGATTAACCCCACGCTTTATAGCCGCCTGCTCGGCGGGCTGGCCAAAGCTGTCCCAGCCGATCGGGTGGAGCACGTTGAACCCACGAAGACGCTTATACCAGGCAAGCGCATCGCCGAGGGAGTAGTTGCGCACGTGGCCCATGTGCAGAAAACCCGATGGGTAAGGCAGCATTTCGAGGCAATAAAACTTCGGACGAGGATCGTCTTCAGTAACCTGGAAAGCTTTGGTCTGTTCCCAATGTTGCTGCCACTTGTTTTCTATATTTTCCGGGAAATATTTTTCATCCATGATTGTTTTTCCTGAAGGTGTCTACACTTAACATGAATTATTCGTAACGCAAACTGTGGTTTGCGCTCGCGCGCGCCAGTTGGCGTAGGCAATCTATGTTTTGAGTAGGAGTTCGCCGCTTCGCGAGAGACCGCGCTTAGAAAGCACGCCGCAGAAGCGGCACCGTTAGGAGGAGTTTGGAGACTGGTTGAAAACTCTTCATCATTCTATTGGTTCCAGGCAATATCCTAACGCAGCATTTCAGTATTTGTCTAACCTGTCGCTTCCAGGCACTGATGCAGTTTGAACGATGCGCACTTAGCGACATGCGGTGCGATGAGGTCAGTACCACCAGGCGGTAGCCGGTGGGTCACCGTCGCCACCAGCGCTTAACCCAACGCTTCGGTGGTTTCCATATTAGATTCATTCGGTGCGATGACCCACCCGATACCGCGTGGTAGTACTGATGACCTCATGGGACCGAAACTTTCGCACTGGCGGTAGTATTCAAACTGCATCAGTACTCTCTACAAATGAGCGAAGCATTTCAAGGTTCTTTAGATCAGCTCGCGGATCGTCGTAGGGTGTTTCGAGGATAAAGGCGGCGTGAGCGAGTTTAGGATGTTGAGCGAGGCGTCGCAGGGCATTGCCACCAATGTGGCCTTGGCCAATGTGCCAATGGCGATCGACGCGCGAGTTGTAGGCAGCGCGAGAATCGTTGAAGTGGATGGCGCGGACATTTCTGGTTCCTACCGTGCCCTTGAGTTTATCGATTAGGGCTTCGAGGCCGTCTTCCTCACGAATGTCGTAACCGGCGGTGAATGCATGCGCGGTGTCGAAGCAAACGCCCAGAGGGATCTTTGGACAGCTATTCATGATCTCGCGCAGATGCTCAAAGCGATGACCAATACACTCGCCCTGTCCCGCTGTGTTCTCCAGCAGGATTCGCAGCTTGCCCAGATTCAACTGGCGACAAGCGACCTTGATACTCTCGCTGCACGTACGAATTCCGTCAGCCTCACAAGCCCCGCGCGCGCTGCCCGGATGCACTACGAGATAGTCGACACCAAGCAGGAGCGCTCGCTCAATTTCTTCGCGAAAAGAAGCACGCGACTTTTGCAGTAGGAGACTATCGAAGGCGGCGAGATTGACCAGATAGTTGCAGTGGATGACAACGGGCTTGAGTTTAGTTTGCCGCCGTATTCTTTTGAATTGCGCTATATCAGTAAGCGAAAGCGGTTTGGCTGCCCAGCCTCGCGGATTGCGCGAAAAAATTTGCACTGTGTCACAACCAGTCTCTTTGGCGATGACGAGCGCCTGGTGGAGGCCGCCTTTGATCGGCGCGTGGAAACCAATTCGAGGTCTCAATGGCCCAATCCTTCATTGACTTCCATGACACGCAGCATATTGCCACCGAGAATCTTGTCGATGTCGCTTTCCGAGTAGCCGCGTCGCAGCAACTCGCCCGTTAGGTTAGCCAATTGGGAAACGTCAGCGAGGTCACTTAGAGTCGACTGTACACCGTCAAAGTCTGTTCCGATTCCCACGTGATCGATGCCAACCAGTTTCACAACGTGATCGATGTGATCGACCAGCCGCGAAACAGTTACGGGCGGCAACTGCTTAGCATACTCTTCGCGTCGCACATGATCGCGTGCCAGTTTTTTGTGCGCAGCGTCGCCCTTTTCCTCTTCGGAAGCGCGCTGCACCTCAGAAGCGATCGCTGCGTCAACTTTATTCTTCTTTTCGCTCCAGCCCGGCTCGAGATGTTCAGGGTAGAAAATAACGTTCACGACGCCGCCCGTCTTCGCTAACGCGCGAATCATATCGTCTGTAAGATTCCTGCGAACATTGGCAATCGCGCGGCAACCGGAATGCGTCGCGATTACCGGCCTGGTCGAGGTGTTTACGATGTCCCAGAACGTCGGGTCGGAAACGTGCGAAACATCGACCATCATGCCGAGCCGGTTCATCTCACGAATCACCGCTTTGCCGAAATCATTCAAGCCTCGTGTGCGGCCAATTTCATCCCCAGAAGAGCCGGCCCAGCTGGTGCTGACATTCCATGCCGGCGACATGTAACGCACGCCCATTTTGTAGTAACGCTCGACGTTTTCGATCTTCTCGTCAATCGCATAACCTCCCTCGAGACCGGTTAACGCTGCCAGTTTTTCTTCCGCAGCAACGCGACGTATATCAGCGGCAGTCGTCGCGAGTTGCCAGGTTTCCGGATGTTTTTCGGCGAGCGCCTTCACGGCAGCAATCTGATCGTCCGCACGTTTGACCGCCCGCGGTCCGCCTCCGCCAAAAAGTTCCGGTTCGACCCAAATAGAAAAAAATTGGGCGTCGAGTCCACCCTCGCGCGCCCGAACTGAATCGAAATGGCCGTCAGGTAGCCGCTGGGCCAGATCCACCTGTTCGTCCAAAAGGCGCTGCGGAGTATCAGCGTGCATGTCAATGGCAATCGCTCGTCGATGAATTGCGATTGCGTCGTTGTCTTGGTTCACTTGCTGGCTTGCGGGTGGGTGTGATTCGGTTTTTTCAGTCATGCGACAATCGGTAAAGAGAATTGAAAGCAGAATCAGGACTAGTACAATTAGGCAACGAATTAGCCGCCTATTCAGGCTTTGAACCGGAACGCAGGGAATATCCCTTATGGTCACCGGAAAGCATGGATGATTAACAGTCTTTGCTATTTGCAACAGCATTTTGATGGTACTTTGCCAAACCCCTTGAATCAAGCACGTCTTGCCAAAGGTGTGATGTCTCAGCTTTTGTAGCGCAAACGGTTAGTTGCCGCGCTCGGCTATGACAGTCGTAAAGACAAAGGTTAGCTTGCCCCCAAAAGCGGAACCGCAAACTAATAGTTTGCGTTACCTGCCTTGCCAATCAAAGTAGACTTACTGTATCGTGCCATGTTCCCGAGAGCCCATAAATCGTGCTGCATCAGTTTCGTTGAAAGTGTCCGATAAACTTTAGTTTGTCGTGACTCGGCGACAAGCTAAAGCTTATCGGACATCAAACTGACCTATTACCCCATAAATGCGTTCTTTCTGAAATGAGAAAGACTCCTGTAGAATGACCTCTTAATAGTTTCTGCAGACGATTGGAGGTTTGAGTTTCCTCGCGGTCCGTTTTCCGAAATTGAGTTCCGGAAGGAGTAGAACAGTATGTTCCAAAAAGATGGCAAAGCGAAAGATTCGACAACTCCGCGCATTTGCGACGTCGTTTGGCACGATGGTCAATTCATAAAGTGGAACGACGCCCGCGTGCACGTGATGTCGCATGTTCTTCATTACGGGTCGAGCATTTTTGAGGGCATTCGATGTTATGCGACCAAACAGGGGCCCGCGGTTTTTCGCTTGCACGAGCACATGCAGCGCTTCCTGAATTCAGCGAAAATCTATCGCATGGACCACGGCTTGAATCTGGATCAGTTATGCGATGCGTCTGTCGAGTTAGTCGCGCGTAGTGGTTTGGAACAGTGCTACATCCGGCCAATTCTCTTCCGCAGTCTCGATGAAGAGCACCCGGCCTTCGGAGTTAATCCTTTTCCCAACCCGCTCGCTTGTTACATCGGCGCCTGGGACTGGGGCAAGTATCTCGGAGACGAAGCGATCGAAAAAGGCGTGGACGTTTGCGTCTCGACCTGGAATCGTCTGACGCCAAACTCAATGCCGGCCATGGCCAAGAGCGGCGCAAATTACATGAACTCCCAGCTAATCAAGATGGAGGCATTGCTCAACGGCTTTGCGGAGGGCATTGCGCTGGATGACCGCGGCTACGTTTCGGAAGGCTCGGGCGAGAATATTTTTTTGGTTAGCAATGGGGTCGTCCTAACACCACCGCTCTCGTCGTCGATCCTGCCGGGAATTACGCGTGACAGCGTGATTCAGATTTGCCAGGAGCTGGGCATCACGGTGAAGGAGCGGACCATTCAACGCGCCGCGCTTTACGTCGCTGACGAACTATTCTTCTCCGGAACGGCCGCGGAGATTACTCCGATTCGCTCCGTCGATCGCATTACGGTAGGGACTGGCGGTCGGGGTGAGATAACTGAAAAGATTCAGTCGGCTTTCTTTGAAATCACTAAGGGAGACCGAAAGGCTCCCGGCGAGTGGCTCACCTATGTAAACGCGGCCAAGAGCTCACAACCGGGCAACAACGGCTTCGAAGCAGAAAAAGCGACCGATGTTAGCGTCAGTAACCAACCACGCGAACCGGTGATGAAATTTCAGACAGTGGCTAACGCGATCGAGTAAACAAAGTAGCTTTATTCTTTGGAACAACAGCAGCGAGCGAGGCAACTTGCTCGCTGCTTTGTTTTGCGGGAGGCGCCAGTCATTAATGCGCGCCGGTATGCCGGGCGGTAACTAAAGAGGACAAGCAAAGACTAACGGTTCAACCCAGGAGTTGAATCTTCCTTCGAAGTTGGTCGTCGGAAGTTCCCCATCCTACCGGCGAGGCCTGGAGAACGTCAGCGTTGACGCTTCTCAATCGGTCAGGCTATATTCGGTACAGCATTTCCCACTCGTTATCGGGAAATGCGCCCCGCAAATTAGTTCAAGCGCTCCTTCCGGCGCAAAAATCAACAGACTCGCTAGCCAGATTTTCTAGAGTTTCGAAAGGTCCATTCGATGCCCCCAAAAATTGATGATCTATTACGAGTTGCGGCCAGCCATGGCGCCTCTGACCTCCACCTTAAAGTCGGCGCGTTTCCCTTCATGCGCGTCGCGGGCGAACTGCACCCGCTTGCCGACGCTCCCCGGTTGAAGCCGGAGGACACTCTGGACATGGCGTTCGCGATGATGTCCAACCGCCAGAAGCAGCGGTTCAAAGAAGCCTCGGAATGTGACATCGGATACGGAGTCGAGGGTTTGGGAAGATTTCGCGCGAACATCTTTCAACAGCGAGGCACCGTGAGCATCGTCCTGCGCGTTATCCCGGATAAAACGAGAAGCTCAGCAGAGCTCGGTTTGCCCCTGGTAATTGACCGCATCACTGAGGAGCGTCGCGGGCTGATTCTGGTGACCGGCTCAACCGGATCAGGTAAATCTACAACCCTGGCGGCGATGATCGACCGAATAAATGCGCAGCGCAGTGGGCATATCGTCACCATCGAAGATCCAATCGAGTTTCTGCATCGCGACAAACTATCGTTTGTGACGCAGCGTGAGGTTGATGTTGATACCAGATCGTTTGCGGAAGCGTTGCGCGGTGCTTTGCGACAGGATCCGGACGTGATCCTGGTCGGTGAAATGCGCGACTCCGAAACCATTGAGACTGCATTGACGGCAGCCGAGACCGGTCACCTCGTCTTATCAACGCTCCACACGCTTGATGCCACTGAAACCGTCATGCGCATTGTTTCGTCGTTTCCAGCGCACCAACAGAAATCTGTGCGCATACAGCTCGCCGGCATTCTTAAGGCGGTTGTCTCGATGAGATTGGTTCGAGCCGCCAAAGGCGCGGGTCGCGTGCCCGCGATTGAAGTGATGGTCTCAACGGCGCTGATCCGCGACTACATAATCAACGAAGAAAGAACTTATCTCATTCGTGAGGCCATTGCGGCGGGCCACTCGCAATACGGCATGCAGACTTTTGATCAGTCCCTTTTTCAACTTGTCCAATCGGGTGTTATCTCGATGGCAGAAGCGCTGCACAACGCCAGCAATCCTGACGAGTTTAAGATGCGTGTCTCAGGAATTCTTTCAGCCGAACAGGCGATAAATACCATGCGTCCGATTGCTGTTGCCGGAGCGCCGCCAGCTTCAAAAGAAAGAGGCATGGAAGACGTCTTCGTGCGTTAGCGATCCTGTTTACGAGGTCTTGCCATGGCGAAGGTTTGCTTAGGGCTTAGCAACTCCTTCATCAGCCAAACTTGAGAGCGGAGGCAGCGGTAGTTCGAACGTCTGCGGATTCTCGCCAATGATGGCGGCCGCGAAGAACCTGGGCACGTAGCCAGCGTTTTCGTTGCGAAAGGTTTCATCAAGTTTTTCGCGGTGGGTGAAAAGCGTCCAGAAATTCCTTTCGTAGTTCTCCGTACCTCTTAGCTCGCGCAAAGTGTTCCTAACCCATTCCGGACCGCGATTGTAACTGAGTAACACCAGCGTCACGCTTTCCGAATCCTCTCCGAGCTCAGCCATGCGATCCGCGATGTAATGCGCGGCGGCCGGCGTCATCTTCTCCACGTCACACATGTCCTGACGCGCTACGCCGTAGTTTTCTGCTGTCTGTGGCAGAAACTGGAACAGTCCCTTTGCCCCAACACTATTCTCATAACAATTGCGATACGCCGACTCGATCACCGGCAAATAAATGCCGATAATGACCGGGACCTTGCGCGCCGCAAACGAACGAGCAATCAGCGGCACATATGGCCGCGCCCGGCCGTAGACCTCGCTGATACTCTCCAGGCCCAGATCGGCTGACGGTTTGTTGCGAGCCGCGTAATTATCCACGTATGCCTTGATGACTCGCACGGCATCACCATTCAATTTCACAGGACGGTCGCCCATCATTGTTGAAATACGCTGCTCTTCTGCGTTTACGAAGGTGAGTCGTTCGGCGTCGCTCATCTGCGAATAGAGTTTTGTCGTTGTTGTCGTCACTTCCGGCGCACTGGAAAGGCCTGACGAAGGCTGCAACACCGAGTGCCGCTTAAGCATCACGCCGGCAAGCCCCACTATAAGCAACAGAACGATGCCGAGTATGGGCCAGGTATAACGAGACAGTGAGCGCCACGCGGAAATTCTCGCAGTCGCAGGCAGTGTCTTCAGCGCTGTCACAGGCGGTGGATCACTACTGAGCTGTTCTCTGACCGTTCTCAACTCCGCGAGCAACTCACTAGCGGTGCGAAAGCGATCCGCCATTTCTTTGTGCAAACACTTGTGAACGATCTGCTGCAACAGCGATGGGCAGTGATCATTTGCAGCGTCGGAAAGCGGCGCGGGTTCGCGATCGAGAATTGCAACCATGGTGTCCATGCGCGTGGCGCCGAGGAACGGCAGCCGCTGCGTCAGCATTTCATAGAGCACCACGCCGAGACTCCAAATGTCGGTGCGTTCGTCGACCGGCAGCGCGCGCGCCTGCTCCGGCGACATGTAGTTCACCGTACCCATCACTATCCCAGCTTCAGTGTGCGTCCTTCCGTCCGGCTGGGTTTGATTGAAGTCGCCTGCAGTCCGGGGTTCCATCAGTTTGGCTATTCCGAAATCAAGAATCTTTACCAAACCGTCGGCGCGCCGCATGATGTTCTCGGGCTTGATGTCGCGATGCACGATGCCTGCGGTGTGCGCAGCCGAGAGCGCGGAAGCAACCTGCTCGGCGATATCCAAGATCTCTTCAAGAGACAACTCCTGCTTCCGAACCAGCTCGCGAATCGTTTGCCCGTCAATGAACTCAGTGGCGATAAAATAAACTCCACCACTCTCTCCTACTTCATGAATCGTAAGGATGTTTGGATGGTTCAAAGCCGATGCGGCCCGGGCTTCCCTTTGAAAGCGCCTTAGGCGGTTCTCGTCAGACGCAAAGTAAGCCGGCAGAATTTTCAAGGCCACGAGCCGGTCGAGCCGTGCATCCTCAGCAAGATAAACTTCACCCATGCCGCCCGCGCCAAGGCGCTCGATGATTTTGTAGGGCCCGATGCCATGTCCGATTTTGCGGTCGACGTCGTCGCCGACTAAAACGCGCGCGTCTTGTGCAATTGCCGGTTGTTCAATGAAGTCCCCTGCTTCATGGTAAGCGTCAATCAGTGAAGTTGCTTCCGCTTTCATCTGCTTGTTACCCGCGCAGACTTCATCGAGAAACGAAGAGCGCTCATGCGGTGGACGATCAAGTGCCGCCTGTAAAACGCTCTCTACTTCTTGCCATTGTTCAGGAGTCATAACAGGCCAGCGTGAAGTTGGAAGGATGAAGGATAAAAACCTTCCTTCTTCATCCTTCACCCTTCATCCTTCTAAACAGCCATGCTTTCGCCGCGCGCCAGTCGCGGCGCACAGTCATGGATGAAACTTTGAGCACTTCCGCGGTCTCATCAAGGCTCAACCCGCCGAAGTAGCGCAGCTCCACCACTCGACTCTTGCGAGGGTCGAGTTTAGCAAGTTCATCCAGAGCTTCATCAAGCGCACACAATTCCGCAGCACGCGGCCCCGACATTAGCGCCGCTCCTTGCGTGGCGAGAGCCTCACTGAACTCAATTCGCTTCGCCTCACCGCCATGTTTGACGTAATGCCTCCGGCGCGCATAGTCGATCAAAATGTGACGCATCACCTGGGCGGTCACTGCGAAGAAGTGCGCGCGATTCTGCCAGTTAATCTGCTGCTGACCCGCCAGGCGAAGATATGCCTCGTTCACGAGTGCCGTAGTTTGCAGCGTGTGGCCTTCACGCTCTCGTTGCACGTAGCGATGCGCAATGCGTCGTATCTCGTCGTATACCAGGGGCGTCAACTTATCGAGCGCGGTCCTGTCTCCCCGCTGCCATTCGATAAGCAGTCCCGTCAAGTCATCGCCCATAACACCATCAATCGTAAGCGCCGTCATCGTGCGAGATTCTAACATCGGTCGTCCAGCAAACTTCAGTCTGTCCAAATTCATGAAGAATAAAGTCAACGCGAGGAAAATTTATCGAATATCGATGAACACTTTTGGCTCGATTTCTCGCTTGCCGGTTTTACTTAATGAACACTTTCGCTTTGATTCCTCGCTTAATTTAATGTAAGGCAACTTAGCAAAAACCGGGTACGTTGTTTCAGATCAAAACAAATGAGGAACAAAAAATGAACTCGCAAAAGATGCTTCTAATACTTCTGGCCTTGATAATTTCTTGCGTAACCAGCTCGCAGCAAACCAATGCCCAGACCAACCCGTCCGGTAAGATTTACCAGCAGATGACGCCGGCCGAGCGCTCGGCCTTTGTTTCCGAACAGGCCCAACGGATCGCACGCGTGATGTCAGGAAGCAACTACGAATTTACTTCCGACTTCGTGGCTGACATTCAGCAAGCCGTCAATCAATATGCGCGGCGGATTGGCAACAATCGGGGCGATCAATTAGGAAAGGGCGATGCACGCCTCGTCTTTGAGCGGGGACAGGCCCAGGCGCCGACGTTGATCGCAGCGTTCAAGGCCCGTAACGTGTCACCGCTCATCGGAGTTTACATTCCGCTGATCGAATCGGAATACGTAAATATTGAACTGCCAAACTCCGTGGGCGCCATTGGTATGTTTCAGTTTCTCCCGAAGACTGCCGAACGCTTTGGCTTATCGCCGGAGGATCTATTAGACGTGGGAAAATCCGCTGATGCCGCGGCGCGTTACATCAGCAAGAGCGTCGAACAATTTAAAGAGGATCCGATGAAGGAGGCGCTGGCACTGCTTGCTTATAATCGTGGCGAACAGAAAACGGCACGCGACCTGAAATTTCTAATCAACGATCAAAATAAGCAATGCAGCATTTGCGCGCTTACGGCCGATCGCAGCAAGCTCGACGCCACGTTTCGATACGAGAACGTGTTTTATGTGCCTCGCTTCTTTGCCGCAGCCATTATCGGCGAGAACCCGCAAGCCTTCGGCCTGCAAATGCAACCGCTGTCATCGTATTGAGTGAAACTTAATTGACGCGCATACGGCGCATCACACGCACTCCGGCGCGCCAATCCTCGTTGATGTCGAAGCGATAGATTTCGATGTCGGGAGCGATTGAGTGCGCCAGCGTGTTAAAGGCGGGATGGACTCTGAGCGTGGGTGCAACCAGATAGACCAGCGGCGGTTCGTTTCTAATCTTCCGGTCGCCAAAGAGCCTGGCGCGGGCGATGTGCCCGCGGCGACGGTGTGCCTCAACTCGCTGCCAATAGTCGGCTCCCTGCAATACATGCTCGCGAGCTTCTGAGACTTTCAACTCGATAACTGCCAGCCTCCCATCACGCCTCAGCGCCAGCAAATCGACCGGCCGAACGCCCAGTACGCCGCCGCGTGCTGTCCTAAACTGCGCGTGCAGTGGCGCAATGATCAATCCGGGATCAAGGCGAGTAATATCGCGTCTCAGCAGCGACTCAAGCCATGCTTCAGCTGCGTTTCGATAGAGTGCGTGGTGGTGATCGGAAGCATTCGCGGAGCGATGTTCCAGCAATTCGATCAAAAGATTAGTCCATTCGTTTTCAGTTTTGTCCTCCAGCAGTCGACGTCGCGATCCTTCGACGCCAAACCAGAGTCGCTCGCTTCCCATCACTCGGCGCACACGCGCAAAGGGCAAACCAAAATAACGTAGCGTTTCACCATGGCGGGCGATGACCATATCAATTGCCTCCGGCGCCAGGGTAATCAGACGCTTGGCAGTTTCGCTCGACTCGGCCACGGCGACCGGTGGAAAACGACTCAGCCGCCGTTTCCATAAGTCATCACGCGTGGGAACATCTACCAGCTTCAACTCACTTAACTGCTGATCGATTTCGAAAACAACAATGGTTTCTCGTAGACTCTGGCGCAGCAAAGCAACGCATTGGGCCGTTGGCTTAACCAGATCTTTCTCAACGAGTAACCAGAGTTGTTGAATGTAAGGAGGACGGGTGCGTTCGCTCGTTCGCTTAAACCACATTAGCGCCGAAGAGATAAAGCTGTCCGCATCACCTGGCTTACTGGAAGCGACCGAACCTGTGACCGCAATACGTTGGTGCTTCTGTCGCAAAAGAATACGCGCATAGCGTCCGGGCTGTCCGCGTCGCGCCCCCGGGCTCAACGCGGCGCGCTCAACTTTTGCACCTGAGTAATTCGAACACGCCAACCGGCCGAGTTGTTCGCAACGGGACTGGCGTGCTGCTTTAACCGTTAACGCAATAGCGCTGGCTGCCGCACGCGGAACGAGTTCAATCTGCGGCCGCTCAGCGCCCATCCTACGCGACACCTGCAGCAATAACTTTTCGCCCGTCCAATCCCAGGCAAAAATCTTCCAGGTGCGACTTCCCTTTTCTGTCCAACAGGAAAGAATCAACCGCGCCTGGTCGACGGTAATATCCAACTCGCTTCGGCCTAACGCTTCAGTTTTTCCGGGCTGAATGTTTCCTTCGCTGAACGTACAGAACCACTCAACGTGAGTGGATAACAGCTCGGCTATTTTTGATCTTGCGACTTCTATGCGGGCCGGTGTGTTTACGCGTTCGAACATCGGAGAATTATCAGAACCGGGAGCGACTGAGTGAGTGGCAAATGTTTGCTTTACGCAAACTAGCAGTTTTGCGTAGCAAGAAGCGGACTGAGGGTGTAAAGCGGTTTCCTTAGCGTGTTTCGCCGTTACTTCTACCGTGTGCTACCATTTTTAGTCAACAAATTTCGCATAAAAAACTCGCTAACAAACTGTCAATGAAAAACGTCTATCTTGCAGCATCCGTGCGCACACCCATCGGTCGCTTTGGCGGAACACTCGCCTCTTGGACCGCGGCGGACCTCGGTGTTGCGGCAGCAAAGGCGAGTCTTGAGCGCTCGCATTTGCGCCCTGGTCAGATTCAACAATCGATTTGGGGATGCGCGCGGCAAGCCGGCGGCGGTCCAAATGTGGCGCGACAGATCACTTATCGAGTCGGAGCTCCGGAGACGGTGCCTGCGTTTACCGTTAACCAGGCCTGTGGCTCGGGTCTGCAGGCGATCATTTTGGCAGCGCAGCAAATCATGCTCGGACGCGCCGAAATAGTGCTGGCCGGCGGCACGGAGAGCATGTCGCGCGTGCCTTACTTCGCCGAAGGAGCGCGCTGGGGGATGCGCATGGGAAATACTGAACTTGTTGACGGCATGTATCGCGATGGCTTTAACGATCCATTGTCAGGACTGGTGATGGGCGAAACGGCGGAGAACCTTGCGGTTCAATATCAGATTTCGCGTGACGAGCAAGACGAGTACGCGCTTGGTTCGCAGCAACGCGCGCAAGCTGCGATAGAGTCGGGTCGTTTTGATTCCGAAATTGTTCCTTTGGAAATTAAAGACCGCAAAGGTGAAACATTTAGTTTCACACGCGATGAACACGCCCGACCCGGGACGAACCTGCAGGACATGCAGAAGTTAGCGCCAGTGTTTTCCAAAGATGGCACGGTAACCGCGGGAAATTCTTCAGGAATAACTGACGGCGCCGCGGCTGTAGTTGTAATGAGCGAAGCAGCGTTGGAACAATCCGGCGCTCAAGCCGAAGGAAGAATCGTTGACTACGAAGTCATCGGGGTTGCTCCTGAGATTATGGGCATTGGTCCGGTGCCGACCATTCGATCTTTGCTGTCGAGACAAAAGCTTGCGCTCCAGGACATCGATCTTATCGAACTCAACGAAGCCTTCGCGGCGCAGGTGATTGCCTGCGATCGCGAGCTCAGTTTCGAGCCGGATCGACTAAACGCAAACGGCGGTGCGATAGCGTTAGGCCATCCGATCGGTTGCACCGGCGTCCGAATTACGACAACACTGCTGCATGAAATGGAAAAGCGCAGCGCCCGGTTGGGTCTGTCGACTCTTTGCGTTAGCGGCGGAATGGGATTAGCGCTCCTGGTCGAACGTGTTTCAGCTTGAAAACGAGTAAAGTGGTGATGAGGCCAACCTCACGATGCATAGATGGCATCCGAAGTAGAGTTGCAAAGCAAGGTTGGGCACCCCCCAGGAATCTATCTCCCACCTAAGTAGCGTTAATAGTTGGCTTGAGTTCAAAATTCAGAAAGGGTTTTCCTATCGTGAAGAACAGTATTTTCAAATCATTCGCAATGGCTTTGGTGTTCAGCTTCACCGTTTCAGCCATCAGCCTGGCACAAAGGAATCGTAGCGTCTCTGCAATCAGGCAAGAACCGAGTCTATTGTCTTCCCTGCCTCCGTCCGACGCCGTTGCGCTAATTAACGTGAATCGCGTGTTCGACGAAGCGTTGCCGAAACTCCTCGCCGAGAATCCCACAAAGCTTGCGAGTATTACTGCAGAGTTAACGAAGTTTAAGACACAAACTGGTCTCGATCCTCGCTCGTTCGATCAGATTGCCTTGGGCTTAAGTTACAAGTATCCAAGGGAAGGCGTTACCAAGATTTCAACCACTGTACTTGCGCGGGGGACTTTTAATGCGGGCGCGATGGTTGCGGCGGGCCGGCTCGCAGCTAACGGTAAATATGCCGAACAGAATTATCAAGGGAAAACGATTTACATCTTCACACTGGACCGGCAAATAAGGCTGTTCGGCACATGGGACATCAATGTTCCAGACCTGGCGGTCGCGGCGCTTGATGGCAGCACGCTTGCCCTGGGCGATCTGGATGCGGTGCACGGCGTGATTGATGCAAACCGAACTCGCAAGCATGCCAACCCGGAATTGATTGCGCTCGCGACTCGTGACCCAAGTGCCATCCTTGGTTTCGGTGGCAACATTTCTCCGACGCTACTGGAAAACTTGAGTCTCAGTAACGACAGCGTTGCGCGGGAGTTGACGGCCGTGCGTCAGGTTTACGGCACACTCGGTATGACGAGTACAGATTTGGAACTGATGCTGGCAGCGCGCACTGTTGACACTTACTCGGCCAAGAATCTGGGCGACACGGTTGAAGGACTGAAGCAGTTTGGGGCGCTCTTTATTAATCGACTCTCGGCCGCGAAAGGCACGCTGGCGCGAACAGCGCTTAACAATCTAAAGATTACCACGGTAGGTAACGAGCTTCAGATTAGAACCGCGGTCGCGCAGTCGCAAGTATCGCCGTTGATACGCGGATACTGAAATGGATAAATGACTGCGACCGAGGACCGTCGCTGTGCCGTCCTCTAGCGCCCTCGCTCGTCTGTAGTCAGTCGTTTTATTTGGTTGGAATCGGGAATTGCGGGCGTTGGGGCACGGGTGCAATTTCAGGTTCACTCTCTTCAAGGTTGGCCAGCACTGCCGAGTAGAGCTTTATTGTTCCGTCTTGCTTCATGCGCTGTTGCACCGCGCTAATGTAATCCTCGTAAACCTGGTTTTGCCTCGCCGAAAGCATTGTTTGAGTCAACTGTTCTCTTTGTTTGGCAAACTCTGCCAAGTCAGCGTCCTTGCGATCCGCCACTCCCAAGAGAACAAACTTATCTCCTATTTTCAACGGGCTCTTCGTTACTTCACCCTTCTTGAGCGCGTAGATCGCCTCGTCAAGCGCGGGATTTGCTTCTATTTTCCCCAACGTCGAACCGAGTTTATAACCAGGTTCCGATTCAACTTCGAATCCCGCCTTCTCGGCGGCCGCTTTCAAGTCTGGAGCGCTATTTATTGAAGATGCAATCTCCGTGGCCTTCTGTTCCAACTGCTCCGTTGCTCGTTGCTGTTTGACTACCTGGGCAACTTTCGTTTTGACTTCTTCAAAGTCCGGAGTGCGGGGCTCTTTTTTCTCAACCAGCATTGGGATGGCGAAGCCGCCCTTCACGCCGGTTCGCTCACCAACTTCGTTGGGACTATTCAGCGGAGCAATAACCGCTTCGAATTGTTGACTGCTGCCAATGTCCGGGACGTCGTCGCCTGGTTTAATGAAAGGCGTCTCCTTAACCATTTCGGCGGGTTTCATGCTTGCTTCGGCAGCCAACTCCTGCCCTACTTTCTGTGGATCCTTAGTTTCCTTCAAACGATTTTGCGCGCGCTCCGCGAGTTTAGCCGCCGCTGCATAACCCTTGCGATTTCGCAACGAAGCCAACAGCTCCGGCTTAGCTTCCTCAAAAGTCTTTGGTATTGAATCCCCGCGACGGAGGATGTACCAGTTACCGGCATATCTGATCGGGATATCCGAAACGTCGCCCGGCTGCATGTCTACCGCGCGATCATAAAGGGCATCAATTTTGTTCGGGTTCTTTTTAATGACTCGCGGAAGATAACCACCAGTCTTCGCGGTTGCCGGGTCCTCAGAATTCCCGCGCGCGAGATCGGCAAAAACCTTTTCTCCACTTTCCGGGCTTGCGGCGCGAGCTTTGGCGATCAGGTCTTTAGCCTTCTGCTCAACCGGAGCATCAAGATCCTTACGCGCAACCTTTAACAGAATCTGCTGCACTTTTACGCCCGCCTGTTTGTTCTCAGGCGTAAGCTTGTCAAACTCATCCCGGAGATCCTTTTCTGAGATCTGCAGCTTTTCGCCAGACTTCGCCTGATCAATGTAAACGTAGCGAATCTTTTTTTGTGGCTCGGTGATATTGAACTCAGTTTTGTGCTGTTCGTAATAATTTTTTAGCTCTTCGTCGCCAGGTTGGATCTTTTCGGCAAGCTTGTCCACCGATATCACGGCGTAGGAAACATCAAAGCTGGAGTTTTTCCGTTTGTAGTCTTCCTGCACCTCATCATCCGAGACGCTGACCGCCGCCGAGACGAAGGTTTTCAGTTTCTCCTGGGCGATCTCATCTCGAACAGTTCGCTCAAAGGCCTCCATGCCGCCGTAACGTGCGGTGACTGATTCCTTATAACGTTGCATGCCCACAAACTGACCCGACGCGTCGGAAAATTGCTTGCGAATCTTCTCGGCAACTTCGGCGTCACTCGCGGAAAGACCAAGCCGAGCGGCTTCCTGGGCAACCACGCGATCACGAATCAATCCCTCAACAAAACGTTTGTAGCCCCCTAACTGGGCCATGCTCACCCGGCCGCCAAACATTTGCAGGTAGTTTTCCTTGAGTCGAGCAACCTCGGCAACAGTGATTTCGTCCCTGCCAACCTTGGCCACCACTTCGGTGCTTTTGCTGGGTTCGACATTGCTGGAATTTCGACCGGGAGCGTAGAAGACAATAAGACTTACAGCCATTAAGACGGCGAAACCAACGATAATGATGCTGCGAGTGCGTTCGAGCCGCGATAGTTGTTTGAGCATTATTATTACCTTTCCAGCAAATCGCGGATTGTAAAGGAGACCGGTTGAGCGTGCAACCGGACCAGCTTTCGAATTCAACCTTTTAGTATTCGTTTCAAGGACGGCAAGCCAGGCTAAGATAAACTTGAGCACAATTGCCGCTTTGTGATCCGGATGGTATTTTACTCACACTAATGAACTCGCTTGGCAACTCAGCAGGGTTATGGATCGGTTTTTCCCTCTTCATCCTTTTCATGCTGAGCCTGGATCTCGGACTCTTTAACCGTAAAGCTCACGCAATCAAATATCGCGAAGCTACGATCTGGAGCATTGTCTGGATTACCCTGGCAATGATCTTCGCCGGAATTGTCTTCTGGTATCAAGGCACGGATCTAGGCCTCAAGTTTCTTACCGGCTATGTCATCGAGCTCTCGCTCTCTGTTGATAACCTCTTTGTCTTTCTTTTGATTTTTTCGTTCTTTAAGGTGCCGTCGAAGGTACAACACCGCGTGCTCTTCTGGGGCGTCCTGGGCGCGCTGGTAATGCGTCTCACGATGATCTTCATCGGCGCCACGCTTATCAATCACTTCCACTGGATCATTTATATCTTCGGCACCTTCCTTGTCTATACCGGCCTCAAGATGTTTCTCCAGGAAGATACCGATATACAACCTGAAGAGAATCCGGTCGTGCGGCTAGTTACGCGTTATATACCAATCACTCGTCACTACGAGGAAGAAAAGTTTTTTACGCGGGTTAACGGCAAGCTGACGGGAACATTATTGCTACTGGTGCTGGTGATTGTCGAAGTAACTGATCTGGTTTTTGCAGTTGATTCCATTCCGGCGATCTTTGCTATCACCACCAATACTTTCATTGTTTACACTTCAAACGTGTTCGCCATTCTCGGGCTGCGCTCCATGTATTTCTTGTTGGCCGGTGTGGTTGAGAAGTTTCAATATCTTAGAATGGGGCTGGCAATCGTGCTGACCTTTATTGGCACAAAAATGTTGCTTGAAATATTACATATCGTTATTTCGGTCCGGATTTCGCTCGTAGTCGTAGCTACGGTATTGCTCGCTTCGGTAGCCGCCTCGATTATCTGGCCAAAGGACGCTGAAATGGATATCGACTTGAGTCTTCCGGAAGATTTTGACTCGCCTTTTGAAGACGACCCGGATGAAAAACAACCCTGACTACACCCGCACGCACTCCGTTTCCCGGTAAAATATTCCTCGTAAGACCTCAAATTAACCCGCCACCCCTAAACATATGTGCTTGAACGTCCTCTTACGGCTGTGCTAGATTCGAGTTGGTAGTAGTTGCCGTTCTCGCTGCGAGATGACAGAGAGGAATCACGCTGTCCACGGCTGCCCGACTTCACACCTAAAGACCTTAATCAGTAGCCTTTAGTGCCGATTGATTAGCAAGCAAACGTTTTGTGATTTGCAGTTGCCCCCTGAGTTATCCGCCCCTACCGGATTACCCGGTCAGTAAGCCGGACCAAATAGCTTCAAAAAAGGAATGAGCATAAAAACCGGTCGATTTGTTTTTGATTGGTGGGCAATACAGAAACGTATTATCTACCTGATAGTGGCTCTCGTAGTTCTTTGCGGCCTGGCCGCCGGCGGTGCGCTCTATGTCTGGAAATATGGAAACCCGCTAAGAAAAGTCGGCATGAACGTGAAGCCGGCCTCAGGCGCGCGCTTTATTTCATTCGAAGGAGACGTGCGGGTCATCCGCTCAGCCACACGCGAAACCATTGTTCCCAGCAGCGACACCGAACTCTATCCCGGCGATACCGTTCAGACCCAGGCCAGTGGGCGCGCGCGCGTCAGCATGGCTGACGGCTCCACACTCGTCGTCCGGCCCAACAGCACGATTATCGTGCGCGACAACGCCACCGAAGACGACGGAAAGAAAACAAACGTACATGTTGTGGTCGATAGCGGTCAGATGTTCGTGCGCACTGAGCTACAACCACAAGGAGCAAATAACGTCGTCGAGACGCCTAAGACGCGGAACAAGATGGGCGAACAGACCGGAGCGAGCTTTAGCGTCAACCCGGAAGGCACCGAGGAGATTCGTGTTAATACCGGCGCGATCGAGAGCAGCAGTCGCATCGGGGAAAAGACGACACTACATGGCGGCGAGTATGTCTCTGTCAATCCCTCAGGAATGCTCTCGCGGCCACAGAAGCTGCTGGATGTTCCCCTGGCGTCTCAGCCGCGCGATCTTGAAAAAGTCTTTGTAGACGCGGGTAGCGCCGCAAATATCCCTTTGAAATGGCTCCGCCCCCAATCAGGTACTCCGGCTTTCTATCGCGTCGAGGTAGCAACGTCTCCGTTCTTCGTCGCCGATGGCAAGGTAATCGAACGCGATCAATTGGCATCTACCGAATTCACGGCGAGCGACCTTCGGCCCGGTGTTTATTTTTGGCGAGTCCGCGCTATTGCCTCAACCGGACAAACCAGCGATTGGAATGAACCGAGAAAGTTCATCGTTGTCACGCGTGGCTCGGGGAGGCGCGTGCCTGTTTCAAATCTGGCAGCTGAGTATATAGGTGGCCGCATCTACCTGATTCGGGGACGCTCCGAACCTGGGACGACGATTCGGATTGCGGGCCGCGAAACCATCGTACCCGCCGAGGGCTCTTTTCAACTGCAGATTACCGCGCCCCAGGGAACCCAGGACATAGACGTCGACGCCGAAGATCCCCGTGGGAATACCACGCCATACCGTCTCTCGCTCTCGGGGCACGGCGATAAAGATTGAGTCTGACAAGCCTAAGAGCATCGAACATACGGTCTAGTACAGGAATATTTTTTCAATGGAACGCCACGTAATACTTCTAACGGACGCGCACGAAGCGCCAGCCTACGAACTAATTGAAGCTTTGCGTCTGGCCGGAGTGAAAACCCTGATTGAGGGGTTGCGCGACGCTGGGCTGGATGCAGCAGTACACCGCGCTGGCCGTGAAACTGTGGAAGAAAGCTGGGAGAAACCGCCAATAGCGGTACTCTATGAAGTCGTTGTGGGAGCCGACATGGTGGAACTCCACACGGCTGTCGAACATGCAACAACCTCCTGGCCCGGCACACCGTTAATTGCTTGCCGGAGACCGTTTAGTGGCTATCAGGGACACAGTTGGCGAAGCCTCGACGGAGCTACGTTGAAGCGTATGGGCTTCCGTGCAATTGCTGATAAGGCCGCACAGTTACCGGCTATCCTGCACGAAATTGAGGGCCACGGGGCGACCGGTGATCTAAAACTGCCCGACATTGTTAGTCCGCCTGACAGGAGTGAGCTAAGTTCTCTTCCCGCGAAAATGAAATCCAGTAGTGTGCGCGTAGCTTTTGATCTGGTTTCCTCGCTCCACTTCATCGGAGATCAAAACAGCGCGGCGCATACCGCACTCGCCGGACTTGCTCCATTAGTTAAGGCTGACTGTTGGACGATATATCTCTTTTCGGATCCCAACGGTCCGAATGAATCCATCCTCGAGGCGATCGCTTCACTAAAACCATCTGAGGAGGCGGGTTCCAATGCGTCTGATGAGTGGCGCCGGCTTTTCCTAAGAGAACAAAATGCTGCGCCTGGCTCGGAATCGAAGGCCGCCAGACTCGCGGGCGCGGGAATGGGCACAGTGAGAAAAAAGGAACGCGGTCAACAGGTACTCGCTGTTCCTCTGATTTGCGGTGAAAGAATTCTGGGCGTGCTCGAAGGAATTCGCCAGCAACATTCATTTAAGAAGTCGGAGATCGCGATTCTCGATGCGCTGTCCCTGCCGGTCGCGTCCGCGCTAGCCAACGCTGTGCGCATTGGGGAGGCGGAGCGCCTCTCGCAAACGGACGATCTTACGAAGCTTCATAACGCTCGCTACTTGCGCCAGTTCCTTCTTAACGAGATCCGGCGAGCGCGCCGCTATGGTTCGAGCGTCGCGGCGCTATTCCTCGATCTCGACGACTTCAAGCGAGTAAACGACGCTCATGGTCACCTGGCAGGATCCCACGTGCTGATGGAGATGGCGGCGGTGATTCTCTCTTCAATTCGCGATACCGACGCCGTGGCACGCTATGGGGGAGACGAGTTTGTGATTGTACTGCCTGACACCCAGATAGACCTCGCCGGAACGGTGGCCGAGCGTATTCGTGAAAAAATCTCGCAGCATCATTTTAGCGGGGGCCGAAATTTGAAGCTTTCCCTGACCGCCAGTTTTGGAGTCGCAACCTTCCCGGAGCATGCCTCCTCACCCCAACAGCTAATAGCTTGCGCCGACACCGCGATGTACGAGGCCAAAGCCGCTAACAAAAACTGCATTCGTTTTTCCGCATCGCTAACCCGCCACGAAAGAGCGTCAAGAGAGGTGAGCGTAACGCCCGAAGTTGTGGAGACTGATGACGGAAAAGCTTTTTCTTGATAGCGTAAAGATTGCAGATCGGTGTATCTTGGTTAGTTGGGATTGACGTTGTGCGGACGAGTAGTGGTGAATGGTAAGCAGCCCAAGTGGATCGTCGCCGGATTTAGTGCGGAGCTCTTGTCTCGAAGGTTATTCTTGCCATTTGGAATCAGTAGTTCCTGCCGACCGATGCTCTCATTTTTACATTTCACGAGAAGAGATTACTAAATGGCTTTCAAATCGATTTTCAGTCTGTTCTCCAGTGATCTAGCGATAGATTTGGGGACAGCAAACACGCTCGTCTACGCAAAGGGTCGAGGCATCGTTGTTTCCGAGCCTTCCATCGTGGCGATCAATAAAGTAACTAACCAGGTAGAAGCCGTCGGTCGTGACGCAAAGGAAATGCTGGGACGGACTCCCGGTAATATCGTCGCCATTCGTCCAATGAAAGATGGCGTTATCGCAAACTTCGAAGTCACTGAGAAGATGCTGCAACACTTCATTCGCAAGGCGCACAATGGCAAGACGTGGGTCAGCCCCCGGGTCGTCATCGGCATACCGTCGGAGATAACGCAGGTGGAGCGACGCGCTGTTGAAGACTCCGCGTATCGCGCCAAGGCTTCGGAAGTTTATCTGGTCGAGGAGGCAATGGCAGCTGCAATCGGGGCGGGCCTGCCAATCACTGAGCCGCACGGCAACATGGTAGTTGATATTGGCGGCGGCACGACGGACATCGCGGTCATCAGTCTGAGCGGCATCGTTTACTCGCGCGCGGTTCGCGTGGCAGGAAATGAAATGGACGAAGCGATCATCTCCTACATCAAGCGCAAGTATAATCTCCTCATTGGAGAACGTACTGCTGAGGCGATCAAGATTGAGTTGGGCTCAGCTTATCCACTGGAAGAGTCGTTGTCTTACGAAGTTCGCGGTCGCAATTTGATCGAAGGAATACCCAAGACGATAACGATGACGGATGAAGAAGTTCGCGAGGCACTTGCTGATTCTATCGCGACGATCATTAACGCGGTGCGCGTGGCGCTGGAACGCACGCCGCCAGAGCTCTCCGCTGATATTGTCGAGCGTGGTATTGTGCTGACGGGGGGTGGCGCACTGCTGAAAAACCTCGACAAACGTCTCTCGATCGAAACCGGCTTGCCCGTGTCTGTGGCTGATGATCCGCTGGCCTCAGTTGTGCTCGGTACGGGCAAAATGCTCTCGGACTTCGATCTCCTAAAGCGTGTGAAGTGGGAAAACACTATGACCAGCGGAATGTAGGAATAGGCGGTGAACGGTAGATGTGAATTAGTCTTCACCTAATCAACCCTTCACTATTGACGGTTCAATATTATGGCTGCCATTCGCACCCAGAGAGAGATTCGACAGCGCGCGCCAATTTGGCTCGGAATACTGCTGTTGACCAATCTCGTGATCATGGCCGTCGACGCGCGAGACAGCGTAACCCGTCAACGTCTGCTCAGAGTTTGGATGCAAGCTCTGGTTTCACCGGCCCAGAACCTAACGGCTGGAGCAAGCGGAGCGAGTACAAACTTCGTCAGAGAAATAATCAACTTCCGCAGCACGGCGAATGAAAACGAACGACTGAAGCAGGCACTGGCCATTGCCGAGCGCGATCTTCGCAATGCGCGTCAGGCAGCGGCCGAAAATGAGCGTCTCAAAGGTCTCCTCAATTTAAGGGAACAAACTGGTTACGATCAGGTTCCGGCTCGCGTTATCGCTCGTGATCCATCCATCTGGTTCAACACCATTACCATTAACCGCGGCAGCTCTTCGGGAATTACTCTCAACATGCCGGTGATTACTGCCGGGGGAATAGTCGGTCGTGTGATTGCCCTCAGCCCCTGGACAGCACAAGTGATGATGGTGACCGACGAAAAAGCCGCGGCCGGAGCAATCGTCGGGCAGCTTGGCGAGTCCGGCGCACTCGGGTCGGTAAGAGGTCTGGGAAATACCGGTCTCATTGAAATGCGTTATGTTTCTGGTCTGGAGAAAGTTGAGGTTGGCGATTACATCTTAACGACGGGCCAGGACAACATTTACCCGCCGGGGTTAAGCGTGGGGGAAGTTGTCCAAGTCAAGCATGGCACGGCGACCCAACCTCATCAGATTCTAATTAAGCCGGGCGCGAAACTGGATCAACTGGAAGAAGTGGCGGTGCTGCTTTATCGTCCGCCACAACGGCCTGCACCCGAGCAGACTCTCCCAAATGTAGACAAGGTAAAGAAGTAATGAGCGATTGTGATAAGTGATGAGTAAAAGACCCTGATGTCCGTCTGTGCTCATGATTCATCCCTCATTACTGATCACTCATCACTTTTTGAATGCCTCAGCTTAAGATCGCGGCCGCTTTAGCAGTCGCCATAGTCCTGCAGTTGACCTTAGGGGGTGTTTGGCACCCGCTCTCATATATTGACTTTCCACTGATTGTGGTTGTTTATATCGCCTTACAGCGCCATGCCTGGCAGGCGCTGATTGTTGGCACCATCGCGGGTCTCGCAATTGACGCGCCGAGCGGCGGGCTGATTGGGGCCGGTGGCTTTTCGAAAACGCTTACTGCGTACTTGATTTTCGTCGCCGCCACGCGAGTTAACCTTGAAAATCCGCTGCTGAGGATTCCGGTGCTGGCAACAGCTACCTTGATTGATTCAGCAGTATACTTTTTCTGGCATCGGTCGCTGGGCTACTCCCCGAGCGTGCCTTTTGTCCAGACGATGTCTTACCGACTGATCGGGACGACGATCGTGGGAACGTTTGCTCTTTACCTGCTTGATTCACTTTTCACCGAACGGGCCCGGCAACGCCGGACATTTGCTTCGCGTCGAAAAGGTGCCCGGCGCGGAGCCAGCAAGCTCCGCAGATGAGGAAAACGACCGAAGACGGACGACCGGTCAGTTATTGAGATCATGAAATTCGAAGACACCTCGCAAAACCTCCGTAGTCGGCTTTGGATTGTTCAGAGCTTCATCATTCTTCTGCTTGCGCTGCTGGGAGTCAGGCTCTATTACCTGCAACTCGTCCGCGGGCAGTACTACGCTGAGATAGCTCAAAATCAGCGCATCAGATTGTTGCCTATCCCCGCGCCGCGCGGAGACATATTGGCTAATGACGGTAAGACCGCACTGGCTAACTCCAACCCGATCTACAACGTCATCCTGTCCCGAGAGGACCTGCGGGATCGCAAACTTATCTCCCTTGCCCAGCCACTCGCTGAGGCCCTGAGCGTTGACGGTGACACACTCCGTGACCGCTTCGAACAAATCGGCTCGCAACCGGCGTTTGAATCCATTTTGGTGAAACAGGACGCTACTCCCGGTGACATCGCGTGGGTGGAAGCACACGAATTGGAGTTTCCCGAGTTGCGGGTCGAACAGCAGCCCCAACGGCGCTATCCTGCCAGCGGCATGCTGGCCCATGTGCTGGGCTATGTTGGCGAGATTAGTCCGGAACAGTTGAAGCAACCCGCCTACAAAGACAAAGGGCTCAAGCCGGGCGATGTGATTGGACAGAGCGGGTTGGAGCAAATTTACGACGATTATCTCCGCGGCAAGGACGGCTACAGAAAAGTAATCGTTGACAGCCGCGGACGAATCCAGGACGAAATCGAGACCATCGCGCCGCAACCCGGTCAGGATCTCGTTACCACAATCGATCTTGATTTGCAGAACGCCGCCGAGGAACAACTGCAGACGTCGGCCACCAAGCGCGGAGTTATTATCGCGCTAAATCCGAATAATGGTGAGATCCTCGCGCTCGCCTCGGCACCCACCTTCGATCCTAATCTCTTTTCGCGCATGGGTACCAAAGAAGGACGCGCTGAGTATGTAGCCGTGCTGAATGATCCGCAAAAACCTTTGATCAATCGTGCTGTCCAAAGCCGCTATCCCCCGGGTTCCACCTGGAAGGTACCCATGGCCGTCGCCGGACTCGAGCAGGGTGCGATTACGCTCGACCATTCAAATCTTGTTTGCGGCGGCGGCATCTTGGTGGGAAACAAGTTCACGCGGTGCATGGGCAATCATGGTACCCCGGATCTCAAGGCAGCCATTACACACTCCTGCGACGGTTACTTTTATCGTTTGGGGTTGAAGATGGGTCTCGACGGTATCATGGCGATGGTCGATGAGTTTGATTTGAACAAACGAACCGGAATCGATTTGCCAAACGAAGTTCTTAGCATGACGCCTTCCCGTGAACTTAAGAAACGCACGCAACCGGAGAATTCCGAATGGAAAGACATCGATACGGTCTATGCCTCGTTCGGTCAGGTCTATGACGTCATCACTCCAATAGCTCTGCTCCGCACAGTCGCAGGCGTGGCTAACGGTGGCAAGCTTTATGTGCCGCATCTGCTCAAGGAATTCAGGCCGGTCGGTGAAGCCGGCTCACCAGACTACCGGGCAAGTCGTACCTTCCACTCGCTCGACCCCTCACGGCCCAATCCGAAGGTTCTGCCTATTCCCGAAGAGATCGATCATCTCGTAGTCGAAGGAATGTGGGGCGTTGTTAACAACGGCGGCACCGGAGCCAGCATCCGCATGGCCGGTTTCGACATCGCCGGGAAGACTGGAACAGCCCAGGTTGTCGGTCTCGGGAAAGATGCCGGAAAAAACAAAGACCACTCGTGGTTTGTGTCCTACGCGCCGGCTTACAAACCCGAGATTGCGTTGGTAGCTTTGATAGAAAACTCAGGCTTCGGAAGTCAGCACGCTGCGCCTGCCGTCCGGCGCGTTTACGACGTTTATTACCGCAACACCCGACATGAAGAGCCGCCCGGCGCGTTACCTGTTGCCAAGACTCCCAAGCCGGAAATCAAAACTCCCAAAAAACAACCTGAAACGCAGGTCGCAAAGAATCAGTGAAAGCCACCGATGACGAACGACCGGCAACGGTCTTCGGTTCTCGGTCTTCGGTCAGTTTCCATGGTTGCAATAATTCAAAAACAAGGTCTGCGTGATTTCGACTGGCTGCTGGCGTTGATGGCAGTTGGCATCGTGTGTTTTGGCACTATCCAGATACGTAATGCCCAGCCAACAGAAAACTTTTGGGTCAAGCAGCTTATCGGATTGGGGATTGCCGTTGTGGCAATGCTTCTGGTCGCCTTCAACGACTACCGTAAGTTAATAAACATCGCTCCAGCGTTTTACGTCTTCGGCCTAGTGCTGCTGGTAATCGTCCTTGTTCCGGGAATTGGTTTGCGCATCAACGGCCAACGCGCCTGGATCAAGGTTCCTGGGATAGGTCAATTTCAACCATCCGAGTTTGTAAAAGTAACGACTGCCATGATGCTGGCTCGTTATTTTGGCAGACATCGAGCGAGCGCGCTCAACCTGAAGGAGTTGGCGGTTGGTGGGCTGATTCTGGTCCTACCTATCTTTC
This sequence comes from Acidobacteriota bacterium, assembly GCA_046726155.1. GTDB lineage: Bacteria > Acidobacteriota > Blastocatellia > Pyrinomonadales > Pyrinomonadaceae > PSRF01. Next base: position 55,623 of record JBKOZZ010000025.1, read on the forward strand.
TTATCCTGCTCGAACATGACGTCGGGTCAGTGCTGACGTACCTGCCAATTTTGGCGACCGTCATCTTTCTATCGGCCATAAGAATCCGTTACGTAGTTGTCGCCATCGTCCTTGGGATATTGCTGCTTCCCGCCGCTTACTGGGTAGGAGTGAAGACCCATATGGTGAAAAACTACCAGCAGGAACGCATCAATGTAATCCTCGATCCGGAAAACGCAGACCGCCGCGGCTTTGGTTATAACACCTGGCAGTCGATCCTTACTGTAGGCGAAGGCGGACTGCTTGGCGCCGACACTTCCACCGCACACTCGCAGAGCAGTCTTAAATTCTTGCCGGAGCCGCACACTGATTTTATTTTCGCAGTGACGGCCGGTAATGCGGGATTTGTTGGCTGCGTCATGGTGTTGTTAGCTTACGTGATCTTACTTTCAAGAATGATCGCCGGGGCAAAACGAGCGCCCGATCGAATGGGGATGCTGGTAATCATGGCGATCGTCGGCGGCCTCACCTGTCAGATCTTCATTAACATTGGCATGGAGCTGGGTCTACTGCCGGTCATTGGCGTGCCGCTGCCTTTGATGAGTGCAGGCCTGGCTTCGCTGATCGCCACCTTCATCGCGATCGGCTTTGCAATCAGTGTTCAGTTGAGAAGATTTGTAAACTAGATTCTAGTCAGGCATGCATGCCATAAGCAGGTTACGCTACAGATTCGTTTCGCGTTTACAGCTCCTTCGGTTTATACTCGGCCCTGCTCGCCCCTACGGAGTTTTTCGTTTCAACCGCCAAACGCTCTTGAAACATACAAGCAGCACGACGGAAGCTCTCCTTCGAGCACCGTGCTCCCGACAAGCGAGTCCGATTTTTACGATTGTCCAATACAAGGACGTATCATTCAACTTTTACCGTGAGCCGTCGTGAGCCAAAGGGCTCAAAAAACGCGCGTGGGGGTCTTCGGATCCCATTGACATCCAGATAAAGTGCAAACAGGTCGCGAGCATATCCGATTACCTCGGGTGTTCTAAGCCTTCGCTCAATTGTGAGGCGCTCCCTGTGACAATTCTCTACTGGACACGCAAAGCGGCTAGTTAGGTTTGTTTTTGCTTAGTTCCAGCGACTGTCGCGTTCGGGACGATTTGGATCCAGATTCAACTCAACCGGCGCGTTACCGACAACCGATTCATCACCGGCCAACGGGCAACTTATTTATGCCTCGGTCTCACCGCCGTCCGGTAATTACCATGGAATCAATTCGCCGCAAGAGACACAAGTATCTTGCTAAACCGCTGCCGGCGCGCCTCGCTCTTCAGCTTGAAGCGCGCCCCACGCAATTTACAATTTTGAGTAACGTCGCTCGCCAACTGAACACTCCATTACTCGCTAAACAAATTTGGAGTGTGGGAAGCTTTGAACTTCATGGTTCGGCTTTGAGATTAAGGGGCGGACGTTTCAGGAGACATCGAATACACAATGGCTAAAGAATTAATCGTAAGCGTCAACGGACGTGAAAAGAAGATCGCAATCATCGAGAACGAAAAGGTGACCGAGTTTTACATTGAACGCGGCGAGGGCAACCAGGGAATCGTCGGCAACATTTATAAAGGGCGCGTCATGCGCGTATTGCCGGGAATGCAATCTGCGTTTGTTGACATCGGACTCGAGCGTGACGCGTTTCTCTATGTATCTGACTTCTTCGATGAGGAAGAGGAATTTGAGCGAATCGTCATTGATAAATCGCAGAAAGGTAACGTCGAAGAAGCTCAACGTGTGGCGGCGGAGCAAATTGCTTTGGCCAGAGTCGAACGCGAACGCCACATTGACGCCGCCCATGATCGCGTGGAGCCGCTCGGCGAAATCGAGCTCCAGGGCGCGATGACGGACGAAGTTGAAGAGACCGAAGAATCAGCCACACAGCCAATGGAAGTGGCCGGTGAGGGTCCCGAGGGCGGCAAACGTCGCAGCCGGCGCGGGCGTCGTCGCCGTGGGGGCGGCAGAGAAGGCGTCGAAGCCAGTGAGGATGCCGCAGCTACGGCCAGAACGCGGATAATGCCTGAGGACATTGATACTCCCTTCGTCGCGGCCGATCCATCGATTCTGAGAATAATCGATGAAGAGGAGACTGCGGCCACTGGTGAGATGTTCAAGGACGCGCGACTTCAGGAACGGCTCTTCGATCAAATCCACGCCGGCGAGTTTAATCTCGAAGACGATTTTCGCACCGCCGAGGTGGGCTCAGTGATCTCGACCGTTGATTACAGCGGCGACGCGTTTCAGCGCATTGATGACGGCGACAATGCGGGCGCCGGTGAAGGCGCCACCCCGCGGACGCGCGAGCCAATCTCAGCCCGCATTGAAGGGTTCGTTGATGATGTGGACGAGAACCTCCTACGCGGCGGATCTTTTGAGCGCATAAGTGATGATGAAGCGGAAAGTATTAACGCCGCGAGCAGCCCAGCAGCAGCGCCGGCTGAAGCGGCGGAGAAGCAACCTCGCGAACGCGCCGGAACAAAGAAATCAAGAGTCGGAAAACTTCTCAGCAGCCTGGGCGCAAAAAAGAGACCCACTAAAAGATCGTCAACCAAGAAGCCTGCTAAAGAACTGGCGGCAGACGACACCGAGGCCGAGAGTGTGGTAACCGGCGACAACGTTACCGCGGAAGGTAGTTATTCAGATGCCGAAGCTAGTCTTGAAGGCAAAGGCTCCCGCGCTGAGTTTGCCACGCGGCGCGGTGGACGCCGGCGCCGCCGGTCCAATAAAGCGGCTAGTTCTGACACGGTAGTTTCCGACGCACTTCCTGAGGGTGAGCCGCCGGAGGCCAGCGACTCGGAGCCCGAAGTTTCAATCGAGTCGGCATTCGACCAACCTGAAATTACAGCGCCCGCCGTTTCGATAACACCATTTCGTGATAGCCGCGATAAACGCGATGGTCGTGATTCGCGGGACAACCGCGATTCACGCGATCGCGGTCGCGACGGACGTGGCGGCCAGCGAGGCTCCGGACGCCGTGATCGTCAACAACAGCCCACTATCACAGATCTCCTTCGCGAAGGACAGGAGATACTCGTCCAGATCGCCAAAGAGCCCATCGCCAAAAAGGGTGCGCGCATCACTTCGCATATTGCCCTGCCTGGCCGTTTCCTGGTTTATATGCCGACTGTGGAGCATGTAGGCGTTTCCAGAAAAATCGAATCAGACAGCGAACGCCAGCGTCTGCGCAAACTGATTACGCAAATCCGAGGCAGCGAAGAGATCCCATCGGGCGGGTTCATCGTGCGTACAGCAGGTGTAGGTATCAGCGAAGCTGAGTTACGCGAAGACGTTCGCTATCTGGTGCGGACCTGGCTCGACATACGGGCCGCAGCCGAGAAATCGAAACCGGCGACTTTGGTTCATAAAGATCTGGATCTGGTGCAGCGCATTCTTCGCGATCAGTTGTCGGAAGACTTTGCCGCCATCCGTGTCGACTCGGAAGAGGAATACGAAGCCATTGTAGAGTTTATCAATCGCATCCAGCCGCGCATGGTAAAACGCGTGAAGCTTTACACTCGCGATCGACCAATCCTCGAAAGCTATGGCGTACAAGCTGAGATTGATAAGGCGATCAAACCGCGCGTGTGGCTCAAGTCGGGTGGTTATCTGGTAATTAACCAGACAGAGGCGCTGGTCGCGATTGACGTTAACACCGGAAAATTCGTGGGCCGGGGCAGTGGCCGCCTCGAAGATACAATTACACGCACCAATCTCGAGGCTGTTGATGAAATCGTGCGACAGATTCGGTTGCGTGATCTGGGCGGCATCATTGTGCTCGACTTGATTGACATGGAAGAGCGACGGAATCGCACCCGAGTGATGGGGGCGTTGCAGGATGCGCTACGTAGCGATAAGTCGCCAACCAAGGTGCTTTCATTTAATGATTTTGGGCTGGTGATTATGACGCGCAAACGGGTGAAGCAGTCGCTTGAAAGAACGCTCTGCGCGCCTTGTAACTACTGCCAAGGAGCGGGATTGGTTAAATCGCCGCAGACAATTTGTTATGAACTGCTTGAGGAAGCGCGCACCTTGGGAAGAGCGATGAATGGCGACAAGAAGAACAAGCAGACGACGCTACGAATCCATCCCGAAGTCGCCAAGGCGTTGCGCAGCTCCGAACGAGATGTGTTGAATGAGATCGAGGAGTATCTCGGGCCGGTAGACATTAACAGCAGCGATCCGACGGTGCACCAGGAACAATTTGATTTTGCGTTTATCTAAAAGCTGGCTTGGAGTTTCGGGTTTCGAGTTTCGACTTTTGCTTCTGGGAGTCAGTTAGAACCTACAAAGCCGACATCCAAACTCTCAGCCCGGCGTTTTCGGAACTCGGAACTTGAAATTTTACCGATGGGCAAAATAGGTAACATCTGGAAGACGATGCTGGCCGGCAGCGCCGGTATGGCTGCACTGGCGGCGCTCAATGCGACTATTCAACGGAACGCCAGCGAGCCTGACGATAGCGCGCTCGGTGGCGAAGCTCACTTCTTCCGCTGGAAACATGGGCGTGTTTTTTATAAGACTTCGGGCGCGGAGAACGCCGGGCCGCCGCTCGTTTTCATCCATGGCGTTGGTGCCGGCTCATCAAGCTTCATGTGGCGGAAGAATTTTGACGAGCTGGCAAAAGATTTCCGTGTTTATGCCTTCGACCTGCTCGGCTTCGGTTTTTCTGATAAACCTGCACTCGCTTCTTATTCTGCCGATCTCTACGTCGAACTGATTACCGACTTCATTCGCGAAGTGTCAGGTTATCCCTCCAATGTGATTGCCAGCTCGCTGGGAGCCGCTTACGCGATTCGAGTGGCCGACGAACATCCCGAACTAATCAACGCCATGGTACTCAACGGGCCTACCGGTTCTGATACATTGAACCGCCGCCCTGGTATGGCCGGCGCCGCCTTTTATGGACTGCTGCAATCGCCGGTGCTTGGTACGTCCTTCTACAATGTTATGGCAAGCGAACGAAGTATCCGGGACTACGCTCGCGAGAACCTGTTTTACGATCATCGACGCGTTACCGATCGGCTGGTCGCTAGTCTCTACGCCACCAGCCACCAGCCTGGCGCGCAGCACGCAATCGCCGCGTTTCTGTCCGGCTATCTCAACATTGATACGCGATTGCCTTTCTCGCGCCTAACGCAACCGATCGTTTTGGTTTGGGGTAAACAGGACACAACGACGCCGCTCGAAATAGGCATCTCACTACGGGAGCTGAATCCGCGCGCGACTTTGGAAGTGTTTGACTATTGCCGGATGATGCCTGAACAGGAGCAGCCGGAGAAATTCAACGCTTTGGTTCGCGATACCTTTCTCGCTCGCTTGGCGGCCGCCGCCTCAGAATCGTTCTAATTGTGCCCCCGGGTAGTTCAACAAAACAGACTGAGTTCCCCTGTTGTCCACGTTCTCAAGCTTCTTTTTCAGCCAGCCGCTTGGTCTACAAACTGCTTGCGTTGGTGAACAGCTATTGGGCGCGGGGGCAACTTGGGGGGGACAGTTCGTACTTAGGAAGTCGGCGTTCAGGCCGTCGGCGGGGGTCGATGGAGAGACTAGCCTAAGAACGGCAAGGTCTGCAAACCTAAAAAATGATCTAAAAGTTCGGTGAGGGAGTTAAGAAAGATATCCGGACGCTGGTTTTCTAATTTCCAACTCGTTGGATAAGCGCTGCGCACTCCGATCGTCAACATTCTTGCGCGTTTGCCCATCTCAATGTCCTCAGGACTGTCGCCGACATAGCACGATTCTTCCCGTGAACAGTCAAGCAGTCGCATTGCAGTCTCCAACCCCTCCGGGTGAGGTTTTTTGTTCTCCATCTGTTCATTGCAGATAACTATTTCTAACATACTCTCAAGGCCTAACTCCCTTACCTCACGAGATACTCGGCATTCACTGCCGCTGCTAACAACACCGAGTCGATAGCCCTTCCGCTTTAGTTCGTTGATCGTTTCCAGCGCGCCGGCTACGGGCTGGGCAGTTTGTTCGCCATAATGTTGTATCCAGAGTTCGTCAGCTTTCTGCCATTTCTCTTTAGGCAAACCCATCGCTTCATACACCGAATACCAATTCGGTGAGTAGACCGCGCGGTAGACCTCGTGATCAAAAGCAACGCCCAGCGCGGTAAACGATTGCTCAAAGGCGATCAAGCCAAGGTGGGCGGAGTCGACCACCGTTCCATCCCAGTCGAAAAACAGAGTGTTGATGGACGATGGCTTGAGATTCATAACGAGGACAGCTGGTCAGGAATTGGTGTAAGTTTCAAGGTCAACGCTTTTACTAGGACCGCCGGCGTCTCGCCCGCATCGATCCGTCACCAAGATTGATTCACTGTCAAGCTACTCGCGCTACGCGCTTGTTGCGGGCGAGACGCCCGCGGTCCCGGTGAAAAGGTTGATCCTGCCAACGGTAGTTGATCGTCTGGTTAATCGGCAATCGCCACCGTCAATTCGCCCAGCGGTGTCGATTGCGATGCATCGCCGAACGCCGACTCTTCGCGATTGACGTGGCGGTAGAGGATGTCTCGCTGCTGCGGAACAAAACCTGCTTCGCGTATCAGGTAGCGCAACATTTGTTCGTCCGCGCGATTGTGCGCGCCCGCGGCTGAAACAACATTTTCCTCGATCATGATCGAGCCCATGTCGTTGGCGCCAAATCGCAGGGCCACTTGCCCGAGTTTTAACCCCTGAGTTAACCACGACGATTGGAAGTTTTCGATATTGTCGAGAAATAATCGCGAGACTGCCAGCATTTTCAGGTAATCAACCCCGGTTGGCTCGTCCTTGATTCGCCGGCCGAGCGCCGTGTTCTCGCGCTGGAAGGTCCAGGGAATGAATGCAGTGAAACCACCGGTTTCATCCTGAAGATCGCGCACGCGTTGCAGGTGCCTGACACGATGCGCGACATTATCACCGATGCCAAACATCATGGTCGCAGTCGACCGCAAGCCCACACGATGCACGGCCCTCATGACTGCGAGCCATTCATCCGTAGTGCACTTCGTCGATACTCGTTTGCGCACCTCGTCATCAAGGATCTCACCGCCGCCGCCGGGTAAACTATAAAGACCCGCCTCTTTCAGCCGCGCCATGATCGTCTCGTAGTCAAGTCCGGAAATTAAATGGATGTTGTGAATCTCGGGAGGCGAAAAACAATGCAGTTGAAAGTTTGGATATTTAGCATGCAGTGTCCGCAGCAGCTCCTCATACCACTCAATACCGAAATCAGGATGCAAGCCCCCTTGCATTAGAACACCCGTACCGCCGAGCGCGATCGTCTCGTCAATTTTCTGGCAGATCTCATCGAGCGTCCGGACGTAGGTATCAGGCGCACCCGGGCGACGGTAGAAGGCGCAGAAAGTACAAACTACGTTGCAAACATTGGTGTAGTTAATATTGCGATCGATGATGTAGGTGACGATATTGTTGGGGTGCCGGCGCTGGCGAATCTCATCGGCGGCTACACCAATTCTCGCGACGTCTTGAGACTCGAGCAGCGTGGTGCAATCGTCAGCGGTCAGTCGCGTCCCCGCCACTGCCCTGTCCAGTATGCTCTGAATCTCGCTCGGCATGTTCTTAGTTTATGAGTTGGCTACCCAATAAGCAAAATGAACCCTCGCAAACTCCCACTCGGTGATACGGGTTGGGTCTAACCCCGGAACCGCAACGTTGTCCCATTACGACTTCATGTATTGCAGCGGCTTGTTATCTTCGATCAAGCCATGTCTTAAAGCTAATTCAAAATACAACCGCATGCCTTGTTCCAGCGTTTCGTCAACCTGGAAAGTGATGTTGGTAGTCAGATATTCCCTGATCTCTTCCCTTGACAGCGGCAAATAGTTCTCAGATTGGGAAATAATACTGTCGATTTGCAGCAAACCTTCGTCGCGAGCGCCCGCGAAGTCCACGTTTTTGATTAACTCGACCGCGCCTGCTCGCAGCATCCACATCGCGAATATAAAACCGGTTCCCGTAAACCCACGCCATAAACTTGCGAGATCGAAAACATGAAGACCTTGCGCTGGTATTTTCATACCGGGATCTCCGATGAGTAATGCCGCGTCGTTGCTAGCCATCATGACTTCGAGATCGGGACTAAATGACTCCCATTGCGGCTCAAGTTCGAGAAACTCGCGGAAAATGATCTTTACGAGCGCTTGAGAAGTTCGCGATGAAGTATCGAGAGCAACTTTGCGGACGTTCTTTAGGTCGTCATACTTGCTAACCAGCACGACGCTGCGTACCGCCGAGTGGGAGCCAACACAAACTCCCGGCACAACTCGCACTTCCGGGATCCGTTGATACTCGATGATGGGAACCAGTGCCGCTTCAACCTGTCCGCGTGCAAGCAAATCAGCACAACGCGCCGGCGCCGCATCCGTGAGAAGGCGAGCAACGTTCTGTCGAGTTCCATACTGAAAGCTCCAAATCAACGGCGCTGTGTTTAGATAACTTGAAGCGGCCAGGCGCGGACAATCTCGGGTATTAGCGGTTGTAATAGGCAGCTCCTTCTTGAATACTTCGGCAGCGTCCGATGCTAACGAAATGATCGCAGATACGGCAAGCGGCCTGTTTTTCATTCTGATTAGTACGTTGACACCTTTCGAGAGCGACAATTAATATGCGGCGAACAATACACTTCACGCGGGTCGCCTGCGTGAGATCTCGAAAACTAACTAGCCTAACTTTATTCGATGCAAATTTATGACGTCAGCGTGCCGCTTTCCTCGACTACGCCTATTTATCCGGGCGATCCCGGCATAGAAATCAAACAATGTCGGTCGCTCGACAGCGGTGATGCCGCTAACGTTTCGCTCATAAACTTTGGTTTGCATTCCGGCACTCACGTCGATGCGCCAGCACATTTCATCCAGGGCGGTGACAAAGTCGATTCGCTGCCTCTGGAGAGCCTCGTTGGAAAAGCGGAGGTTATCGAAGTGCCGGATCACATTCGCGCCATCGATGAAAGTTTCGTTGCCGCAAATTGTTCCGGAGGTTCTCAGCGAATTCTGTTCAAAACGCGAAACTCAGCGTTCTGGAATAACAGCCAGGATGGGTTTCGTGAAGATTTCACTTACATCGACCCTGCTGCCGCGAGGCGACTGGCTGAATCAGGAATAAAACTGGTGGGGATTGATTATCTCTCGGTTGAGCAGTTCAAGTCAGAACACTTTGCGACTCATCACGCACTGCTTTCCAGGAAAGTTGTGATCCTGGAGGGTCTTGATCTACGAGCAGTCCCGAGCGGGTTTTATGAACTAGTTTGCCTGCCGCTCAAAATTGCCGGAGGCAGCGGCGACGGTGCGCCGGCCCGGGTAATACTGCGTACGTTGAACTAAAACCAAGGCGAAATTATGGCTAAAACTACTACGGTGGATAATGCTGACAACGACTACCGGGAACGCGTTTTCCGAATCGTTCGTATGATTCCTCGTGGACGCGTCATGACCTATGGCCAGATCGCCGAAATTCTCGGTGAGGGCTACACGGCGCGGACTGTTGGGTTCGTCATGCACTCCTCGGATGACAAGACGCCATGGCACAGAGTTATCAATGCGCAAGGTGGATGTTCCACCCGTGGCTTAGTTCTTCCGCATGACAAGCAGCAACGATTGCTGGAGGCCGAAGGCGTAAGTTTCAATAAGCGCGGCCGGTGTGAGTTGCAAGCGTATCTCTGGATTCCAGAAGAGCCCAAAGCTAAACCCAAAGCAAGCGCAAAGAAACAAACGTTATTCAAAACTTAGAGTCTGCTAAAGGACGACACATGAACAGAGATCCACTCGAGCAAAGAGCGCCCTATTCGGTTAGTCCACCGCGTTATTCGGTTTCGCATCAAATGGTAACTACAGCCTTTGAGCTGCCCAACTTTCGCATTACGCAAAACCTCGGTGTCGTTCGCGGAATTGTAGTGCGCTCACGAAACATCTTCGCGACGATTGGCGCGGGCTTGCAAACGATCGTTGGCGGAAACATTACGGTGTGGACGAAGCTTTGCGAAGATACACGCGCTGATGCGTTTGACATCATGATCCAACATGCGACTGAGATCGGGGCGAATGCGATCGTGGGCGCACGCTACGATGCAACGGAAGTCTCCGCGGGGGTTACTGAGGTGCTCGCTTACGGCACCGCTGTAATTGTCGAACCCGCAAGCGCCGAAGCGAGCTATCGCTCATGACTGAGGGGAAGATTACCGCCGCCCAACTTCGACGGATTCAAAAGGCGATTGACACAGTCCCGTTTGCACGACTCCTCGGTATTGAGATTGACGAGGTTAGCAGCGGGACTGCTACTCTCGGCCTCACTATTCGCAAACAATTGACGCAAAACCACGGCGTGGTTCACGGCGGGGCAATTGCTTCCTTGATCGATACAGCGACAGCTTTCGCGATAATTTCTCTCCTTGCGCCAGGGGAACGAGTGACAACAGTGGATCTGGCCATCAGCTATTTACGGCCGTTGACGGAAGGACGCGTGACGGCTGTAGCCAGAGTTTTGCGGTCCGGGAAACGGCTTTTTGTCGTTTCCGCGGAAGTGCTTGATAAGGATGGAAAGCTGGCAAGCACAGCACTTACCACATACATAAAGCTTTGAATAACCACACCAAACCCTCCTCATACAACTAGACAGTAAATGTTTAACTATTGGCGCCCGTGCCCTGTGCCGGGTCGACCATTGCGCAACTACATCGTTACTTCGAAGACGTTGTACTCGAGAACAATCTCGGTGCTCTAGTGGTCGAGAATTTGCCGACGTCTGCTGAGAGACCCGCCAGGGATATTGCACGTATCGAAGCGCTCGACAAGACCGCCAAAAATCTTTTTCTCTGGCTTAGCCCTCAGGATGCTCTCTCCAACATTTTGCGTAGGAGAGAAAATGAGATTACGAAATCTGTTGTTTTCGAACGAACCGCTGACGGTAACAAGTTTGAGCGTTTTGTCGTAATCGCTGACGCTCGCTTCTCAGCTTTGCTGGCCTCGGTTCACAATGCGGCTGAAGAGGACACCGCGCGCGATCTTTTCATTTGGACTTTCGAGCCGGACGTTGTTTACTCCGCTCTCGAATACTTGATGGCTCGCGTCACAGCTGAGCACTTGTATCACTCCAACGCCTTTGCGGAAGCTGTTCGTGCTTCGATGCCGAAAGCCACGTCGCTTCAACTTACGTTAGGAGTAACCACAAAACTCGCCCGGTTGTTGCAGGAACAGGCTGAACGCGAGATTGCCGTAAACCGGCTCGCGACCGCAATCAGAAACTCTCTCGAACTTGACAGTGTTATGCAAACAGCGGCCAACGAGGTCGGCTGCGCACTCAACGTCCATTCCTGTGCGGTAAGAGTCGAGGGCGCTCTTCATGGCCGGCAGATGACCAGGTATTACCTCCGTCCTGACACCGCAACCGAAGCTGAAAAATCGTTGCTCAGTGATCTGGATCTGGTTGCCAGGCGACTGGCAAATTCACCGCAGGCTTATGTTGTTGAAGGTGACGACTCCAGGTCGCCCGCAGTGTTTGCCGACGCTGTGGTTCCTCTTGTCGACAAGGGAAACGTCATTGGCCTGCTGTTAGTGCGTTCTGACGATGTGTCGCGCGGATGGGCTGAAAAGGAGCTGTTGCTTCTGCACACAGTGGCCGACCAGCTTACAGTGGCGGTTAATCAGGCACATATGTTCGCTGAAATGCAGCAACAAGCGGAGACGGATAGCTTGACGGGATGTTACAACCGCCGACCATTTGAACTGCGTCTCGATCAGAATCTTCAGTTGGCCACTCGCATGTGCGAATCGTTTTCTTTGGTCATGATGGACCTCGACAACTTCAAGCAGGTAAACGATCGAGCCGGTCACGAAGCGGGTGACGTTGCGCTCTGCATGCTGGCAGACATCCTGGGCACGAGCTTGCGAGCTGTCGATACCGCAGCAAGATTCGGTGGCGACGAGTTTGTTATAATCCTGCCTCAGGCAGATAGCGAGGGCGCGTTGCTCGTTGCCGAACGTTTGCGCAAACGCATCGAGCAAATAGACGTGCCGGGCTTCGGGCCGGTGACGTGTTCTTTTGGTATCGCTACCTTTCCCAACCACGCCTCATCGCGAAACGGTTTACTGGAAGCTGCAGATCGCGCCCTCTACGACGCCAAAAGTGCCGGACGTAATCGGGTCAGCGTTTTCGATATCTCTTCTTTTGCAAACAACGGACCGAGTGTCGAGATGGTGGACGCACTGCAGCGACTTTAGTTCAGGTCTCTGTTTCAGATCTCCGATACTAGTTTTTAACCCATTTCCCCGTCTTCATTCCCGCCTGAACGAATTACTCTGCCTGCCTTCTGGCGTCCTGAGGAAAAATCGCGCATCATAACCTCTCGCTGTTTAGCCAGAGATTGCGGGGCGTTGCGGTTTTTTCTGCATGAATGATCTACGAAAATTTGCGCGGTATTTCCTTCCTTACAAGGTTGAGCTGGTGGCTGGCATCGTTTGCATTTTGGCCAGTGTCGTATTCAGTCTCTACATTCCGCTGATTGTTGGCCAGGCAATTGACGCCAACTGGAACGAGGTCACCTGGTCGCGTTTGACAATGTCTGCGCTGAAGGTGCTGGGAGCCAGTGTTGTTAGCGGTACCTTTCTTTTTCTGCAACGCCGCATATTGATCGGAATGTCGCGCAAGGTTGAGTACGACCTGCGCCGAGATTTCTACGCGCATCTCGTCGATCAACCACAGGTGTTCTTCCAGGAGCACCGCATCGGCGACTTAATGGCGCGTGCAACGAACGATCTCGCCGCAGTAAGACAACTGGCTGGGCCGATGATCATGTATTCGCTACAGACTCTTTTCGTCGTAATCATCGTTCTGCCGCTAATGTTCCTGATTAACTGGCGCCTCACGCTGCTCCTGTTTATCACAATGCCACTGGTCTCCCTGACAGTGAAGTTTTTCGGCCAACAGGTCCACATCCGTTTCGAGAAAATCCAGGAGTTCTTCTCCCAAATCACCGCTCGCGCCCAGGAGAACTTTACCGGCGTGCGAGTTGTGAGAGCCTATGCCCAGGAAGGCGCCGAGATTGCTGCCTTCAATGAATTGAATCGCCAATACGCAGAAAGGAATTTGGCCCTCGTCAGAATAGATGCGTTGATGCGACCGCTAATGCAGTTTCTGATAGGAATGGGTTTCGTGCTGATTGTCTGGGCGGGCGTGCCGGCGGCGATTCGCGGGGAGATCACGGTGGGGCAGTTTACCGTCTTCAACATGTATCTCTTCCGGCTGATCTGGCCGCTTATCGCCTTAGGCTATGTAGTCAATCTATATCAGCGCGGCACAGCGAGTTTGAAGCGGATGAACGCTATCCTCGCCATCGAGCCTTCCATAGCTGATTCCGGCAACGTGAAAACACAGCCTCCCATCAAGGGTCAAATCGAATTCCGGAATCTTACTTTTCGCTACCATCCAAACGATGAACCGGTGCTGCGAAATATCAATCTGGTGATACTCGAAGGCCAGACTGTGGCTTTGGTGGGCCGGACCGGCAGCGGCAAGTCAACTCTGGTGAACCTGATTTCGCGCATTGTTGAAGCGCCCGCAGACACGGTGCTGGTTGATGGGGTTTCCGTTCGCCACTATCCGCTGACGCAGTTGCGCTCAAGCATTGGTTATGTTCCCCAGGAGACTTTTCTATTCAGCGACGCACTCGCTGAGAACATCGCTTTTGGCGTGGACAAGGCTGAACGACGGCAAATCGAATGGGCTGCCGAAGTCGCCGGACTGACGGAGGACGTGGAGGGTTTCCCCGATCGCTTCGCAACACTTGTGGGAGAGCGTGGACTGACTCTTTCCGGCGGACAAAAGCAGCGAACGGCGATCGCGCGGGCGATACTCCGGGAGCCGAAAATCTTGATCCTTGATGACGCCCTGTCGTCCGTTGATACCTACACGGAAGAAAAGATTCTGGGAGAACTGCGGGGCGTAATGCGCGGCCGAACGAGTCTGATTGTTTCGCATCGTATTTCCACCGTTCGCGATGCCGATTTGATTTGCGTGCTCGACGAGGGAAGCATCATCGAACAGGGAACACACAACGAGTTGCTTGCCGTTGGTGGAGAGTATTCGACATTGTATGAGCGACAGTTGCTGGAGGAAGAGTTGGCGCTGACTTAATTCGTCACTGAGTAAACAAACGGAGCTTAGGCTATGGAACTTGACCTGAACAAGAGATACCAAACGCTACTCGTCTTGTGGTTCGCCTTGCTGATGAGCATCGTCCTTTACTTTCTGTTCTCGGTGCTTGCGGCGCCCCAGATTAGTAGCGAGTTTGGTAATGCTCGCCGCTCCGCGTTGGCTCTCGCGCTAACGGCGATTGGTACTTTGCTCGTAATACTTTCGTTTGCTGTCAAACGAAAGATCCTTGAGCGCTCCGTTGAGAATCAAGATCCTAATTTGGTGCAAAAGGGTCTGGTGATTGCTTGCGCCATGTGTGAAGCCAGCGCGTTGCTGGGAGTGCTTGAGCGTTTCGTTATCGGCAATCGCGAGTCCTACCTGCTCTTCCTGCTCGCGGCAGCCGGCACTACTTTTCATTTTCCGCGCCGCAGCCAATTAGAGTCAGCCAGCTACAGAAACCCGGCCCAATTAACTTAGGTAAAAATGTCGACAGCGGTAAAACAGTTTCACGAAGAAGAAGCGATCGGAAAGACTTACGACTTTCAGATTGCCCGCCGCCTGCTGCGATACTTGCGCCCTTACCTCCGGCTGCTGATCCCGGCCCTGCTGCTGACTTTTGCCCTAAACCTGCTGGGAATCCTACAACCAAAGTTCACTGAATACGCTATTGACTGGTACATCCTGCCGCGCAAATCGTCGGGTCTTGAGTTGCTGGTTGGACTATACGTAGCCGTGCAGCTTCTGCGACTCGGCTTTTCCTATTTCCAGTCGCTGTTGCTCAACACCGTAGGCCAGTATGTGATGTTTGATATGCGGCGCGAGCTTTACGACAAGTTACAACATCAGGAGGTGGCCTACTACGATCGCAATCCGGTGGGCCGCATCATGACGCGTCTCACGAGCGACGTCGATTCGCTCAATGAACTTTTCACGGCGGGGATCACGGATCTGCTCGGCGACCTCGTGATGATCGTCGCCATCATCGGCGTGATGTTATGGATGGACGTAAGGTTGACCTTTGTCACCCTCATGACCGTGCCGCTGTTGTGGGCGGCAACAACGTGGTTTCGCAAAGGCGCTCGCAAAGGTTACGACATGGTGCGAACACGCCTCGCGCGAATTAACGCCTTCCTCCAGGAACACTTCGCCGGTGCGCAGACAGTCCAGATCTTTAACGCCGAAGTGAAATCGCTCTACAAGTTTGAACAGATCAATGCTGACTACCGCAAGGCAAACATTGATACGATCTTCTACTATGCGGTCTTCTTTCCGCTGGTTGATCTCATCGGCGCCGTGGGCGTCGCCCTGATCATCTGGTATGGCGGGTACCGCGTGATGCAAAACACGCCCGGACATACCGTGCTGACGCTCGGCGCGCTGGTAGCGTTTATCCAGTATTCTAGTTTTCTTTTCCAACCGATACGCGACATTTCCGATAAGTACAACGTGCTACAGTCGGCTGTCGTAGCTTCGCACCGTATTTTCAAAACGCTGGATCTTCCCTTCGCTATCATTTCGCCGGCCAAACCCGCCAGGTCTGGTCGCGCAGTGGGCCATATTGAATTTCAAAATGTCTGGTTCGCTTACAAAGGCGACGATTGGATCCTTAAAGACGTTTCCTTCAAGGTCGAGCCCGGCCAGTCGATCGCTCTTGTCGGTCACACCGGCTCAGGCAAGTCTACTATCACAAACCTGCTCATGCGTTTCTACGATGTGCAGCGCGGCCGTATTCTGCTGGACGGTGTCGACCTGCGTGAGTGGGACTTGCAAGCGCTGCGAGAAAACTTCGCCGTGGTGCTCCAGGAGATATTTCTCTTCAGCGGCACGATAGAAGGCAACATTCGTTTGGGACGGACTGACATCACGGAAGACCGTGTCAGATGGGCGGCACAGGAAGTCAGTGCCGAACCTTTCATAAATCGTCTACGGGGCGGCTATCAGGCCGAAGTGAAGGAACGCGGCGCCGGACTTTCGGTGGGGCAGAAGCAATTAATATCTTTTGCGCGGTCGCTGGCGTTTGATCCGGCGATATTGATACTGGATGAAGCCACCAGCTCCATCGATACCGAGACGGAGCAACTGATTCAGCAAGCGATCGAGCGCGTGCTGCGGAACCGCACCTCCATTGTGGTGGCTCATCGTCTTTCAACAATACAACGCGCCGACCAGATCATCGTGTTGCATCACGGTGAGATTCGAGAGCAAGGAACGCATCAGGAATTGCTCGCGCAACACGGTCTTTACTGGAGACTCTACAAACTCCAGTACGCAGACGGAGCCAGGCCGCACCAGCCGGCGTTGTCATCTGATGAAGAAGCGGCTCAACCTGCGGCTCAGGTACAGTTTAGCGAGTAAGCCTTTAGAAGCTTGGCTGTTAGAAGATTAACTCGTGACGGAAGCGAGACATATGGCTCCGTAGGAGCCATATGTTTATAGTCAGCAAGCGTCAAACAAGCTCAGCTCCATAGGAGCGGAATGGTCCCTCGCCCGGTAATCAATTCCTCGAAGATATTTCGCTCCTATGGAGCTGTAAGAATGTCGGGTGGGGCTGCCTTTCTATAAACATTCCTTCCCTAACGGGCTTTACGTCGAACGCTAAATGAATGGAGCAGGAGATGTAGATGAGATCACAAACCCATTGGCGCCTTTTCGTTATATCAGGATTTATTCTTTCCTCGCTCCTCTTTACAAGGACCGCCGAAATGAAAACTAAATCATCGACCGGTCTGCGCTTCTCAATCTCCTTTCCAGAGACGAGCGTAAAAGAGCCACTCGACGGCCGCCTCCTCCTGCTGGTTTCCAGTGACAAGTCCAAAGAGCCGCGCTTTCAGATCAACGAAGACTTGAACACTCAACAAGTGTTTGGCATTGATGTTGACGGATTGAAGCCGGGGCAGGAAGCGGTCGTTGACTCGAGCGCTTTTGGTTACCCGGTATCGTCTCTTTCCGATTTGAAGCCGGGAGAGTATTGGATTCAGGCGCTGCTTCATCGCTATGAAACATTCAAACGCGCCGATGGCCACACCGTGAAGCTGCCGATGGATCGCGGCGAAGGTCAGCAGTGGAATAGCGCGCCTGGGAATCTTTTTAGCACGCCGCAAAAGGTAACCCTGCGCGCAAATGATGATCGCCTTATCAAGATCACGCTCGACAAAGTGATCCCGCCCATCGAAGCCCCAAAGGACACGAAGTACGTAAAGCACGTAAAGATACAGAGCGCGTTGCTTTCGAAGTTCTGGGGACGGGCTATGTATCTGGGCGCGAACGTTCTGCTGCCTGAGGGGTTTGATAGTCATCCAAAGGTGCATTACCCGTTGGTAATTTTCCATGGCCACTTCCCTGCCGATTTTGACGGCTTCCGCGAGACCCCTCCCGATCCAAATCTTAAGCCAGATTACAGCGACCGCTTTCATCTCGCCGGCTATAACAAGATTCAGCAGGAGTATGCCTACAAGTTCTACCAGGATTGGACTGGGCCAAACTTTCCGCGAATGATCATCATCGAGATCCAACACGCGAATCCTTACTACGACGACTCATATGCGGTGAACTCAGCGAACCTCGGTCCTTATGGCGACGCGATCACCTATGAGCTGGTGCCTTTTATTGAGAAACAGTTTCGCGGCATCGGCAAAGGCTGGGCGCGCTTCATGTATGGTGGTTCGACCGGTGGCTGGGAAGCCCTCGCGGCGCAAATTTTTTACCCGGACGAATACAACGGCGCGTGGGGCGCGTGTCCCGACCCGATAGATTTTCGGGCGTACACAGTCGTCAATATTTACGAACATGAGAACGCCTACCATGCCGAAGCGCCATGGAAACAAACACCGCGTCCAGGCAAGCGAAACTATCTCGGCGAACTCGCGGCGACGCTTAAAGAGATGAACGACATGGAGTTGGCGCTCGGCACAAACAGCCGCTCGGGAGGCCAGTGGGATATCTGGCAGGCCGTTTATTCACCCGTCGGCAAAGATGGGTATCCCAAACCAATTTGGGACAAGGTGACTGGCAAAATCGATCGCTCAGTTGCGGAATACTGGCGTGAGCATTACGACCTGGGCTACATCCTTCGTCGTGACTGGAAGAAGCTCGGCCCCAAACTCGAGGGCAAACTCCACATCTATGTTGGTGAGGCCGACAACTACTATCTCAACAACGCCGTCTATCTCGTCGAGAATTTTCTCAAGAGTACGAAGAACCCTTACTACGGCGGCGAAGTTGACTACGAACCGCGCGCCGAACACTGTTGGAACGGGGACCACACACTGCCGAACGCGATCTCTCGTCTTCGTTATCATCAGTTCTACGCGCCAAAGATCGTCGAACGCATATTGAAGAGCGCACCAGCTGGAGCTGATCTAACCGGCTGGCGTTACTAGCTACCTGATTTAGCCTGGTTGCAGGTCGCGAGGGCAACAAACGAAGGGGTTCTCCGAAATATTCAGGATGCCATCGCTGAGTATCTGGCGGCCGTCGACGCTATCTGAGTGGAAGCTTTCAATGAGCCTGCGGAGCAGGCGGCAGAATGGTTCAATTCTACCCGCTTGAGTGCAAGCTGACAGGATTCCTAATTGCCCTTTTGCCATTTCATAATAGAATACCCGAACACACAGTAACTGCTGCGTTAGTGGTAGTGGGCGTTTGTCCTACCGGCAGAAGGTGTGTAACGCAAGCTGTTGTTGCGCGCAGGGCCAGCAGTTTTTGTCCAGCCAACGAGCGTGTTGTCATCCAGGATAAATCGCAAACTAACATTTGCGTATAAGGGAGTCTAACGAATGATCCGTAGCGTTTTCTTGTTCTCCATTCTCTTGCTGCTCTCTTTTACTCCACTCCAGGCTCAGAAACGCGCGTTCACAATTGAAGATCTCTACCGAGTAAAAAATGTTTCCGACCTGCACGTATCGCCCGATGGTCAAACCTTGATCTTCGCCGTTACAACCTCCGATCTGGCGCGCGCCAAACGAAACAGCCACATCTGGGCGATGGATATTAATGGCCGGAATCCGCGCCAGTTGACGTCGAGCGACAAGAGCGAGTCATCACCTTCCTTTTCACCGGACGGCAAGCAGATTTCTTTCATAAGCTCGAAAGACGGCAGCGCGAATCTTTACCTGATGCCCTTTAGTATCGCCGGCGGCGGTCAGTGGCGCCGTCTCACCAACATTTCCACCGGAGTCTCGGATCCGCTCTGGTCGCGCGACGGCAAGTGGATTGCCTTTTCGTCTGACGTCTATCCGGAGTGCAATGGCGATGATGCATGTAATAAAAAGATTGCGGAGCGTTGGGAAGCAGGGCCACTCAAAGCACACCTGGCCGACGAACTTTTTTACCGTCACTGGACAACGTGGAAAGATGGAACCCGCACTCATACTTTCGTCGCCAACACCGCGACCGGCGAAACCAGGGATATGACGCCTGGCAAATATGACTCACCCACGTTTCAACTCGGCGGGCCCCTCCAATACGATTTCTCGCCTGACAGCAAGGAGCTGGTCTACGTCTCTAATCACGATCCCGTTCCGGCAGGCTCGACAAACAACGATCTTTGGATCATTTCGCTGGACGACAAAAACGCAAGCGCTCGCAACATTACCGCATCCAATCCCGCTTACGATGGCAGCCCCAAATATTCGCCCGATGGAAAGTACATCGGCTATCGCCTGCAGCAGCAACCCGCTTTCGAGTCGGACCTCTTTCGTATCGCGCTCTACGAACGCGCGACGGGGAAGTCAACTGTTCTGACTGAATCTTTCCGCAACTGGGTTGACGAGTTTCGCTGGTCTAAGGATTCCAAAACGATCTATTTCCTCGGACCGGCTGAGGGGCAGAATCCAGTCTTTCGTCTCGACATCACCTCTAGAAACATCACCCAGCTTTTCGCGGACAAGACGATTGACACGTCCGAATTTGATCCGGGTGAGCAGCGTTTGTTCTACATCAAGCGGTCCGTCGGAGAGCCTCAGGAGATTTACAGCGCGGACATTTTTAACGGTAAGACCTCGAAGCCACGGAAGCTTTCACGCGTCAATGAAACGTTGATGAATGAAGTCGACATCCGTCCGGCTGAAACCATGTGGGTAGCCGGTTCAGGTGGCACGCGCGTGCAAGTCTTTATCGTCAAGCCTCACAACTTTGATCCGGCGCGCAAATATCCTTTGATTCTGAATGTTCATGGTGGTCCCCAGTCAAATTGGGCGGATGCATTTCGCGGCGACTGGCAGGTCTACCCGGGCGCGGGTTACATCGTCGCCTTTCCCAATCCGCATGGCTCAACCGGTTTTGGTCAGGATTACACCGCTGAGATTTCGGGCGACTGGGGCGGCCGTGTGTATGAAGATTTGATGAAGGTGACAGACACGCTGGAAAAGCTTCCTTATGTTGACAGCAGCCGAATGGGCGCGATGGGGTGGTCCTATGGCGGCTACATGATGATGTGGTTTGAGGGTCACACTGATCGCTTCAAGGCGATTGCCTCGATGATGGGCATCTACGATACTCGCTCATTTCACGGCGCCACCGAAGAACTCTGGTTTCCCGAGTGGGACTTGAAAGGGAGGCCCTGGGATTCTCCGGAGTATGAAAAATGGTCGCCTTCGAATTTTGTCAAGAATTTCAAGACCCCGACACTCGTTATTTCCGGTGAGCGCGATTACAGAGTTCCCTATATGCAGTCACTACATTTCTTTACCGATCTGCAAGAAATGAAGGTCCCTTCAAGACTGATCATTTACTCCAATGCCGGACACTGGCCGAGTTGGTACGAGATGGCGCTCTACTACACCGCACACCTTGAATGGTTCAACAGATACCTCGGGGGCGGACCGCCGCCATGGACCACCGAACAGTTTCTTCGCAACGCTGTTTTCGATCGCAGCACCGGCCAGCGAATAGTCGCGACCCCGGAAGAAAAGCCTAAGAATCTGCAGGGCAAACCGGATGTGAAACCGAACGCCCCGTGAACACGTTGAACTGAGGCTGGAAGAACTCACCTTTTTAGTTTGCGAAAACTGTGGCGCGATCTTGGATCCTAGATTCTTCAAAACTCCGTCTGATTTGCGTAAATGGTTTGAAGTTCATCACGACTCCACTCCCGAGTTGTGGGTTGGCTTCTACAAAAAGGACTCAGGCAAACCCAGCATTACCTGGCCTCAGTCCGTTGATGAAGCTCTTTGCTTTGGCTGGATTGATGGCATCAGGAAAAGCATTGATGACTTCAGTTACAAAATCCGCTTTACTCCCCGCAAGGCGCGTAGCACCTGGAGTGCGGTTAACATCAAACGGGTTGAGGAGCTTTTCAATCAGGGACTAATGCGGCCCGCAGGTCTGAAGGCATTTGAAGCACGCCGGAAAAACCGCTCAGGAATTTATTCCTATGAGCAGCGAAGTCCGGAGCTTCCCGTTCAGTATGAAAAGAAACTAAAGAAGAACGTGGCGGCGTGGAAATTCTTTCAGGCCCAACCGCCTTCGTATCGAAAAGCCGCTAACTGGTATGTCCTGAGCGCCAGGAAGGAAGAAACGAGACTCAAACGGCTGGACCAACTGATCGAAGACTCGGGGCAGGGGCGAAGAATCCCGCAGTTTACAGTTTTGAAAAAGTCGAAATGAGGTTTTCGGTAGTTCATTGAGCTCAACAACCAGTGTTATGAGTCGAAGGAAAATTCCGGTCACACTCCTACTGATTGGCACGGCATGGGTCCTCGTCGCCTCCGTAGCCGTTGCCTCAGCACAGACCAAATCGCGCGGAAACAAACTCGTGCCCCACCGCATCTCGCTCGCCAATGGGAAAACCTTCGATCTAAATCTACCTGAAGGTTTTGCAATAAGCGTGGCGGCGCAAGGCCTGAGGCGCCTGCGCTTCATGGCAAAAAGTCCGGACGGGCGAGTCTTCGTGACCGACATGTACAACCTCGCCGACAACACTAAAGGCACAGTTTACATACTTGATGAATTTGATCCGATCAGCAAAAGCTTCAGGAAGGTGACACCGTATCTCAAGACTTTACGGAACCCGAACAGCGTTGCCTTTTACACTGATCAGAAAGGCAGCAACTGGTTTTACCTGGCATTGACCGACAAGCTTTTGCGCTACAAGTACAACCGCGGCGAAAACACGCCGAGTGGTCAGCCTGAGGTGCTGGCTACTTTCCCGGATTATGGCCTGGGCTACAAACATTACGCAGGCGTCGTTTACTATGTTTATGAAAAGTAGAGTTAACTTGAATCTTGTGATGACGAATCACGGTCCCGACATTGCTGACTTCAGTTCATGTGTAATGCTGGCATCTGGAGAAGTTCTATCCTGATAAATATTTTGACCGGACGCCGAAGGGAGGAAGATAGTTTGCCAAAGCATCTGAAACCTAATCACTCGTTAGCCAAACGAACTCTTTTTCTTTTATTTGTTTTTTCCCTCCTCAACGGCGCCGGTAATGCGCGCAACGTATCTGAGCAAACAACGTCGTCAACAAAAGTCAATCAATCGAGTCAGTCCACAGCCGCAACCGAAGTTCTGAAGACATCGTTTGGAGCGGCGGTAGAGGCCGTTAGTGGTTTCAAGCCGTTCTATCTGACGGGAGACTTCAATGGGGATGGAGCCCAGGACATTGCCATCGTCGTGCGCATCAAAGGTCGACGCAGCGAGCTGCCGCCAGATGTGAGGCTTCTCAATCCGTTTGACTCCGGCGCCAGAGCAAACTTCCCCGCTGAACCAGCCGCGAAACCTACACTAGCTTTCGCCATCATTCATGGAACTAATAATGCAGGATGGAAGACGTCTCAGCCTGCCGGAAAGTTTCTGCTGCTTGGCGAGTCGCCCATCCTGATTCTGGAATACGACAGAAGCGCAGGTAGTGCTGCGGACGCGAAAAACCTTATGGAGATATTGAGCAAACGAGGTAAGAGGCGCCGCGGCACAAACTGGCCGCCCACCGCAGCGAAAGGTGATTCCATTCTCCTGGAGACTGAAGCGACCGAGAGCATACTTTACTGGAACGGAAAGACTTATCGTTGGGAAGAGTCGGGCGATGCCGCCTGAATTCAAACAATCAATTCGCGGTGGCTGAACCTTATTGAACAGTGGAGCGGGGCAGATGTGGTATTACGCTTCGTCCAGCCCTATCAAACTTCGCTTACCGAAAAGATCATTCAGCTCGCTAAATGGCGCTGCGTCGGCCAAAGCGTCGAATGAGCCGGTCTCCGCGATGCTTCGCGCTGCGCGCATGAACGCACCCCATGCGACGCAAGCCAAAGCGGAGCCGACTGAAATGCGACGAACGCCAAGATCGGTCAGGCGGGAGACGGTCAGATCTGAATTGAACCTGGACACAAGCACGTTAACCGGTTTAGGCGAGACGGTCTTTACGATTGTTTCAATCTCATCGGGCTGATGAGCGCCCGGGGCGTAGAGGCAATCAGCTCCTGCTTCAGCGAAGGCCATCAGCCGTTCCATCGCCACTCTCGCAGGATCAGGATGGCCGACAAGCCAGGCTTCACAGCGCGCTGTCAGGACCACCGGAATTCCGGAAGCATCGATAGCAGCGCGAGCTGCCTTGATGCGTTCAACTGCCAGGCCAAAATCATAAAGGGGCGAAGCGTTGTCACCGCTTGCATCTTCAATCGATAGGCCGGCAACGCCCGTAGCGATGCAGAGAGTCACGTTCGCGGCAACACCTTCCGGTTCATCCGCATATCCGGTTTGAAAGTCCGCATTAACCGGGAGCGAGGTCGCCTCGACGATTTCGCTGATATGGGCGAGCATCATGCCGCGAGACACGGCCGAAACCGAATCGGGCAAGGCGCGAGAGAAGGCAAAACCGGCGGATGTGGTGGCGAGGGCCTCAAAGCCAAGATGTTGCAGAAACGCGGCAGCTCCTGCGTCCCACGGGTTCGGCAGGACAAAGCACCCGGATTTGTGCAAATCGCGAAACCTCTCGATGGCGGATGATGTATCAGCGCTCCTGTCGTTCATGCTGCAATCGTACTATCGGCCGCCCTGCGGCGCCAGCCTCATAATTGAGGAGCCGATAGCTACCGCTCCTCCGATGCACGACAAGGCAGGTAGAGTCTTTGAGGTCTCCGACCTTTGAGATTCCGGTCACAGACCGGAAAGGTTAGTGATACCAGTCTTCGGTAAGTCAAAGACTTACCGCGCACCGGAGGTCAAAGACCTGTCGCAGCTTGAGTTGCAATGGTCGAGATTCGGATTGCAACCGAGAGACTACCGTCGATTCATCTTCATTGACAGGGCCTGGCAAAGAAGCCTAACCTACGCCCGCTTTTACAATACTCGTCCTCAGCAACTCTCATAGCCGCTCGAAGTCTTGACCGCCAGCGAAATTGTTATGGAGTATGACCTCGACAGTCCTGAATTCCTCGCCAATCCGTATCCCATCTTTGACCGGATGAGGCGCAATGACCCGATTTACTGGTCTGCACCAAATAACTATTGGGTTCTGACGCGCTACGGGGATATCGCTTCAATGGCTCAAAGCGAACTCTTGTCTTCTAACCGGATAGGGGCTCATTCCCGTCGCATGTCCGACGAAACGAGAGAACATTTCCGCCCGTTCTTCACCGCGGTTTCTTCGTGGATGTTGATGATCGATCCACCTGATCACACCCGGCTGCGCGGATTGGTGAACAAAGCTTTTACACCACGCGTCGTGGAAAACATGCGTGGGCTCGTGCAGGATCTGGTTAACAGTATGCTCGCGGCCGTGAAGGATCAGGGTCGCATGGATGTCATGACTGCCCTGGCCAATCCACTTCCTGCGACCGTCATAGCAGAGATGCTGGGTGTGCCCGGTACTGATCAGCGACAATTCAAGCAGTGGTCGGATGACATTGCCCTGGCTCTAAGCGGAATCGACACGGCTGGGACGAAAGAAGAACTTTTTGCCCTCTATGAGCTCGCGCAAGAAAGTTTCCTGGCATTGTCCGGCTATTTCCGGGAAAGAGTCGTCGAGCTACGCCGTAAGCCGCAGGAAAACCTGTTGAGTGCGCTGGTCCAGGCTGAAGAACAAGGAGATCGACTAACGGAGGACGAGCTTTTCGCGAACTGCGTGCTGCTCATGATCGCGGGACACGAGACGACAACGAATCTGATCGGCAACGGCATTCTGGCGCTGCTACAAGATCCCGCTCAGCGGAAAGCACTGACCGCCAACCCTGAACTCATCGTATCCGCCGTGGAGGAGCTACTTCGCTTCGATAGCCCGGTGCAGAAGATGGGCCGAATCGCGTTGGCAGATATTCACATTGCCGGCAAAAAAATCAGAAAGGGCCAATTGGTCTGCCTCAGCTTTGCTGCGGGAAATCACGACCCTGAACAATTTGAATCTCCTGAAAAGCTTGATATCACTCGCAAGCCAAACCGGCACCTCGCCTTCGGACACGGGTTGCATTATTGCGTCGGTGCAGCGCTCGCCCGTCTCGAAGGACAGATCGTCATTAACAGCGTGCTGCGTTATCTACCAGACCTCGAGCTGACTAATGAAAAATTGGAATGGCATCGTAACTTCACACTACGCGGTTTGAAGTCGCTCCCGGTTGTCTTCTAAGCAAACTCGGCTGGCAATTCGGAGTCTGTGGATAAACAGCCGCCACCTTACCGAATAACCATAGGCAATGGATGGAACTTTAAGCACTTGTTCTCCGGCGGGGACGGAGTGCTTTATGCCGTCACGGGTACTTCAGTCCCGGGTCGTCCGCCGGAGGCTCCTCGTCCACCCGCCGGGTCGCTGGAGCCTCCTCCTCGTGTGGGTCAATTACCACCTCCCGAAAATCCAACATGTCGAGCTTATGCTTCCCGGGCCGTTGATCAGTTCCGGGCAATGAATAGGTTTAATAAGTGCCGCATTCGGAGTGACGGCAGGTGGCATCCAGATTACAAGAGGCATTACGCATGGTGCCTCAGCGCGCCACGAGCTGCAGCAATTAATGAACAGAAGCTGCGGGACGATCACCTTTTCCGTTGCGGCGCACAATCAACATTGGACTGATGCATCCGCAGCGTTATCCTAGCTTCTAGTTTACAGGTCGAGTTTGTCGCAAGCGGTCTCTTGCGTTATCGCACCGTTGCGCGCGACAACTGATTACCTCCAGATGGCGACGCTTGAGGGATAGTAGAATCTGAGCCCGCTGGATGGGGTGTAAACGCAACCCCAATAGGAACGATGGCAACGCTTGGCAAATACAGAACCGGAAGCGGTAGCGACCAGTTGATAATTCTCACTGCGGAGTCATGAGGTCAGTACCACCTTGCGGTAGCGGTTGGGTTCTCGATGGGGAAGTTAGATGATCAACCGGATGATTGGTACGCGGACCGATCCATCCCGAGAGAACCCACCCGCTACCGCGAGATGGTACTGACCTCATGACACGGCAAAGCGGAGTTATTACACAATCTACCAAGCGGCGAGAAGTTTATTGACGGCCAAGAGGGAGATCGATGGTGACCGGTAAAATCAAACATTTAACAAGGGATGAACTCGAAGCGGGGCTGGACGAGATTCGCCGGGCGCCTAAAGATGAAGGCGTCTTGCTGTTGATTGTGCGACGGCCTCGGATCGAGGAGCGGGAAGTACTGGAGGAAGGTGAACTTCACCTGGCAGAAGGTCTGATCGGTGACAGCTGGAAGGAGCGACGCAGTTCTCGCACTGCCGATGGATCTCCAAACCCGGAGATGCAACTCAACATCATGAACGCTCGCGTAGCTGCACTGGTGGCCCAGGATAAGGATCGCTGGCAACTGGCCGGCGATCAGCTTTACCTCGACATGGACTTGAGCGCTGCCAACCTGCCTCCCGGAACCCGGCTGGAAATAGGTTCCGCAGTGATTGAGGTCACACCTCCACCTCACACGGGTTGCACAAAATTCGTTTCGCGTTTCGGTCTCGATGCGATGAAGTTTGTAAATTCGGCAGTAGGAAGGGAGCTTCATCTGCGTGGCATAAACGCCAGGGTCGTTCAGCCCGGTGTGATTCGGGTTGGTCAAGTCGCCAGGAAACTCGCGGCGACGAAAAACTGACACCCAGGGAAGTATTTGCTACACCAGCACAGCCCCTGAAGCGCGGCAGGAGATGCAGCGTTGATCAGCGAGTGAAGAGTGGTACAGAGAGGGTGCGGCATTATGGCCATGGCAGACACAGAAGGCTTGGCAAAAGGACCGTGGCAATTTACCCGAAGGATGAATCGGGTGAGAAGCCAGCGAAAATATTCTGGCACGTGGACGGCCCTTGTTTCTCCTATATCGGGGCGGGCTCGCTGCAGTTAGCGCTGGAGTTTGAGCGGAGCGATCAGTTTGCGAAAGCTCAATCGTATTGAGGATAAGTGAGATGACTGCAGCGGCATTCCTGGATCTAATTCCGGGGCACTATTTCATCAGCGTCTGTTGCTCAGACTTGACCAGCCAGCGTCCATCTCGTTTCACAAATGTATCGGTAATTCGAGCTCGCGCAGAGCGGCCGTTTCGAGCCGTTTGCGTCTGAATGTAACTCAAGACAGCCGAGTCATTATCCAGGCTAACCAATTGTTCGTCCGTAATCTTCCACGACTTGGTTACCCTGTCAGGCTTCGTAGCGGCAAGCAACTGATTCTTGTTTTGGATCGTGCCATCGAATCCGGTGCCGGAATAGTCCTCCGCGATGTGCGGAGCCAGGGTCGAAATATCTCCGTTTAAGCTGGCCGTAGTCATCTCATATTCGATCTTCATCAACTCCGCCAGCACGGTTTCGCGATCCGTCGCAGCGCTGCTTGATTTGTCAGGACTCGGCGTCGCAGCAGGCTTCGATTTATCGGTAAGGTTGCACAACGACAACATTGCGATTAGGGTCGCGACTGCTAGAATTGATTTCATAGGTATCACTTGTTCCTGCCGGAGATGGAATGACCGCCTGGTTTGTATGCCAAAGATGGCAGCAAGTCAATAAATGCTGGTGAGATCAGCCTGGGATGATGCGAGAACTTTTAGAGAAAACAGCGCAGCGTGCCATTTCATATCTCGAAGGCCTTGGGGAGCGCGGCGTTGCTCCTACCACTGACGCAGTTGCGAAACTCGCGACGCTCGACGAACCGTTACCCGACGGTCCCACGCCGGCTGAACAGGTAATCAAGTTGCTCGACGAGATTTGCTCTCCGGCCACGATGGCCATGGCTGGCCCACGCTTTTTTGGTTTTGTTATCGGCGGCTCACTCCCCGTTACCGTCGCAGCAAACTGGCTCGCCGGCGCCTGGGATCAAAACTCCGGGCTGTATACTCCGACGCCAGGAACCTCACATCTCGAACAGGTGGCCCTAAACTGGTTACTCGATCTCTTCAAGTTACCCTCGGATTGCGGCGGCGCTTTTGTGACGGGTGCGACGATGGCAAATTTCTCCGCGTTAGCCGCCGCGCGTCATGCCTTGCTAAAACGAGCAGGCTGGAACGTCGAAGCCGACGGATTGTTTGGCGCCCCATCCATTACCGTTCTGGTTGGCGACGAGGCGCATCCAACACTCTTTAAGTCTCTGGGACTCTTGGGTTTGGGCCGGAACCGAGTCGTTAAGGTGCCGGTGGACTCGCAGGGGCGAATGCGCGTGGATGCGATTCCAGCCTTGTCCGGACCGACGATTGTGTGCGTTCAAGCCGGCAATGTGAACAGCGGCGCCATTGATCCGGTCAACGAAATCTGCGCGCATGCGCATGAGGTCGGCGCCTGGGTCCATGTGGATGCGGCCTTTGGTCTATGGGCGACGGCCGCACCCTCCACTGCGCACCTGGCGTCGGGCCTGGCCGCGGCGGATTCATGGGCAACAGATTTTCATAAGTGGCTAAATGTTCCCTACGACAGTGGAGTGGCGCTCGTGCGCGACGCCAATGCGCTGCGGGCAGCCATGGCCATCACCGCCGACTACCTCCCTACCAGCGCATTTCGAAACCCATCAGATTTTACACCCGAACTTTCAAGACGCGCTCGCGGCGTTGAGGTGTGGGCAGCGTTGCGTTCGCTTGGTCGCCAGGGTGTCAGTGAATTAGTTGAGCGCAATTGCCGGCAAGCCAGGCGCTTTGCGGAAGGACTCGAGGCGGCCGGCTTCAAGATACTCAATGAGGTGGTTCTCAATCAGGTCCTGGTCGCTTTTGGAGATGCAGTAACCACCAATCGTGTCGTTTCCGAAATTCAGACGGAAGGAACGTGCTGGTGTGGTGGTACTGTCTGGCAGGGGCAAACCGCGATGCGAATTAGCGTCTCGTCCTGGGCCACGACGGATGCCGATGTGGAGCGCAGCCTGGAGGCCATGGTTCGCTTAGCCGGAGACCGGAAATGAAAAGGGGGTGTAACCGAGCAACTCATAGTGGGTCAGTTTCATTGAAAGTGTCCGATAAACTTTTGGAAGCTCTGATCAAGTGGAAGCGTCAACTCTTTGGAGTGCGGCGGCCTGGCACCGCTTTGGTCGGTCGCGACCAAGTCTTAATTGCGTCATCTTGAAGAATGCGGCATCAAGCCTCTCGGGCCAAAGCGGCGCCAGGCCGCCGGACTCCAAGGAGTTGAGCACTTAATCAGAACTTCCTTTAGTTTGTCGTGACTTAGCGACAAGTTAATTTAGCTTATCGGACATCAAACTGACCCACTACTGACGAACTCGATCAATTGACACCTTCAGGCCGGTGGGCGTATCTTGCTTCCGATTAGTTCCAACGGCTGACCGCTCGCGGTTGTCCCCTTAGCCAACCAACCGCAGATTTGGTTCGCTTCCAATTTCCAATTTCACCTTGGAGGACTAAAAGATGCTCACAGATGATGAATTCCGACAGATCATGCCTAACTGTCCGGCGCAAAAACGTGCCGATTACCTGCCCTACATTCAGCAAGCAATGCAGGAGTTTGACATCACTTCCTATCTGCGCGAGACGGCCTTTCTGGCGCAGTTAGCTCACGAGTCTGCCGAACTGCGATACATGGAAGAGATTGCTTCCGGCGCGGCATACGAAGGCAGAGCGAGCCTCGGCAACACGCAGCCCGGAGATGGGAAGCGTTACAAGGGCCGCGGACCAATTCAATTAACGGGACGAGCGAACTATACGAAGTATGGTCAACTTCTCGGTGTCGATCTGGTTAATAATCCGACAATCGCCGCCACTAAAGAAGTGGGCTTTCGCATTGCCGGCCAGTTTTGGAAATTGAATGGTCTTAACGAACTCGCCGACCAACAAAAGTTTGAGACTATCACACGACGCATTAACGGCGGCATCAACGGCTTGCCAGACCGCATCAAGTACTACGAGCGCGCCAAGAGAGTGATGACCAAGAATGATAGCGGCGCAGCACCGTCCGCCGCAGTCGGAGGGTCTACCGCCGGTCAATCAAATCCGGCTCGTCCCTGCCCCAATCCTTTCCTGCGTCAGGGTTGCAAAGGAAATGACGTCTTAACGATGCAGCAACGTCTCAAGGCTCTCGGCTACAACGTGTCTGTGGATGGTAACTTTGGACCCGGCACCAGCGCGGCTGTAATTGCTTGCCAACAAAAGCACGGCTTACCCGGCGATGGTGTTGTGGGGCCAAAAACCTGGGCGGCGTTCTGGGCTGGTTGATTAGAACGAAAACTAAAGAGCGATCAGGCTATTCTCAAGCCTCTAGTTAAGCACCTGAGAGTCGCGCCATAAGAGACCGCTTGCAGATTTCGAAAAGGTCCTCAACAAGACCGGTTAAACTCGGCTTCCCTTCTGCTGCGCCAACTTTATTTCCACCGCAGCGTAGTGGATGTATAATTGCCGCCCGTTACCCTTACCAGACAGGACCAGTGAGAACCGATCATGAGTGACGGCGCTCTTGCAGCTTCCACCAATGAGGCAGTTGACCCGGGACGAACCCGCGCCTTCGACACGATTCTTTATGGCGAATTGGTTGTGGGGGTGCTGAACATTTTAGACGCCGGCCCTCCTCGGGTTACTGCTTCAATTTTTGATCGCCTTTATTCTCGCAACAGTCTACTACCTGGCGAGCAGCAATCTACCCTTGCTCATCCGGCATGCGGTCACAGCGGGACCTCTGTATGTGGCAGTCTATTTTGTGATGACCTATATCGTGGTGCCAAACTCAGCAGTAGGGCGGCGGTCGGCCAAAGCTGCTAGGCGAGACCATTGAAGCCCGGCCCGGAAGGGTCAGGAGATATCAAAAACAGCGTTTGCAAAAAGGGAGACCATCACATGAAGAGAAAGGTTCTTTGCGTTGGCATTTCTGTTCTCGCGATTTTTCTGCTCGCGCCGCAAACTCGCGCCCATAAAGCCGCGTTGGCTGGCAAACCGGACGACTCCACAGTTTCGCTCGATTTGAAGTTTACCAAGAAGAGGCCAAATGCGATGGAACGCATCTTTTCGTTTCTCGACTACGGTCCTAATGGCTTCGCTACAGGTTTTGTAGTCGGTAACGGATTGGTGATGACGGCTTATCACGCTGTTTCCGGAAAACTGAGCGATTCAAAAAAAGTGCAGTTAGGTTTCGCGCCGAGCGATGATTTGGCGGTTGAGATTTATGTCAAAGGTTGTCACGCTACCGTGATCAAAGTCGACGAAGATGCCGATCTGGCGCTGCTGCAGATTTGTCAATCGCAGAGACAGATTAAAGCTCCGGCGTTTCAAGGCGTCGTGAACAAGGACGAAAAGTTGTTTGTGATAGCACGCCCGCATGGAAACAAAATGGTGCGCAAAGGTGTCTTTTACGGTCCGTATCTCTTGAGAGGACAGGAATACTCGCTGGCTAAGATCGACGGACATGATGGCTATTCGGGCAGTCCCGTATACAACCAGAAGGCGGAGATTGTCGGCGTCTTTAGCGGCTACGATCGCTCTCAAAAGCTCGCCATGATTAGTCCGGGAATTAAGGCGCAAAAGCTGCTGGAAGAGTATGTCGCCACACCCAAGCCGTAAACGTCAGCCCGGTCCCCGTATTAATTCGTGGGAAGTCCAACTCGAAGCCCAAATGGGAAGATGCCCGCGCTCCAGGAATGACGCGGGCATCTCGTTCTACCCAGATCGCTTTGATTACCGGAATGAGGTTAACAGGGACCGCGGGTTTGAGCGCCACCATCGCATAGTACCGGCTTAACAATAATCCATGACACCACGGCACCAACAACCGCGGCTCCTAAGATTATCCAGTTCTTTGATCCTCCCCCCAGCTTCTTCACTCCTGAAACATCGGCATAAGAAACCGTTCTGGTTGTGCCGGTGTTATTGTCGAGTACAGTAAACGAGTCCTGGTCCGCAGCACTGATATAACCTTTCAACTGACTGTTATCGCGCAGTGTCACTTCGACGCGAGCGCGCGGCCCCACACCAATCTTCTCGACCCTGGACCGCATCTTCTTGGCGGCTTGAGTATCACTGACCGTTTGCGCGGGAACATTTTGGAACCCGAATGCTGTAACCAGAAGCATTCCGGAAAGCATTATTGCGAAAGGTTTTCTAGGCATTAGTATCTCCTCTGCTAAAAGTCTAGTGAGCTGTTTGGCAATTGCTATTCCCGAAGCCGGTAGCGCGAAATCATTGGCTCGGTCATAGAAAAAACTCAGCTTTGAAAGCTAACGCTTCGGGATTAGAGCAGTTCTATCCTGCCATGAGACGGGTTGTTGCTGCACCTCTTTTTCAAATCGTAGGTGGCTAAGGGTGAACTTCAGGTTTGGATAACGAAGATTTTCACGGACAGGATTTCTGCGACCCTGCAGAAGAATCATGCGGAATCTGTTCGACGTATACAAATCCGGCGCAACAGTAGTAAATTGCCTGCCGAATCGAGCGTCTGTTTATTCAAATTCCGCTCCCGACCGTCCGGTAACCTTGCAAAGTTAGATGCCTCCCAATCAACGAAGACGACGGCTCATTTTCTTCCTGATCCTGCTGCTGGCTTTCCTTTTTCGTTTGTTCTTCGGTTTGTGTTCTTCATTTCAAGACGAAGATACGAAACAGATCTATTTAATCGGCCTGAAGTTCTATACCACTGGATCCTGGCCGTATTTTGGTCCAGACGTGATTAATACAATCCAGATCCCCGGAGCGTTGCAGGGGCTCGTCGTCGGGCTGCCTTTTCATATTCTCCCGCTGCCTGAAGCGCCCTACCTCGTTGTGAACATTCTGTCGTTTTCCAGCCTTTGCTTTTTCGCGTGGTATTGCACCAGGCGACTGCCGGAAATTCCGAAATCGTTTGTCTGGTCCTGGTTATTAACTGCGCCCTGGACCCTTAATGTTTCGACGCAAACTTATAATCCTTCTTATGTTTTGCCCGCAGCCATTCTGTTTTTTGTAGCCGCAATTGAAACTTACCCTTTTTTCAGCCTCGGTCTCATCCCAAGGCAGTGGGCAAACTTTATGATGGGTCTGGCGCTATTCTGGGTCATGCAATTTCACTTGTCCTGGGTAGTGCTGGTGCCCTATGTGGTGCTCTCCTTTTATTTTCAGATCAAGGAATCAGGACGCAGAGGCGTCTCATCTTTAATGTGGTTTGTCGGCGGGGCGATCGCCTCCGGCAGTTTTCTTGTACCGACCTTCCTGAAGTATGGATTTACAGAAGGAATGGGAAGGACGAATGAGGCTGTGGGGTTTAACGCCGAGAACCTGTTGCGCAATTGGAATATTGTTGAGGGCGTATTAGGACGTTTCTTGTCGTTCGCCAGTTTTGAGTTGCCGCGTTTCATTGGCGGGAACACAGCGGCACGATTGGCCTTCATGAAGGAAAACCCTTGGCTGGTTCCGTTCGTCATCTTCCTCACTCTCGTCGGAATCCTTCAATGTATAGCAATGCTCCTCTTGTGGTTTAGAAGAGAGCACTCGCATAAGGATTGGCAGGTCATTAAATATTTCACGCTGGGGACCGTGGTCCTGATTTATCTGAGTTTCCTGTTTTCGATGAAGCCACCAGGATCCCACACTTTTTACGTTACGTTCCCGGTGGCGATGTTATATAGCCTCTATTGTTGGAGCGAGTTTCTCAAGAAGAGAGGCTGGCAGAAGTTTGCCGCTGTCTTCATTATCTGCGGGTTCATCTTCGATATCGGACTAGCCGCCGCTAACCTTAGGCGGGTCTCCTTGTACCTTGAGCGCGCCAAAGTGGTTGAGGCAATCAAAACTAAGGACTATCGACTAGTAGGTGAAAGACGCGCGGGCGCCAGATACTAGAGGCCGCCCTCGTGATAAATGGCATCGCATTTACTATGGCAATTTTTGCTCTAGTAGTTGGTCTAAAACCCCCTATTTGAAGAAGCTCCGATGATGGATTCCTGGGCGGCCTTCTCAAGATCGTTCTTGTTGTCTAGAATCATATGTCATTCAACCTGCGAAAAAGCGGTGTCTAACCGTGGAAAGATACAACGACGGAGAAGAAAATTTGTCTAACTCTGAAGAGCGCCAGTCACGACGCGGTTATCTGAATCCAAGCCTGGTCAGAAGTGTCTCCTTCTGGATAACAAGTGCGTGCATCCTGGTAGCCGTGCTTGCTTCGCTACTCGCAATCTGGAAATTCGCCGGCACGGATATCCTCTGGCGCACTGTAGCAACCTGCGCAGTTATCGGCAGCGGCACTGTCGCCTTCTACTGGATTAATGTTCTCTTCGGCACTACGGAATAGAGCGTTGTAACGCAAACTGTTAGTTTGCGGACGGTTTTCTCACACCAGGCTCGACTTATCCCTGACTAGGCCTACGGGCTTGGCGTTGCAGCCGGTGAAGGTAGCGGCGCCGGCTTGTTGAATTTCGTTTCGTCCACCGGCAAGTTGAGCTTGATCTCAGTAAATTTCCGCGTGGAGCTGTAGAACGAATCTATGGACGTGGTGCGAATTGTGAATGGCAGCTTCAGGCCATCAACATCGCGGTAATCTTCGTAATCGACTTGTTCGGGGATCAGTCCGACCACAGTCGTTGTCAATGTAATTCTACGCACCAGCAGACCAGTCTGCGCGTCGAAGAACAGCCGCTCACCTTTGCCGTCAACTCCGATCCCTCGCAAGACATAAATGTCTTTGCCGTCTATCTTGTCTTTTCCGCCAAAGCTAATTCGAGTGAACTGTCCCTGGAGCTTGATGTCTTTAAAAAGATCAGGGTAGCGCTTGAGGTAGAAGAGCTCGATACCTTCGATGTCACGAATACCACGACCGCTCTTCTCCCATGCGGTTTGGCCGTTAAAACCTCTTTCGAAAACACCCTGCTTGGGGGTGTTCAGAACCGTGTAGAGCCTGTCAGGCGCGCTCTGGTAGACTTCGTAACCGAGCGTAATGCCATTCGAAGTAAGCCAGGTCCCTTTCATCGATCGCGTCTTCAATTTTTCAATTACGGCGCTGCCGCCAAGCGCTTGTGTGTATTTCGTGAGGATCTGATCAGCGGTCGGCGGCGTTTCTTTAGTCGCCGTTTGCGGACTGTCCGCGAAAGGCGTAGGTGCGGCAATCGGTAGTTGCGGAACGCGAACCGGCTCGTGGTTGCCTCGGTGGCAGGTAAAACAACCGACAGCAGGATTTCCTTTAAAGTTTCCCTTATTGATGACCTGCACCATCTTGATCATTTCACGGGCTGTTCCCTTTTCCGGTTTCTCGTCCGCAACAAAGTCCCACTTGTCATCTTTCATAACATGACAATAGGTACATCTAACGCCCAGCGAAGAGGCCATGTAATTCATCACCGGTATCAGCTGCGAAGCCGGCAAACCGCTGAGCACCTGAATATTTTTCTGGACTTGCTCCACCATCTTTTCCGCCGGCGCAGCTTGACTAGCAGCTCTAGTTTGCGGGTGAAAGATACCGAAGCCGGCCTCGACCGACCCGACAATACTCGCACAGACCACTAATAGAAGCGAGACAGCCAAAAAGAGTATGCGAGGTCGCGTCAAATGTCTGGTGATCTTATTTTTCATACAGGCCCTTCACACGCAAGAAGACATAACGCAATCTGTTAGTTTGCGAACGGTTCGTTTCGCCTTAATTGAGTATTGGCCCAATTCACGCAAACTAAGAGTTTGCATGACATCAGAAGCGGGGGACCTTTTGTAAATCAGAAAGCGGGAACTAGAGCGAATTGCCGGCGGCAGCCACGCGCGCAGGTTTGCGACTTGCTTCCGATGGGGGAGCGCTTGGATGCGGCTTCTGCGGAACGATGGCTTCCAGCGTCTTATATATCTGCAGGTAAATCTGTGTCTCGCGCGGAATTAGCGTGCGCCAGG
Source organism: Acidobacteriota bacterium (assembly GCA_046726155.1). GTDB lineage: Bacteria > Acidobacteriota > Blastocatellia > Pyrinomonadales > Pyrinomonadaceae > PSRF01. Next base: position 91,953 of record JBKOZZ010000025.1, read on the forward strand.
AAGCGCCACCGCGCCTGATGTAGAGCGGCAAGCGTGCCGCGTTTGAATTGTAACCGGCAGCCAGCAATTCCGTCTGCGTGGCCAGCTTTGCGCTAAGTGCATACTGCACATCTTCATTCGCCGCGAGATCGTTCCAGGTGTCCTGCATGTAGAGCAGCATTGCTTGAAGCGCGTTCGCGTGATTTCGCATGCCCACAACGAAGTCTGGTGTCAGGCCCGCGCCGGGATGTCGCTGTCTCACGAGGTTGTAGGCCCACGGAATCATCTGAACCATGCCCCCAGCGCCTGCCGAGCTCACTGAGTAACGATAAGTGTCGGGTTCGTTCAGAGCGAAAAGAGAATAGATCTCATCAAACAGCGCCAGATGGTTTTCCAGTTTAAAGCGATCGTGGTCTACGTGTTCCACCAGGCAGAGACGCTCGGCTACATCGACGATTTGCGGCGAGATAAAAATCCCCTTCTCGCGAAGACGCTTCGCCGCCAGATCGATCATCCGGTGTACATAGGCAAGGCCGGATCGCGACAAGTCCGGCGAGAGCAGCGCAGGATGTGCCGAGGTGTAGTAAGCCATCTCCCGAAAGACCCCGCGTCTCTCAATCGGAAACTCAACCACCAGCGGCACCAAAGAACGACCCTGATCATCGAAGATTGCCACCGCCGTGTTGACGCCGTTTGCACGCAGGATGCGAATGCTCAGCGGCATACCCAGCGAACTGGTCATCGTTGATTCCGAACCCCTGGTCAGGAATGTTTCCTTGTAGAGCGTCACTAAATGAATGCGGGTACTGCTGCGATCCAAAGCTGCCAGAGTGACAATGTCAATTGAGGGCGAGCTCATCGCGGTCTGCAAAGGACGCGATTTCAGCAGGCGCTCCGCTTCGGCGATTCGCGCTTGAATCTGAGGAGGCGAAAGAAGCAGCGACCCGGCTGCAGCCGCTTCAACGCGACGCTCAGTGGCAGCCGGACCGGCAACTTGCGGGCGAGCTTCGGGCTTAGTGCCCACCACTGTTGCCTTCGGCACCGGTTGTTCACTGCTTTCAGGTTCGGTTACGGCCCGTTGTTCTGAAGGCGAGGGCTGTTCTTGCGCGGGCGGCGCTTGAACGGTGCGGGGCCGCGTTTCCAGACCAGACGAAGGACTTTGATTCTGTGGTGTTTGAGGCGTTTGTGCCTGGGCGCTCGCCGCTAGCAAGGCAATGATAAGCAATAAAGCTGAGGTGGAAGTTCTTTTCATAGGCAAATAGCCGGCTGCTCTCAAAACTTGTCGGCGGAGGACAAGTGAGGTTTAGATTCGCCGATGCCCCTAACGGTTGTCAATAGCTTTCTTAAAGCGGGTTTGGCAAGAACTGTCCAGGTGATTGAGGACCGAACAAAAAGAATCGCTCCCGAGATCCAGGGATTCCGGGAGCGAACTTAACTTCGGCGACCGCGAACATCTTGCGTAGCGACTCAGCGAGTGGCTTGCGAGCCACTGATAATCAGATCGTGATCAGCTCCACTAAAGGTGACACCGGTTAGTTGCAGGTCATCTCCAGTACCGGCCGATCTCAATTCGAATTGTCGTGCTTTCCTTCCGCGCTTCTCGACAGTGGCAGTTGCTCGAGCAATGACCTTGTTGCCCTTGACGATCGTCAGCTCACTCGTTTTGTCGTCAAACTTCAGGTCGTATACACCTTTACTCACAGCAGTGCCGTTCACCTTGATGTTGGTCGGAAAAGTAATTGTTGCTTTTTTGGTCTTCGAGAAGACGGTAACGCTTGCAAGTGAGGTTATCAGCAGGGCCATCGTAATGCGAGTTAAGAAATATTTCATTTCGCGACTCCTTGTCATTTGGGTAAACCACCTCGGGGAAGCATTCCTATACAACGATGGAGCGCGAAGTAAGTTCCAAAACTAAACGTTTCGAGTTTTCGAGTTTCGTGTTTTGAATTTTCGAGTTCCGAAAAAGTGGAGACGAGGATGTAATTTCAGAATTCCACACTCGGGACTCATCAGTGGATATCGAGCCAGTCGCGGGTCATGTCACACCACAGGGCGAGGCCGCGCCACTCTTTGAAGCGCGAGTAGTAGCGCGCGATCTTCTTGTCTGTGGTTTTGCGTCCATTATTTCGTACGGAAAAAAACTTGCTGCGGGTCCATGAGTCGAGCGCGAGACCATCATAGCGACCGATAAGTTTGAGCACGTTCTCGGCGGCATAAGGGCCAACTCCTTTCACGCCTCTCATCTCTTTTACGAGCTCCGCGGTAGGGAGCGGACTCGTGAGCCATGCTTCAACGTCCAGAGCGCCGGAAGCGACGCGATCAGCCAGTTCTTTCAGGTATTCGGCGCGATAGCCGGCGCGCACTTCGTTTACATAAAACTTCACGGGCATCAGGGCCATGGCTTCCGGTGTGGGGAAGGTACGGTGGCCATTATTTGACTCGCGGCCAAGATGCTCCACTAATCCGGTTACCATTTTTTCGGTAAGCGCCCAGGAGCAGTTGGTCGTGCAAATCATCTTTACCAAATCCTCAAAAACCGTGGGCGAACGCAGCAGTCGTCCCGCTCCTTGAGTCGGGATCCATTGGAAGTCGTCGTCCTTTGCCGATAAGCGATAAAACTCGGCGATATCATCATCCAGCCTGAGCATATGCCGAACATCGCTAACCACTTTTTTTGCAGCCGCCTGGCTTAGCCGGCGAGATGTGTTGATCAGAAGTGCTCGCCGGGTTGCCGTAAGCGTGACAGTAACCGGCTTGTTTTCCTTCAAATCCAGGGTCCGGGTTAACACCCATTTCTCCCGATCGATCTGAAACGGAAGGAGTTCACACCAACCGTGACTGATCACCGTTCGTTTGAAATTGAAATCGCGCGGGGCTGTGATAGAGATTTCCATGAATTGAATCTGAAACAGTTTCGGAACATGAGAACTGCTGGCGGATGATAACCGATAGCGAGTCAAAGATTATGTTGAATAGAATCTATTCGCAACGCAAGAAGACGGTTTTTTGTTATTCTCCCTTCGGTGTCTTCCACCTCCTGACTTGGAGCTTGGCTGACCGGAAACGTGGGCTTGTATGCTTCGGCTACAGTCAAGCTGATTCTTGACAGACAGCTTGTTGCAGCCTAGACTGGCCCCACTTGAAAACAGAATAAGGAAGGCTGTACTCGTCACCCCTCCTGACACTTGGAGGCTAAGATGAGAGTAGGGTTTAAACACTGAACTCTCTACAGTATCACGGTGAACTTAAGCACCGTTTCCGACGATGATTTGAAGCCGGAGCTTTCCGGTTTTCTCGCCCCACAAGGCCCATACAAACAACCCTGTGGGGCATTGTCGTGTCTGGGGGACTGGCATTCCAGCCTTTCAGGACGAAAGAGATTTTCCATGTATCATTTTTCAGTTCTCATTTTTCATTTTAAGTATCCCAGGAGGTGCTAGCCGACCGCTACGAGCGATCAGGTGACAATTCTCGCTGCGTGTCATGAGGTCAGAACCACCTCGCGGTAGCGGGTGGGTCCGGTTTTCTCGCCCACAAGGCCCATACAAACAACCCTGTGGGGCATTGTCGTGTCTGGGGCACCGGCGTTCCAGCCTTTCAGAACGAAAGACATTTTCCATTTATCATTTTTCAGTTCTCATTTTTCATTTTGAGTATCCAGAGGTGCTAGCCGACCGCTACAAGCGACTAGGTGACAATTCTCGCTGCAAGGCCGACTTATTACACATTCTCTACCGTTCCCGATTCTGATTGGGACAAACGCCAATGTTGGTCGACTTGTTCCTGTCTCGCGTCTTCAGGTGGATTAGTTCAGGAACTCAACGGAAACACGGAGCAATGCCTGTCCCGCCTACCTCACATAAATCGGATTGGAAATAATCCATGGTTGGTCGCCGGCTGGTTTTGGAAGTTGCGGCAGGTACGTTTCCACCCGATAACTTCCCTTCTCAGTTACTGTGTAGTCACGCTTGTTTATGCCGGCTTCATCGTGAACGACGGTTCCATCCTTCAACAAAACAATGCGCGCGGCGACTGGGATGCTCACTGTGATTTTCACCTCTTTGGCGAGCGTTATTTCATCACCCTGAATTCGAACTTCAGTTCCATTGGAAGCGGAAAAACTAAAGCCGGAACTATCGCCAAAGAGGTCAAACCCAATGAAGGCATGCCCAGCTCCGATCGCCTCCAGCAGCGACTCCCGATTGAACGTCTGGTCTTTGGGAAGAAGAACATGAAGGCGGACGAGACGAAAACTTCTTTCGTAGGGATCGAGCTTTAGTCCAACCAAGGTTTTGCCGGAATCGTCCTGGAGACTGAGGCCAATATTTGCATGCGCATCGTTGCCGGCGATGGCGACAAGTCTTCTGCGCGTTGATGCTATTTTCTGGTCCCACTTCTGCAGATTCTCGTTTGGTCGGCGATAAAAGTTGGCAAACAACAGATCGGGATAACTCCGATAACACCAGAGGCCATCGAAGAACATCACCAGCGGATTGATCTCGCGCGCGTTTGTGTAAAGATTATAGACTTCAATGCCATCATAGAAGCTCGTGTCCCAACCGCGAAACTCCTGCGGATACGCGACAAACGTTAGACCGGTCTTTCCTCTACCCCGCATCACGATGTCTTCCAGAGACAACTTGTTCGAGTCTCCGGCGTCTATTACATACGAAGGTGTAGCGTGAGACCTTGAAGCTTCCAGCCCCGGCAGAAGCAGGATGTGGTCGGAGTTGGGCAGGTTGACTTCGTTGCCATTGATAAATAGTAGGCCGTCGTAGTCCCCGTTCAACGTCATCGCTGCGGTGTTGAAGTGGTCAGAGGTGTGCTCAGTCATCAACACGAAGTTGAGACGGTTTGATTTTGCGGCCGCGATAATCTCTTCAAAGCTTCCGCTGCTGTGGCCACCCAGAGATGAGTGTACATGGACGACGCCTTTGAATTCAGCGAGGCTACCGGCTTCAGTTACAACTCGTTGAGAGTTCAACTGCTGAATGGCCGCATTAAGACGACCCAGTTTGTAGCGACGACAAGCGAACGGGAGCTGCGAAATTACAACAAGGAGGAGCAGGAACAGTAAGAGTTTCTTCCAACGCTTCATAGGTGAGAATTAACTCTTCTGGTTCGCCGGGGCAACAGCCTCGGACTCGAAATCAACCGACGCCACTTGCTCGCTAATCGCTCTGCCGAATGCGGCAACTTTAATATGCTCAGGGTGAACGGTGTAGACTTCAAGAGTTGCACGATCTCGGAAAGCAGCGACCAGGCCCGTGTCGAAAGAGCGTGGCAGCTTCACGATGTCGAAACCCACTGCCAAACTTTCAACCTCGTCGATTATAGACGCCAGGCTCCGCAGCATCCGCACGTGTTCTTCACGCACCTCGTCCTCGACATCTGCTCGATACTTCCAAACGACAATATGGGTCAACATTATTTTCCCTCGCACCAACGTCGCGTAACTTCGTGCCGGTAATCGAAGAGTTTTTGCAATCGTTTCTGGACCAGCAACGGAGCAACCGCGCGTCCTATGAAACCAAGCGGTGGTTCATAGTCTATTTCATCCCGCAAAATTGCCCCATCGACGTGAGGCTCAACGATGTGCTGGTGACGCCAACTGCGAAACGGGCCTTTGATCTGGATGTCCTCAAACTTGCGTGGTGGATCATACATGGTGTGCAGCGCAACCCAACGCATACTGATGGGACCAAGAATTTTTGTTTCGACTATCGCCTGCGTATCAACTTCTGAAATCTTAGCAGCTTGAATTACCCGTGCGCTCTCCCAGGGCGGAATGAGTCGACTCAACACATCGGATTGTTCATGAAATGCAAAGACTCGTTCGGGACTTGCTCGGATAACACTCTGCTTAACAAATCGCATCGGATGTTTAGCTTTTCAAAACCCTACGCTCGAGTGTTAGCTAACCCAGCGGGGGCAAGCCCACCTTCCCAACCTTAGAGCTGCTCTGATTTGATCAGCCATATCATCCTGGATGCCTTTCAATCAAGAATTAATGCTCAGCTCCAGTAAGCTCGGGGTCAGGAAGGTGGGCTTGCCCCCGCTGGGTTATCTTTAAAGCTTGTTTGGAGAGTGAATCATTTCAAAAATCGATCAAACCATGCGAGCGTTCGCTCCAGCGCATCCACGCGGTGCTTCGGCTCACGGAGGCCATGTCCTTCTCTCGGATAACGTACCAACACAGTCTCCACTCCGCGACGTTTCAGCGCCGTGTACATTTCCTCAGCTTGCGTGATGTGAACGTCGTTGTCCTGTTCGCCATGAATGAAAAGCGTCGGTGTCTGTGCCTGCTTAACGTATCTGAGCGGCGACGACTGCCAAAGCAGATCGTAATTGTCCCAGGGGAAGCCGCCAAACTCAGCGTGGATCAAATCCTGGTAAAGCGAGGTGGAGTAGAAGCTGACCAGGTTGCTGACGCTGGCGTTGGAGACTGCCGCCTTAAACCGTGCCGTCTGGGTAATGATCCAGTTGGTCATGAAACCGCCATACGATCCGCCCGTCACGCCCAAGCGATTCTGATCAATCCAGGGATACTTGCGCAGCGCCTCGTCGACACCGGCCATCAGATCTTTGTAATCTCCGCCACCCCATTCATTCAATGTGCCGTCTGAAAATTTTTGACCATAACCGCTCGATCCGCGCGGGTTAAGGTAAAGGACTGCATAGCCATGAGCCGCATAAACTTGAAACGCCGAATTGAAAGCCCACCCGTACATTCCATGCGGCCCACCATGAATGCTGAGGATCAATGGATACTTTCTGTCTTCTCGCCAGCCAACCGGTCTGATCAACCAGCCTTGAACTAGGGTGCCATCAAAGCTCCTGAAGTTGATTTCTTCTGACGGGCGGAGCTGCATCGAGCTAATAAATTTGTTATGCGCGCTCGGGCGACTGATTGGCAGCGTCGCACCTGCGGCTATGTAAATCTCGGCCGGCAGGATGTTGTCGCTGAGCGTAAAGGCAATGGGCCGCGCATAATCGCTTTTTCCGATCGCGCCGGATCTGATCGGACGCGTTGCGATACTGAAGTTTGAGACTTGGAACGCACGTCGCACTTCACTGGACACTTGCTTATCGTCCATGAAGACGCCATGGGTCACTTCTGCCGCATCCGCCTGCAGAGTGAATGCTTCAATGTGTCTGCTTGCAATATCGACGCGGTAAATTGTCGTACTACCGAGGTCGCCGGCGAGATACAAAATCGAACTGCCATCAGTCACCCAATGTGGCGCACGCGCGCGGCGATCCTGGTCGCCCGTCAATTCCCGGCGACTGCTTCCGGCCGCGGAAATTACCCAGACGTGCGTATCTTCCGCAACACTGTCGATCGTGGTGACGTCACGCTGGGTCGCTGTGTAGGCGATCCACTTTCCGTCAGGAGACCAGGATGGCTCGTATTCGCATCCCTGGGTGTCAGTAATCCGACGGACCTCACCGTGCATATCCACCGCGAAGATGTCGGAATTGTTGTTCGCATCCGGATCGGGTTCACGATTAGAGAGAAAGGCGATTTCGTCTCCACTCGGGTTAAATGTGATTGCGTGATCGTAGAAATAACCGGAGGTAAGTTGTCGGGGCTCCGGTTTATCGATAGCGGTAATCCAAACATGCGTGCGACGTTTGTCGGAGAAAGATGTACGCGACTTGTATTGAATGCGATCGATCACCCTTGGATCGTCGTGAGATGTGAAACCGTCAGGCGGCTCGGTTGACTCTTCAGTCGCGGAAACGTAAGCGATTCGTCTCGAGTCAGGAGCCCACGCCAGGAGTTCTCCGGCGTACGTTATGAAGAAGTTAGTACTCAGAACCCCAGCTATGAAGAGCGGCTCTCGGCTATTCAGATTCATCACCCAAATCCCAGGCTGGGCGTTCCGCTGGCTAAGGAAGGCGATCTTCATACTGTCCGGCGACCAGCGTGGATTCGAGGCGTTCCAATCTCCGGCGAGCAACGGCACGGATGAAGATCTCTCGTCTGGCCTGTCAGTCGTGGGATGGCGTTGGGAAGTTGGCGGCAAGGTGCTCGTCGGTTGGTTCACAAGGTTTGGGTCCACTCGCGCGAGCCACAACGTACTAACTGAATCGTTGCCTTCAACAGTAGTGACCGTATAAACAACCCACTGGCCGTTGGGAGAGATCTGCGCATCGCTAACGTTTGCGACTCGCAGGATGTCAGCCGGCGTCATTGAGGCGATCGCCCGCCGCGGTTGCTCAAAACCGGCAACTGGCGACGAGGCTACAACTACCGTCACGGTAATCAACGAAAGAAGTCTCATCATGGTCTTAGGCAGGTTCGTTTGAAAGTTTTACCGATTGACAAACTAACGCTAAGCAGCGGGGGCAAGGCGGGGTCCCCAGAGGGCAGCCCCGCTGGGTTGCTAATCCCGCCTTCCCAAACTGAGAGATGCTTCCCCTTTCTCGTAGCTGCAGCGCTAAGGACTTTCAGTCAAGAGTCAGCAACTCAAGTCTCATCACCTTGAGGTTGGGAAGGCGGGCGTGCCCCCGCTCTCTTCGTCCTTGCGTGCATGGCTAATAATTCAAGCGACGCTCTTATTGCGGTTTGGGCGTGGGACTGGGTTTCGGTTGCGCTGCCTTAGGTTGCGGCTGTTCGATCTTGATAGTGGTCCGCACCATGTCCCAAGCGGGCGTAGCTTTTGCTAATGCTCTGTCAGGGCCGAGGAACGTTAGAACGACGAGACGCTGGCCCACCACCGCCCACTGGATTTCAGCCGCACCCGATACACCCTCAAGCGACGCCCGAACTTTTACGCCCTCCGACTTAACGCCGCCTATCTCGGCGCTAACTGGAGAACTTGCAGCATGAGCATCCGCCTGTTGGAAAGATTTGGTGGTGGACGCTATGTACGTATCAACGAGAACGCGCTTCGCCTCTGCTATTTGTTCCGGCGTTGTGACCAGCGTGCGAAACACGAAGACTCTGATTTGAGCTTCACTGTCAGCCCGTCCGAAGGTCATCTGTTGCGCATCTGCGTTGCTGGTATCGTTTAAAGACCAGCCTGACGGATAACTAAAGTTCAGGCCATCCTTGTTGAATTCTTTGGCGTCGCTCGGGATAGTTTGCGCTGATGCAGACAAGCCGCACAACAGCAGAAAGGCGACTAACTGGAAAAGGCTGCGCGATGGGCTCATGTGTCCTCCCGGAAAGATTGTCCGACCACCTTCAGTCGGCGCAGGTTGTCCGATAAGCTTTAGCTTGTCGCAGTGCTGTCAAACGACAAACTAAAGTTTATCGGACAACTTTTCTCTGACTAAGTAACTTTAGTTGTTCATTCAATAAATCCCAAACCTGGCGCACGTGTCTCTCAGTCGTGCGGATGTTGCCAATGGAGAGCCGCAGGGTAAGTTTGTCGTTTAGCTTAGTATGTGAGAGCAGTGCTTTTCCCGTCGCGTTCACTCCGTGCATGATGGCTTCGTTAAGCACATCCAGCCGCGCGTTGCGCGCAGACTCGTCTGATCCATCGACACGCGGACAGGCACGAAAGCAAACCAGCGCCAGCGGCAGGGGCGCCATTAACTCCCAATTTGAATCCGCTTCTATCCACGATGCAAACAGCTTTGCCAGCCGGCAATGTTCGCGTATTCGCGACGCCAAACCTTCGTGGCCGAAGTAGCGAATGATCATCCATAACTTCAACGCCCTAAAGCGACGACCTAGTTGCACGCCGTAATCCGAACCGCTGCGGACCTGTTCTTGCTCGGGCGTGCGCAGATATTCCGGGACTAATGAGAAAGCGCGTCGAAGCAAGTTGAGGTGCCGGCAATAGAGCACGGAAAGGTCGAACGGCGTGAATAACCACTTGTGCGGATTCACTGCCAGAGAGTCGGCCCGCTCGCAGCCAGCTAAGATTTGCCGAAGTTCCGGGACAACGGCGGCAGATCCCGCATAAGCCGCATCTACGTGCAGCCACATCTTGTGTTGTTCGCAGATGGGAACAATCTCAGGAACCGGATCGATGCTCGAGGTTGAGGTGGTGCCGACAGTGGCCACCACGCAAAAAGGCACGATACCGTTTTGTTTGTCTTCTTCGACCGCCGCAGCCAGCGCCTTTGCGTTCATGCGAAACTCGGAATCGGTGGGAATCTTTCTCAGTCCACGCTGGCCCAGTCCCAGCGTGATCACACCTTTCTCAATTGATGAATGCGACTGCTCGGAAACATAAACGCGCAATAGCGGCAGGTCTTGGCGGCCGCTCATCCCCTCTTCGCGAATGCGTAGCTCCACACCCTCGCGTGCGGCAGCAATTGCATGCATGCTGGAAACCGAAGCCGTGTCATAGATGATGCCGGTCAGCCCCTCATCAAGGCCCATCATCTGGCGGAGCCAATCGAGTGTGACTTCTTCCAACTCGGTCGATGCTGGCGAAGTGCGCCATAGCATGGCCTTGTTGTCGAAAGCGGCGCTCAGCAGTTCGCCAAAGATTCCGGGTGCTGATGTGGAGGTCGCGAAATAGGCAAAAAACGATGGATGGTTCCAGTGGGTCAACGCGGGAACGATTAAGCGATCCACGTCGGCGATGATCTCTGCCATCGCCTCACCCTTCTGCGGTGGCACGGCAGGCAGTTGTGCCTTTAAATCTCCAGGCTCGATCTGGGCGAGCACCGGTAACTCTTCAACGTTCTCCAGATATTCCGCCACCCAATCGACCAACTCGTGACCAAAGCGGCGAAACTCTTCTTTGCTCATATCTCCAATTGCCGCTGAAGCTTTTTGTTGTGGCTCGGTCATGGCGCGCGATTGTAACGCAAACTGTTGGTTTGCGTAGGGCTTTGTGGGGAGTCCGGACAGCACCTTAATGACGCGCCGCGGCAGACTACCGTAAACTATCAGTTTGCGTTACAGCGCAGTTAAGTTTGCGTCAATAACGGTGTCAAAGCTATTATTCAGCCTCGATTTTGAGCTTATCGTACATTCTCGGTTGCTAAATGCTGGTGAACTGCCGGCGCGCTGGCGTTCGAGTCAACTTCCGCCACTATAATTAATTCGCCTGTGAGGAAACTATGAAAAGACTTCTGCTTTCGCTTGGACTGATTGCCTCTCTCCTTTTCGCTTTTGCCTGTGAACGCAAGGGTGGGTCAGGAGCGGGTGGTAACTCGGGCACTATTGTAGTTGGCTATTACGGAGATCTTTCGGGGCGCACATCAAACTTTGGCCAGTCAACCAAGAATGGCGTTGAAATGGCAGCTGATGAGATTAACAAGGCAGGGGGAATCAGCGGCCGGCAAATTCAAATTCTCTCGGAAGATGACGAAGGACGTCCGGAGAAAGCAGCGACAGTGGTTACCAAGCTAATCGATCAGGATCGCGTAGTTGCGCTTCTGGGCGAAGTAGCCTCGGGAAATACCCTCGCCGCCGCACCCAAGGCTCAGGCCGCAAAGGTTCCGATGATTTCGCCCTCGTCAACGAATCCAGCCGTCACCCAGGTGGGCGATTACATTTCTCGCGTCTGCTTTATCGATCCTTTTCAAGGCGCCGTGATGGCCAAGTTTGCTGCTAACACACTCAAGGCAAAGAAGGCGGCGATCATGCTCGACTTCAATTCGCCTTACAGTCGCGGCCTGACGGAATTTTTCGAATCAAGTTTTAACAAATTAGGTGGAGAGATCGTCGATAAACAGTCCTATACCCAGGGTGATCGCGACTATAAAGGCCAGCTCACGGCTATTCGCTCAAAGAACCCCGATGTAATCTACGTCCCCGGCTACTATGGTGAGGTTGGCGTGATCGCCAAACAAGCCAAGCAGCTGGATATCAAAGCACCGATGCTTGGTGGCGACGGCTGGGATTCGGTGCAGCTTTGGGATCTTGGGGGTGACGCGTTGAATGGCGATTATATTTCTAATCACTATTCGGTCGACGATCCGTCGCCGGCGATCCAAAAGTTTGTGGCCGCTTACAAAGCGCGCTATGGCAACGTCCCGGATGCGCTTGCGGCGCTCGGCTACGACGCGATGAAAGTGCTGGCTGATTCCATCCAACGCGCGGGTACTACTGAAGGCCCAAAACTCAAGGAGGCTATCGCCGCCACGAAAAACTTTGTAGGAGTTACCGGAACCATCTCTCTCGATCAGGAACGCAATGCCGTCAAACCCGCAGTCGTGCTCAAACTGCAAGACAAAAAATACATATATGTGGAGACAATTTATCCTGAAGGCATGACACCGCCCACAAGCGCTTCGCCAGTCGCCGCCGCGCCGGCTTCGTCACCGGTATCTGCCACGTCGCCGACAGCTCAAGCAAAAAAACCGGCAACCGCCAACGTGGCTCCGGAATAGCCCCAAGCGACGTCTTCAGAGTCTTCTATGGACACTTTCGTTCAGCAGCTCATTAACGGCCTGACGATAGGCGCAATCTACGCGCTTATCGCCCTGGGCTATACGATGGTTTATGGCATCCTGCGGCTGATCAACTTTGCGCATGGCGATATCTACATGGTGGGCGCCTTTGTTGGTTATTTTTTCGCGTTCCAACTTGGTTTTGCGACGGGACCCTCGCTCCTCGGTCTCAGCGTCGTGCTGGTTGGATCAATGATGGCGGCGGCGCTTGTGGGCATGGCAATTGAGCGCTTCGCGTATCGTCCCATTAGAAAATACGCGCGCATGACCACGCTGATTACCGCGATCGGCGTATCGTTGCTCATCGAGAATCTCTTCGTCGCCAAGCTTGGCGCCGCCCCCCGAGCTTTTCCCCAACTCCTGCGCGAAGAGAGTTACACGCTATTCGGCAACGCCGCCATCTCCAAATCCCAAATCCTGATCTTTGCGGTGTCGGTGTTGCTGATGGTTTTGCTGCAGTGGGTAATCTTCAAGACCAAAGTGGGCACTGCGATGCGCGCTGTGTCTTTCAATCTCAACTCCGCCAAGTTGATGGGTATTAATACTGATTTTATTATCTCGTTCACCTTTGCGCTCGGTTCGGCCCTGGCCGCGGCAGCGGGAGTGTTGACAGCTCAATACAACCCTCAGATCGATCCTTTGATGGGGATCATCACCGGCCTGAAAGCGTTCGTGGCCGCCGTGCTTGGCGGCATCGGTAACATCCCCGGGGCGGTACTGGGTGGACTGCTCATCGGCATTGCCGAGACTTTTGTCGTCGGCTATGGCCAAAACATCGGTATTCCCACTACGTTTCGCGATGCAGTTGCTTTCGCAATCCTGATTTTGGTACTGCTATTTCGACCCACGGGCCTGCTAGGCTCAACGGTTCAGGAAAAAGTCTAGACATTTTGGATTGCCAATTGCCAATTGCCGATTGCCGACTGACGGATTCCGCGAGCCCCATTTGCTGAATCGGAAATTGGCAATCGGCAATCGAAAATGAGTTCATGCCCATCTTAGTCAAACGTCTGCTCGCCGCTCTGGTCATCGTTCTCCTGCTCATCGCTTTGAACCAATACATGAGCGATGAAGGGTTGTTTGGCTTTGGCGTTCCTCCTTACTACGCGCGCGTGATAATGCTCGCCGGCATCAATATCATTCTCGCTGTTTCCTTGAACCTCATTACCGGATTCACCGGCCAGTTTTCCATAGGCCATGCTGGTTTTATGGCTGTCGGCGCCTACAGTTCGGCTTATCTTACGGTCTACTATGCCCAGGCGTGGGAGCGTTCGCTGGCTGGGACGGTCGGCGCGACCTTGGCCCATGCGTTGATTTTTCTCCTGGCGATCCTGGTGGGTGCGATCGTTGCGGCAATAGCGGGATTGATAGTTGGCATCCCGTCGCTGCGATTGCGTGGTGACTATCTTGCCATTGTTACCCTGGGGTTCGCCGAGATCATTCGCATCGTCATTCTTAATATCGACAAAGTAGGCGGCGCTACCGGATTCACCGTGCCGGCCTACACAAACTTTCTCTGGGTGGGCGCGTTTGCCGTCATTACGATCGTCATCGTTTACAACCTTGTGCATTCAGATGTTGGCCGGGCGCTGGTCTCAATACGCGAAGATGAGTTGGCCGCCGAGGCCATGGGCATTAACACCACGCGCTACAAAGTGCTGGCTTTCGTTATCAGCTCGGCACTGGCAGGCATGGCCGGAGTTTTGTTTGGACATTACACGTCGTTTTTGAGCACCAACGACTTTCAGTTCATACGTTCATTTGAAATCATCATTATGATTGTGCTGGGCGGTATGGGCTCGCTGACGGGATCTGTTTTCGGCGCTATTGTGATTACGATAATGCCGGAGTTACTTAGAAAACTGCCGGGCGATTTTTCACGTTATCGGCTGGTGGTCTATTCCGCGCTTCTAATTCTGATCATGCTCACCCGGCCCCAGGGAATTCTCGGCACACGCGAGTTTAGTTCGTCCTGGCTCAAGCGCGCGCGACGGCGTCCTGAAGGCGACAAACCAGTTGGCGAATCTGGCGTTTCCCTGGCTGAACAAGGACCGCCCTCCACAATTGACCATGATAAAGAAGTGGAGAACACATGAGCGGCACGCCTGAACAAGATGCCGTAAAGGCCACCAAAGAAGACTCGGTCATCACGGCAGCGGCTCGCGTGATTGGCCGTCACCAGGCTCGTCCGCTTGCCGACGATGTTCCACTGCGAACCGTCAAGTGCACGATACGCTTTGGCGGACTGGTAGCCGTTAATGCGCTGGACATGAGCGTGCAGCGCGGGCAGATCTACGGCCTCATTGGACCAAACGGAGCCGGGAAAACTACTGTCTTCAATCTCCTGACCGGAGTTTATAAACCAACTTCCGGCGAGATTTATTTTCACGGCAAACGCATTGACGGCCTGCGTTCTTACGAGATTTCACGCCGCGGAGTGTCACGCACTTTTCAAAACATTCGCCTCTTCCCGAGCATGTCCGTTTTGGAAAACGTAATGACCGCTTGCCATCGACACGCGAAACAGAACCTGGCCGACGCCGTCTTTCGCCTGCCACGCTTCGAACGCGACGAACGCGAGCATCGCGAGTTTGCCTTGGAATTGCTCGAAATTTTTAATCTGGCGCAAGTAAAAGATGAAGGTGGAACGAGTTTGCCTTATGGTAGACAGCGTCGTCTCGAGATTGTGCGCGCGCTTGCCACGCGGCCGCAGCTTTTGCTGCTGGATGAGCCGGCCGCCGGCATGAATCCTTCGGAACAGGAAGACTTGATGGGATTGATCCAGCGCATCAGGGATCGATTTTCGCTGACTATCCTGCTCGTCGAACACAACATGAAAGTTGTAATGGGCGTCTGCGAAAAGATTCAGGTGCTCGACTACGGCAAGTCGATTGCGCTGGGCGCGCCGGAGGATATCAAAAACGATCCGAAGGTGATTGAAGCGTATCTCGGTGATTAGAACCCATCGTCGTAATGAAGAGAGATTTATCAATTTTCATTTATCATTTTTCATTTTCCATTTCCGCAGATCGTCCGGCCGAACTTATAAAAGGTGGATTCAAGTTTCGAGTGCAACTCAACTATCAGACCCGAAGTGACAGCGGCGGCGCGTGAAACTGCCGAATCAGAACGACTGACTACTGACTACTGACGAAATACAGATGCTTACTTTAGACAACGTCTCGGTCAACTACGGCGCTATTGAGGCTCTTACTGGTATCTCCATACACGTTGAGGAGGGCGAGGTGGTGACGCTCATCGGCGCGAATGGCGCCGGCAAGACAACTACGCTTCGAACAATTACCGGATTGCTTCAGCTGCGTGCGGGAAAAATAACTTTCGAAGGAGAAGACATAAGCGGCCGGGCGACGCACCGCCTCGTCGCTAAGGGTATCTCGATGTCGCCGGAAGGGCGCGGCGTCTTCGCGAATCTATCGGTAAGAGAAAACTTGCAGATGGGAGCTTATCTCAAGAAAGACAAACGAAAGATTGCGGCCGAGATGGAGCGAGCGTTTCAAATGTTTCCGCGTTTGAAGGAGCGAGAATCGCAGAAGGCGGGAACGCTTTCGGGAGGCGAGCAGCAGATGCTGGCCATTGGACGAGCGCTGATGTCGCAACCGCGCCTGCTCCTGCTTGACGAGCCTTCTCTGGGCCTGGCGCCGCTGGTTGTGCATACCATCTTCGAAGCGATCGATGAAATCAAGATTAAGGGAACGACGATCCTGCTGGTAGAACAAAATGCTCATGCTGCCTTAAAACATTCGGACCGCGCCTACGTTTTAGAGACTGGAAGAATCGTTATGGAGGGCCCGTCTCAAGCACTCGCTGCGGACCCCAGAATCAAAGAAGCCTACCTTGGTGAGTAAACCAGGACCTTTCAACCCTTTAGTAGTTCCTGCTTTGCGTCAACGACGGCAAACTAAATTTTGGTGTCATTCCGCGCGCCATACTCGTGGATTGGCGATCCAACTTCAAATTGGACTCGTTCTCCTGTGCTTGCTGGCGGCGCTGATGATTCCCTCCTGTGCGCCACAGAAAAAAGCGGAGGACCACTCCACCATTGAGATTGGATTCTTTGGCGATCTTACCGGGCCTACTTTCAACTTTGGCATCTCCGCAAAGAATGGCGTGCTGATGGCCGTCGACGAAATTAATCAGGCCGGCGGAATCAATGGCCACAAGATCGATATCGTCATCGAGGACGACAAAGGCAGCCCGGAAGAGGCCGCACAAGTCACAGGCAAATTGATTGATCGATACAAAGTTACGGCGATCATCGGGGCCGGAGCCTCGGGTAATAGTTTGGCGGCGGCGCCGAAGGCGCAGTCGGCCCACGTGCCGTTAATCGCTCCGTCATCAACGAACCCGGCGGTGACGCAGGTGGGTGATTACATTTTTCGCGCTTGCTTTATCGATGCGTTTCAGGGCGAAGTGATGGCCAGGTTTGCTGCCAACACGCTAAAGGCCAGGAAGGCGGCTATCATGCTCGACTTCAATTCGCCCTATAGTCGCGGCTTGACTGAGTTTTTTGAATTTAGTTTTGCAAAGCTGGAAGGGCAGATTGTACTTAAGCAGTCGTACCGGCAAGGCGATGCTGATTACCGCGGGCAATTGAGCGCTATCAAAGCTGTAAACCCGGATGTGATTTATATTCCGGGCTACTATGGCGACGTGGCGATTATCGCCAAACAAGCACGCCAGATAGGTTTGACTGTGCCCTTGCTCGGCACCGATGGCTGGGACGCACCGGAGCTCTGGGAACTGGGCGGAGATTCCTTGAACGGCTCCTACATTTCCAATCACTATTCAGCCGATGACCCCTCGGAAACTATCCAGAGGTTCGCGCACGCCTACCGGCAACGTTACGGAAATCTTACCCCCGATGCACACGCCGCTCTGGCTTACGACGCCTTGAGATTCCTCGCCGAAGCAATTCAGAGGGCGGAACCAAATGAAGGAACAAAGTTGCGCGATGCGCTGGCCGAAACGAAAAATTTCGCCGGCGTAACTGGAATAATCAGTATGGATCGGAATCGAAATGCGGTGAAGCCCGCCGTGATTCTGAAACTTGAGGACACGCGCTATATTTACCAGGAAACAATTCAACCCGAAGTAGAGTCGGAACCAAACTCACCACCACCAGCAACCCCATCGCCATCAAAATCACCTCCTCGGCGAACCGGCAATTAGCAGGACCGCCAACAGGGTTATCGGCAAGGAATCAATGGTCCTGTGCGTCGAAACTAAAACTCAGATCTCTCGCCTCACCTGAAACAAGTGTGATGTCAACCGTCTTCTCGCCTAAGGTTTCGTGGTGAACAACCACCGTATACCGACCGGGAGGCAGGCCCTTTATTTGGTAATTGCCGGACTCGTCGCTAATCGCGAAGAAGGGATGCGCGAATACACCAACATAGGCCTCCTCCCAAGGATGCTGATTGTCCTTGAAAGGGATGAAGTCAGGCCGGTCAAAAGTCTTCTTTAGTGGAGGAGATCCGGGAGATTGTGACTGGTTCCACTCCGGGTTGCTTGTGGGAACAGGATGGGTGTTGTGATAAGTGGGATCACTGTTGAGAACGGTCAGGCGCTGGCCCACTCGCATGCCAAGCACATGCGGCACATAGCGGCAACCCTTATGCTCCAGCACCGCCGGCGAATCAGGTTGATCAAACGTGTACGAATCAAGCGCTACACCTTTGACGTAGACAAAGACGTTGGCAAGTTTTCCTTTGCTCCCGACTACTTCCTCTGTTTTGGGATCCGGATTTACCTGGTAACAAACTAGATCGGTCGACATGTCAATCCGGCTCGGCTTAGCTCGCTTCCCGGTTAATTTGATCGTACCCGAAAGCGTAACTTCATTACCGGTCCGAACATATGGCTTCTTAATTGGGGAAACACCTTCGTCCTGGCCGATTGAAAGCATTACCAGCCAAAAAGCCGTGAGTGTCAGCGTCAGTTTCAACAGCCAGAAATGAGGACCCATTCGAACTCTCCTTTAAAATTGGTTGGGAGGGAGTGAGGCAGGTTTAGCTTAGCAGGGATTTGCGAGCGACCGCCAGCGCCTCGCCTACACGCTCCGGCGCAGTGCCGCCCATTTGTGATTTTGTCGCCAACGTTTTTTCGAGCGTGAGAGAGTTAAACACGTCGTCTTCAAACTTGTCTGAGAAAGAATGTAATTCGTCCAACGATAAATCAGCGAATTCCACGCCCTTTTCGATCGCGCGCACAACGACCTTACCAACTGTTTCGTGCGCCTCTCTAAACGGTGTGCCTTTGCGAACCAGATAATCTGCCAGCTCGGTAGCATTCATCATCCCTTGGGTCGCCGCCGCCAGCATTCGCGCCTCATTCAGTTTCACGTTTCGCAAAACCAGCGTTGATACTTCGAGTGAGGAGCGTGTCGTATCAAACGCCTCGAAGACCGCCTCTTTGTCCTCCTGCATGTCTTTGTTATAAGCGAGCGGCAAACCCTTGAGCATCGTGACTAACGACACGAGATCGCCAACCACGCGGCCGACTTTGCCGCGCACAAGTTCCATCGAATCCGGATTCTTCTTCTGCGGCATCAAACTCGATCCTGTCGCCACCGCATCGCTCAGCTCAAAAAAGCCAAACTCACTGGTGGAATAGAGGATTACCTCTTCAGCGAGCCGCGATAAGTGGATCATCACGAGTGAGCAGGCGCTCACAAACTCAACGCAGAAATCGCGATCACTGACTGCGTCCAGGCTGTTGCGCGAGACGCTCGCAAAATCCAACTCGCGAGCGACAGCTTCGCGATCAATCGGAAACGAAGCGCCCGCCAGGGCTGCCGAACCAAGCGGCAAGACATTCACTCGCTGGCGAATCTCCTCTAGCCGCTCTCGATCACGCGCCAGCATTTCAAAGTAAGCAAGACACCAGTGGGCAAAGAGTATGGGCTGTGCTCGTTGAAGATGCGTGTAACCCGGAAGCACGGCACCGGGTTTCATCTCGGCCAGATCCAGCAGGGCTTCCCGAGTTGACTGGATCTGGCTCATGAGTTGGTCAATCGCGTCTCTCAACCACAAGCGCAAGTCGGTGGCAACCTGATCGTTTCGGCTTCGGCTGGTGTGCAGTTTACGTCCCGAATCTCCAATCATTTCCACCAGCCGCGCTTCGACGAAAGAATGGACATCTTCTGAATCCAGTTCATCAAAGTAAGCGTCACCGGCCAGGCCTCTTTCGAGTATCGTTTGCAAACCGTCTTTGATCTTGTTTGCTTCGGCAGCGTTGAGTACGGCGGCAGCGAGAAGGCCGTTACAGTGAGCGATGCTGGCGCGAACATCTGCCTCAAACAATCTCCGGTCAAACCTGAAGGAGTTATTAAACTTTGCAAACGACGGCTCCGCCTGACCGGTAAATCGCCCACCCCACAAGTTTTTGCTTTTCTCCATTCGCTGCTCCTGATTACCGGCTGCTCAAGACTTCCGAGTTCAAGCTTCAGATCGTCTGCGCAGAGCGGCAACCCAAGGGTTCAAACGTTGCACTGCTTGTTGCCAAGCCACAAGGAGCGAGCTTGACCTTAGCCATCCAACCTGCTAGTTTATGCATCTATGCATTCATTATGCAAGTTGGGTGCATACCAAGTGAAAAATGCCCAAGAATTTACGACAAAAGAAGCTCTTGAGTCTCATCAGAGCCAGGCCTTTTGGCACCCAGGCCGAGCTCCGCGATTCGCTCGAACGCGCCGGCGTTCCGGCGACTCAATCGAGTCTCTCGCGAGACCTTGAAGAACTGGGGATTGTAAAGCATCACGGCCATTACACCGTGCCTAAATCAAATGGGCCGGCTGCACGCGGGCTGCTGAGCCTCGACCTGGCGGGCGAAAATCTGGTGATAGCCAGAACTGAACCGGGACTGGCTTCGGCCGTTGCCGTGGAAATCGACGGCGCCGCCCTTACGGAAATTGTCGGAACACTTGCGGGAGAAGACACAGTCTTCGTCGCGGTTCGCGATCAGAAGGAACAACGCGCAGCGATGCGGAGGATTTGGGAGTTGTTTGGATAGGAACATCAAGTGACGAAGAGCACTATCAACAAGATCGTCCTGGCTTATTCGGGTGGTCTCGACACCTCCGTTATGCTTCGTTGGCTGAAAGAGCGTTACGGCTGCGAAGTTATTTGTTACTGCGCTGATGTGGGCCAGGGAGATGAATTGAGCGGCCTGGAGCAGAAGGCGCTGGCCACAGGTGCAGCGAAACTTTACATCGAAGATCTGCGCGAGGAGTTTGTTCGCGATTATGTGTGGACTGCGGTTAAGGCTAACGCCGTTTACGAAGGTGTTTATCTTCTCGGCACCTCCCTGGCGCGCCCGGTGATCGCCAAACGCCAGGTAGAGATCGCGCGCCGGGAAGGTGCGGACGCGGTAGCCCACGGTGCTACGGGCAAGGGAAACGATCAAGTGCGATTTGAGCTGACTTATTACGCGCTGCAACCGGATATAACAGTAATTGCTCCCTGGCGCGAATGGGAATTCAAGGGTCGCAGCGATCTAATCGCCTACTCGAGAGAACACAACATTCCGATCACTGCCACGCAGGAGAAACCATACTCTACCGATCGCAACTTGATGCATGTCTCTTACGAAGGTGGAATTCTGGAGGACCCATGGGCCGAACCACCTGAAGACATATTTCAGCTTACGCGATCGCCCGAGAACGCCAAGGCAGAGGCGGAATATGTCGAGGTGTCTTTCGAACGGGGTGAGCCGGTGGCGATTAATGGAAAGAAGCTCGGGCCGGTGGCGTTGCTTGACAGTCTAAACAAGTTGGCCGGCGAACATGGTATCGGTCGCGTTGATCTGGTTGAGAACCGTTTCGTCGGCATGAAATCGCGCGGCGTCTACGAAACGCCCGGGGTAACGGTGCTGCAAGTTGCGCATCGAGCGCTGGAATCAATAACTCTCGACCGCGAGGTGATGCACTTGCGCGATTCGCTGGGTGTGAAGTTTGCCGAAAGCATCTATTACGGATTCTGGTTCGCTCCGGAGTTTGAGCTGATGCGGAAGATAGTTGATGAAACGCAGACGAATGTAACGGGCGATGTCCGTCTCAAACTTTTTCGCGGTAATTCGATTGTGGTTGGACGTCGCTCTCCACATTCACTCTACGACGAAAAGGTAGCGACATTTGAGGCGGATGCTGTTTACAACCAACGCGATGCTGAAGGCTTCATCAAGCTGAATGCACTCAGATTACGATTGAGAGGTGGACAAGTTTAGCGGGGGCAAGCCCACCTTCCCGACCACGAGCTTATCGGAGTTGAGTCTCTGAATCTGGATGGAAAGGCGTTCCACCGAGATTGATCAGGCGAATCAGAACGGCTCTCAGGTTAGGAAGGTGGGCTTGCCCCCGCCAGTTAAGCGAGGTGAAGACATGGAAACAGAAATCAACATTATCGATGCGGACAAAATCGGCTCCGCTACTTCTCCACTGAATCTCGGCCGGACTGTGGCCGTGGTTCCTTCGTCACGGATTCCGCGAGCGGGTGATGTCGTAGTTGTGAGCGCGCTAACTGACAGCGCCACTTACAACATGCTCGAGTTGCCCACGGGCCGCCTCGCCAAAATCAATCCTGGCGATGTGCTCATTGGTGTCCTGGGCCGTCGCCGAGCGTTGAAAGGCTTCGTGGGTGATGTGCCGGCAACAGTTAATGCCGGCGATCAGTTGCATCTGTTGAACATGGGCGGCGTAATCGGAAGTTGCACCGGACATCATTCGAGTTTGAGTGATGCGATTCAGGTTGAGGTTATCGGTCTCGCCAGCGATGAGCACGGCCGTGTATTAAATATCGCCGACGCCGCTCTGCCGCTACGAACCAGCCTGGGTGAGACTGCGCCTTTGGTCATCATCGCCGGCACCTGCATGAACAGCGGCAAGACTTACGCGGCCACTGAACTGATCAAGCAGGCGACGCGAGCGGGATTGCAGGTCGCGGCGGCCAAGCTTTCCGGTATCGCTTGTCTGCGTGACACACTGAACATGGCGGACCACGGCGCGACCGCAATTGCCAGTTTTCTCGACTGTGGCCTGCCATCCACCGTGGGCGCTACAGATCTTGCCTCGGTGGCGAAAACCATCATTTCACGTCTCAACGAAAGCTCGCCCGATCTGATTGTGATCGAACTCGGTGATGGCTTGCTGGGGGGATACTCGGTCGAGTCGGTCTTTGCAGACAAGGAACTGCGCGGCGCCACAGCCGGGCTGGTCTTCTGCGCGACGGATTATGTTGGCGCCTGGGGCGGAATACAGTTGTTGCGCCAGCGCGGAATAGAGATTGATGCGATGGCGGGTTCGGTTACCGACTCGCAAATGGGTGAGGACTTTATTGAGAGCGAGTTTGGCGTGCCGGCGGCAAATGCCCGGCGCAACGGGGCTAGATTATTCAAACTGCTCGAGCCGAAAGTTGCGGCTTTCGGAATTCGAGTTTCAAGTTCGGAGTCGGTCATTTCCCAGGACGACAACCTTGAGAAAAGTGAAGTACCGGTTGGAGGTCTTCGGTGAACCAGCAACCCGAAACTCGAAACTCGAAAATCCGCGTCGCCATCTATGGTGGTTCAGGTTATGGCGGATCGGAATTGCTGCGCATTCTGCTTTTCCATCCAAACGTAGAAATCGTTTTTGTTACCGCCAATGAGCAGGCCGGCAAGTCTGTAAGCGAAGTGCATCGAAATCTCTACGGGATCACCAAGCTGATTTTCCGTCCTGCTTCTCCCGATCCTGAAGACTTGGCGAATCTCGATTGCGTTTTCTTCGCCCTGCCCCATGGGCAGGCGATGGACCTTGTGCCTCGCCTGCCGGAAAACGTAAAAGCAATCGATTTGTCGGGCGACTTTCGGCTTCGTGACCAGGAGACTTTCGAGCAGCATTACGGCCGAGAGCACACCGCGATGCAGGCGCAAAGACAATTCGTTTACGGCTTGACGGAAACGAATCGCGCGGCCATCCGTAACGCGAGTCGGATAGCAAATCCTGGTTGCTTTGCTACGTCCACACTCCTCGGTTTGGCGCCACTGGCTGCCTATGGACTTATCGCGGGCCGAGTGATCGTCGATGCTAAAACAGGCTCGTCCGGCTCGGGCGCAAAGGCTGCCGCAAATACGCACCATCCGCAACGAATGAACTCGTTTTATGCTTACAAACCTTTCACGCACCAACATGTGCCAGAAATTGAACAGGAACTCAGAAACGCAGGAACATGGACCAACGAATTGGTTTTTATGACGCATTCGCTTCCCGTTTCGCGGGGCATCTTTGCCTCAATATATGTCGAAGCAAAAGAGGATTTGACGGAGGAAAAACTACGCACCCTCTTTGAGGACTTTTATCGTGATTCATTTTTTGTTCGACTGGTGAAAGGATCCCCTGACATCAACTGGGTTAAGACCACAAATTTCTGCGACCTCGGTTTTGCAATTCGTGGCCGGCAGTTGGTCGTCTTTTCCGCGATCGACAATCTCGTAAAAGGCGCCGCCGGGCAGGCAGTGCAGAACATGAATCTGATGTTTGATCTGGACGAGACAACGGGATTGATTCTGGCTGGGACTAATCCATGACCGAAGAAAATGTACAGCTCGGTAATCTCGAGGTCAGGAAGGCGGGTTTACCCCCGCTCGTGCTCACGCAGCGGATAAGCGGGGGCAAGCCGCCCTTCCTAACCCTGAGCCTATATAGCATCTGAGTTTCCATGAAAGCACAAGCTGCACAATTTGAAGAGGTCAGAGATCTTGAAGAGCACTATCAATTAGCGACTTACAAGAAGATGCCGATCGTCGCTGAGCGCGGCGCCGGTGTCTGGCTTTTCACGAGCGATGGTGAAAAGTATCTGGACCTCTATGGCGGTCACGCGGTCGCCGGGACAGGGCATTCGCATCCTCACGTGGTTGCGGCAATTCGAGCACAGGCCGAAAACTTGTTGTTCTATTCCAATCTGGTCTACTCAGAAACTCGCGCGCGGGCTGCCGAGAAACTGATTTCAGTGGCGCCGCCTCAACTTACCAAAGCCTTCTTCTGTAATTCCGGGACGGAGGCGAATGAAAACGCGATGCGCATGGCACGCATGGCAACCGGACGTGAAAATATCGTTACTTTCTCCGGAGGTTTTCACGGGCGCACCGCCGATGCGATCAGCGCGACTTTCCTCGGTAAATATCGCGAGATTGGGAAGCCGAACGTGCCTGGCCATCTCGAAGCAACGTTTGCCGACATTAACTCCGTGCGCGCAGTCGCTGACGAGACTGTGGCGGCGATCATGCTTGAACCGATTCAATCAATGGCGGGTGTTCGCGTAGCGAGTCCGGAATTCTATCAGGCCTTGCGAGAGCTCTGCGACGAGCGCGGTATCGTTTTAATCTACGACGAAGTGCAAACGGGCATTGGTCGCACCGGCGATTGGTTTTTCGCGGGCAGCGAAACGGGATCGCAGGTTGTTCCTGACATTATTACGCTGGCAAAAGCCCTTGGCAGCGGTATTCCAGTAGGCGCTTGTCTGGTTACGGACAAGATCAGCGCGAGCATCAAAGAGAACGACTTGGGAACAACCTTTGGTGGCGGCATGATTGCGATGGCCGCGGTGACGGCTACACTCGAAGCTATTGAGAATGATGCGATGCTCGCGAACGTACGTGAAGTTGAAGCTTATTTGCGCAAGCGTCTTGAGGAGGTTCCGCAGGTCGCCGCCGTTCGCGGGCGCGGGTTCCTGTTGGGGCTGGAGTTTACCGACAGCGCCGCGGCAGTTCACAAAGCGCTGCTCGATCGTAAGATCATCACCGGCACTTCAAGTGATGCGAAGGTGTTGAGGCTGTTGCCGCCCTTGTGTCTTCAGAGCGAGCAAGTTGATCTGTTCGTTGAAGCGCTCCGGGGGGTGACGAATGAATGGGGCGGGAGCCTTTTGCCTGCAGCTTAGCCGTAGGAGGCGTGACTTGGATTACAGTTGGTTTGATCTGGTAGGCAATATTGGTGTGCTGCTGATGGTAATCGCCTACCTGCTCTTGCAGCTCGAGAAATTGTCCGGCTCCGCCATCAGCTATTTGTTGTTGAATGCGGTGGGCGCCCTTATGGTAATCATTTCATTGATGTTTCGTTTTAATTTGTCGGCCTTTTTGATGGAGGGGTTTTGGCTGCTGATTAGTTTGTATGGTCTGTCAAAATCACTAGTTTCAAGGCCGAACGCGGTTTAGTCTCAAGGAGTTCAGAGTTCAACCTTTAGGTTGCTGATACTGTAAGCAGCAAGCTAAAGCTTGAACTCTGAACCCCTTGAGCGGCATTCACAAAATGAGGAATTTCCTAACAACGGCCGGCTATTCGCGAGATCAGATGACGCAATTGATTGATTCGGCGTTGCGATTCAAGCATGACGGGGATGTGTCTCACGCGTCGCAGCCATTAGCCGGCAAGTCTGTCGCGCTGGTGTTCTTCAATCCCAGTTTGCGCACGCGGGCGTCAATGCAAGTCGGTATCTATGAAATGGGCGGGAATCCAGTTGTCCTTGAACCGGGCGGCTCGAGCTGGACACTCGAACATCGCGAGGGCGCCGTGATGGAGGGTGACAAGACCGAGCATGTCGCGGAGTTTGTTCGCGTGCTGGGCCGTTATTGCGCGGCGATTGGAGTGCGCACCTTTGCAGCGCTTAAAAATTGGGAAGAAGAACGAACCGATCCCGTGCTCAATGCCTTCGCCAAGTATTCGACGGTGCCAATCATCAATCTCGAATCGGCAATGCATCACCCCTGCCAGGCGATGGCGGACATGATGACGATACGGGAAAAGCTCGGGCCAAAACCGAGGCGCGTGCTACTCACGTGGGCCTGGCACCCGAAACCGCTGCCAATGGCGGTACCCAACAGTTTCTCGCTGGCGGCAGCCCAGATGGGCCATGAAGTTGTGATTGCGCACCCGAACGGATATCAACTGGACGATGAATTAATGAGAGTGGTTCAGGAGCAGTCGGACCAGGCTGGAGGAAAACTTAGAATCACTCACGATATCGAGGGCGCGTTTGACGGTGCGGAAGTAGTCTATGCCAAGAGCTGGGGCGCGAGGCGATTCTATGGAAAACCGGAGAGCGAAATCGAGGAGCGCGCTCACTATCGCCGGAAGTGGATTGTTGACGAGCCGAAGATGGCGCGTACTAATAGCGCGATCTTCATGCACTGTCTCCCGGTGCGACGAAATGTAATCGTTACTGACGGCGTTATCGATTCACCGGCTTCGGTTGTGATCGATGAGGCGGAGAACCGGCTGCACGTGCAGAAAGCAATCCTGGCTAGCTTGGCAAGTGACGAAAGTTAGCCGCGGATGAACGCAGATAGACGCGGATATGAGGAAACAATTTCTGGTACAAACCATAGATGGTCGCGAAGGCACGAACCTGGGTAACCTTTGTTAAATGTTTTGTGTTCTGATCCGCGTGTATCCGCGTTAATCCGCGGCCCAATCTGTTTGAAGAGCAAGAAGAGATGACGAATACCAACGAAGTCGGCGATCAGTTGCGCCTCGATCTGTTGCGCGAGGCGTTGCCTTATATCCAGCGCTTCCAGGGCCAGACGTTTGTCGTTAAGCTTTCCGGTAAAGCTACTGAGGATCAAGCAAATCTAAGCTCGCTGGCTGAAGAACTGGCTTTACTACACCAGGTCGGCATCCGAATCTGCGTCATTCACGGTGGCGGAAAACAGTTGAGCGAGCTGGCGTCGCGAATGGGCATCGAGCAAACAATTATCGAAGGCCGGCGCGTCACCGACGATGCCACTCTGGAAATGGCCAAGATGATCTTCGCCGGAAAAATTAACACCGATATTCTCTCTGCTTTGCGCAATCGTGGGATCGAAGCAGTCGGTCTTTCAGGAGTTGACGGCAACATTGTGCACGCTGAGCGAAGACCTCCCAAAGAGATCGTGAATCGAGAGACAGGTGAACGCTCTAAAATCGACTTCGGGCACGTAGGTGACGTGGTAAAAATCAACTCGCGGCTGCTGACCGTGTTGCTGGGCCAGGGCTACTTGCCGGTTATCTCTTCTCTGGGAGCGGATGCAGAAGGTACGGTGTTCAATATCAATGCCGACACGATAGCGGCGGAAATCGCCGCGCAGTTGAAAGCAGAAAAGTTAATCCTGCTCTCCGACGTAGATGGCTTTTATCTGCGAGCGGATGAGCCAGACACCAAGCTGTCGCGACTCACCGCAGATGAAGCGGAGGCAATGATCAACGACGGCCTTGCTACGGGCGGAATGATTCCTAAGCTGCAAAGCATTACCGCCCTACTCCGGCGCGGCGTGCATAGCGCCCACATTCTCAGCGGCACCACGCGCAATGCGTTGCTCACAGAAGTGTTTACTGACAGCGGCACGGGGACAATGATCGTGGCGTAATTCTCCGATCGCATTGTGCCTCGGGATCGAACACAATCTCGACAAGACCTAAGCGACGTCTCGTTTCCCGCCCAAAGGCAGCCCACCACTGACGAATAAGGTAAACGCTCTTAACGCCAGTATCCTATTCCCCGCTTTGGGTTCAAACCTTTGCTCTCTTGCTGATCCTCGACGTAGACTAGGCATTCCGTTTACCAAATTCTTCAGGGCCCGCATCGCATAGCTACGAGAGTGGACAACGAATCAATTGCGCGAAGGTTTTACCGCCTCGCCGCGCTAATGGATATCCGCGGCGACGATCCATTTCGACTGCGTTCCTATCGAAACGCGGCTGAAGCAATTGAAACCTGGCCAATTCCTTTGCAGAAGATAGCCGCCGAGGAAGGCATTACAGGACTGCAAGCGATTCCCGGAGTGGGCAAAGCTATCGCCGGCAAGATAGTTGAGCTTTTGGATCACGGCACTTTCGACGCCTGGGAAAGAATCATTGCGGAAACGCCAGAGTCGGTGCTCGACTTGCTTGAGATTCCGGGGATCGGCCCGAAGACCGCTGCTATGCTTCACCAGAAATTCAAAGTCTCTTCACTTGAAACACTGAGGAAATTTGTTGCCGGCGGCGGACTGGAACTGGTCAACGGAATCGGTCCAAAAACGGCTGAGCGAATCAAGGAGAGTCTCGAAACGCTCTAGAAGTTCAGAGTTCAAACTTTAGTTTGTCTTACCATAATCCTGTGCATCATGGTTACGTAAAGCGGTGGTTGGACTGGCCTTGGTCCAGTGCCAAACAGTATTTGGAAAAAGTGGGCCTGGAAGAAGCCAAGCGCATTTGGTTGGAGTATCCGATTCTGGACTATGGTAAGAAGTGGGATGTATAGTCACGCAAACCGCAAACTAAAGTTTGAACTCTGAACTGCTTGAGTTTTATTCGAGGAATCCTAATGAAAAGAATTAAACGCCGCGACTTCATGCGCACCAGCGCCGTCGCCGGTCTCACGCTGGCCGGCACCAAAGCTTCGGTGCTCCAGTTTCCCAACATCATGGTGCAGAGCGCCGTCAAACCAATCGTCGTTTCGTCGGCGAACGGCAACCGCTTCAAGAACGGCGGCGACGTTACGGCCGTGCAGAAGGCATTCACGATGATCACCGGCGGCGCCGACGTGCTTGATGCAGTGATCGCGGGCGTTAACATTGTGGAGCTCGATCCGCTGGACGATAGTGTCGGCTTTGGCGGCTTGCCCAACGCGGAGGGTGTCGTTCAGCTCGATTCGTCTTGCATGCATGGACCAAGGAAACGCGCCGGCGCAGTCGGCGCGCTCGAGGGTGTGCGCACTCCCTCACTTGTAGCCAAGGCCGTTTTGGAGAATACGGATCATCATCTGCTGGTCGGCAAGGGCGCACAGAGCTTCGCTCGCAACATGGGATTCAAGATTGAAGACGATCTAAACACTGATCATTCGCGCGAGCTCTGGCTGGAGTGGAAACGTCGCACAGATCCTTCTCATTACCTTGATCCGAAAACGCGCGCGGAGGTCTGGCATCGCGAAGGGCAAAAGATGGTTGAAGAGGGTTTGATCGATCGTGAGCACTACTACGGCACGATCAATTGCGACGGCCTCAACTCCAAAGGCGAGATTTGCGGCGTGACTACAACCAGCGGACTGGCTTGGAAAATCCCGGGGCGCCTGGGTGATTCGCCGATTCTCGGCGCTGGACTCTTCGTTGATGGTGCGGTCGGCGCAGCCGGCTCAACCGGCCGTGGCGAGGCGAATCTCTATAATCTCTGTTCGTTTCTGATAGTCGAGGAGATGCGGCGCGGCCGCCATCCGAAAGACGCGGGCATGGAAGCGCTTCGTCGCATAAAGGCAAATACGATTGAGAAGCGCCTCCTTAACAGCAGGGGTAATCCAAACTTCGGCATCAACTTCTACATCCTCAACGCCAAAGGGGAGTTTGCCGGCGTCACAATGTATCCCGGAGCCTCATTCGCAATCTGCAACCAGAGTGGACCACAAACGCTACCGTGCGAGGCACTGCTATCCGGAAAGCCGAACGACTGATTTTTTCACGAATTAAGGTAAACCTCGAGCGGGGGCAAGCGGCGGGGTCCCCAGCGAGGCAGCCCCGCTGGGGTGCTAATCCCGCCTTCCCGACCTCGAGCTGATCAAGCTTGAATGCTGGTTCCAGGTTGAAAGGCT
Organism: Acidobacteriota bacterium; assembly: GCA_046726155.1. Taxonomy (GTDB): domain Bacteria; phylum Acidobacteriota; class Blastocatellia; order Pyrinomonadales; family Pyrinomonadaceae; genus PSRF01. The sequence continues at coordinate 121,880 of JBKOZZ010000025.1, forward strand.
TTCAAGCGGCGGAACATCACTCAACTCGAGAGTCTCGAGGTCAGGAAGGTGGGCTTGCCCCCGCTGAATTGCCAGCCTCAAATTGAATAATTGACCTAGCGTGCACCGCTGGCGCTAAGTTGCCTTGTTTCCGACTGGCGTTTGACGATCACGAGTGTGATGTCATCAGCAGCCTGCGTGCCCTGTGAGAATTTTGTCAGTGCGGATTCGATGCGATCACGAATCCCCGCCGCGGAAGCATCAACGTTGCGCGAAACTACTTCGTAGAGTCTGGTAGGACCAAACTCCTCTCCGCTAGGACTGGCCGCCTCGGTTACGCCGTCGGAATAAATCACAAGCACGTCACCCATCTGCAAATGCGTGCGACCCTCGCGGTAGTCGGCATCGGCGTTGATTCCCAACGGCAAGCCACCTGAAGCCAACTGTTCTACGGTCCCCGCCGCATGAACGATCAGCGGTGGATTGTGGCCCGCGTTTAAGAATGAGAGGGCGCCCGACTCCGGATCGAGCTCCGCGTAAAAGAGTGTGACAAAGCGATTAGAAGGAATGTTATCGGCGAGGTAACGGTTCACCGCCGAGATTGTTTCCACCAGCGTATCGTGCGAGCCGGTCTGCGCATGAATGGAGGCGTGCAGCGACGACATCAGGAGCGCCGCCGCAGTGCCCTTGCCCGAGACGTCTCCCAACGCGATAACCAAACGGCCATCCTCGCGTTGTATGAAATCATAATAATCTCCGCCGATCTCATAGCAGGGAAAGCTGATGCCCTGAAGTTCATAACCAGGCACTAACGGGGGGGCGGTTGGTTGAAAACGCTGCTGAATTTCCATCGCCAGTTGCAACTCACGCTCCAGCCGCTCCTGCTGGAATCGCGCCTCAACCAGCCGCGCGTTCTCCACGCGAATCGCGGCCACCGACGCCAGCGTTGTCAACACCTTGAGATGGTCTTCGGTAAATCGTCCTTCCGCAATCGGTGAATCGGCGTAGATGATGCCGAACACCTTCTCCGAAACGCCAAGCGGAACAGCCAGCACCGACCTGACGCCCTGCAGAACCACGGTGCCGCTGGCAAAGCGCGGATCGTGTTGCGCGTCTGAGGTCAGCACTGACTTGCCACGAATCACAACTTCGTCCATCACGTTACGGCTGACGCGTATTTCTCCAACTTCTCCGACACGATCTCGCAAACGTGCTACTGCTACTCTCATTTCTTCACTATGCTCATCGCGCATCATCAGCAGGCAACGATCTGCAGGTACCGCCTCGAATACGAGCGAAACGATTTGTTCCAGCGTCTGTTCGAGCGTGGACGAACTCAGCAGCGTGATACCGACCTTGCTGATCAGAGCGAGCAAGTCGCCTTCGCGAGCCGCCTGCGCCACCACATTCTCTTCCGGCTTTGGGCGAGCGCCCTCAATCGCTTCGAGTAAGCCCGACGTGGTCCGGTCGCCGGAAGCGAGTGCAATCGTTGCTTCAGGCAGCGAGGTGGACGAGTTATCCGTGATCATCGTGGCACCCATACTCGAGTGGTAGGTGCCGTCGTCAAAGACAATCTCGGTCTCTCCGATTTGTATGCGACCACCGGCCGTGAGAGGGACGGTTCCCTCGACGACGCCGCCGTTATAAAGCGTTCCGTTGGCAGAACCTAGATCCTGCAAGTAATACTCCTCGCCCTCTCGACGCACCTCAGCATGCACGCGCGACGCGAAGGGATCGGGAATACAAAGATCATTGCGAGCGGAGCGGCCGAGAGTAATTCGCAGTCTTCCCAGCGGGAAGCGGTCGGGTGCTCGGTCGGGATATTTCACTATGAGCTCAGGCATATCTTTCATATCAGATCTCAGATCTGAGATCTCAATTTAAGATTACAGTTTTCCTTTAGACGTCGGTTCGGCTTCAGCGCGAGGGAAATCCTCGAACAGCCCAGCCACTCCCTTTCGCTCGCGCACGACAACCGTGTTGGCGATCAGATCGTGTAGTCCGCGACCGCGCGAAGTGAGTGCGGTCGCCAGAAATCCCAGGCCCAAAGTGAGGAAGGAAAGCGGATAGCCGACGAAGTGACGAAGAAACGCTCGTCCAATTCCGATTTCGGTCCCGTCGGCACGCACGATGCGCAATCCTGTAGCCCACTTGCCCGCCGTCAATCCCGTTAGCCCGGGGAGAACTCCCAGATCCAGTGCCGCAACAACGATTGCCAGAAGTATCCCAACCGTTTCCGATGAGTTGCCGGCTGAGCGTGCACCGCCGCCCATCAAGCGGCTCACCAGAGTGCTAGAGGCCACGATCGCAACCAGAATGATGTAATCGATCAATATGGCGCCACACCTTAAAGCAAACGGCGCCCGCAACCTGGCGAAAGTCTGGGTCGCTAAGCGGGGTTGCAACTTTGCTCGAGCGGGTGCTGTTTCAGCTACTCTTGCGGTCATTAATATTTGTCGGTAGTCAGTTGTTCGTTGTCCGTTGATGGTCCGTCGATTGCTACTCAACTTCACGGACTACTGACTACGGGCGACTGGCAACGGGCTAACTAGCCCAAGAGAAAATGAAGCGTTGTTTCGCCCAGGCGAAGTTTGTCACCGCTATCCAAAACTCGCGGCTGGCGTGGAGCGAGTCTGACGGAATCGTTAATTACAGTTCCATTAACCGACCCCAGGTCTTCAACGAGAAATGTTTCTCCTTCGCGCCAGATTCTCGCATGACGGCGCGAGACTTTCGTTTCGGGATCGAAGCGAGAAAGATCAACCTCGGGAAAAACGTTGGAGTGCGGATCGGTTCGGCCCAGTAGATTATTATCTTTCTGTAAGACAAAAGAGGCGTCCAACTCAGTTGTTCCGGCCACCACCAGTTTAGCTGTCGGGCGAGCCGCCCTTAAGGTTGCGCTCGAGCCAAGGCCGGCCATTGGCTGGCGCGCGCCGCAATGGGCGCAGAAAATGTCATCGGCTGCGATTCGTCCGCCGCAAAATCCGCAGTAAACAGTTTGCACCTGCACTGTCTCACCGCCAACCTGCGTTGAAGCAGCACCATAGCTCACTTGTCCCGCCATCAGTCTCTCGATGTGATGCGCCAGCGCGTCGCGCATCGCCCCGGCTGAGGCGAAACGATCCTCGGGCTTATACTCGACCGAGCGCATCAGAATCTGCTCCATCTCGGTGGATACCGAAGGCGCTATTTGTCGTGGCCGCGGATTCTTTTGGAAGTCAAAAATCAAAAGCGGATTGTCCTGCGGATCGGCGCCTGTTAGCAGGTGAAACAACGTGGCTCCCAGGCTGTAAACGTCGGACCGCGGCTCTACTCGTCCCCCAAACAGTTCCGGCGGCGCGTAACCCATCGTTCCTACCGCAGTCACGCCCTTCTCTTCCTGCTTCACCCAACGCGCAATTCCAAAATCGATCAGCATTACGCGGCCGCTGTTGCCGTCAATCATCAAATTCGCCGGTTTGAGATCGCGATAAATGATTGGCTTGGGCCGGCTGTGAAGATACTCGAGCACGTCAGCGGCTTGCATTCCCCAATCGGCGACCGTCTTCTCGTCGATTCGTCCGCCCGGGGCGGCGCGCAACCGTGAGGCCAGATCGCCACCGGAGATAAACTTCATCACGAGATAGAAACGCCCGAGCGATTCGTCATAAAAATAATCGTAGATAGTGGGAATGGATGGATGCTCCAACGAGGTGAGCAGCAAAGATTCCCGTTTGAAGTCGCCAATCGCCTTTTCATGCTGGGCCGGATCCAGATGCGCCTCAACCATTTCTTTCACAGCGCGCGGCGCGTCGCCAAGATTTCGATCCTTGGCCAGATATACGGCTCCCATGCCGCCGCCGCCAATCCGGCGCACGATCTCATAACGGGTGTTTAAGACGCTTCCCGGATCAAGTTGTTTGACGGGGGGCTGATGGCCACCGGTATTGCCCTTCTTGATCGTGTGCTTCACCTGAATAGGTACCTCGCCAGTCGTGCTGCCACCCAGGGAATCGGATGAGATAACTTCTTCTTCGCCACTCCCGGACTCGTTCGCCGCCTCGCTCACCGATTTCGGGGACTTTGCTGCAGCCGCGCCACTATCTTCACCGCTATCGTCAGCTCCTTCGCCTGATGGCGCGGACGACTCCTTTGCCGGCGCAGAGTTCTTCGTTCCGCAGTTGCTGCAGAAAGCTTCACCCGGCACTGTCGCCGTACCGCATTCGAGACACTGGGCCATTATTTCTAAAAACCAGGTTCAGCTCGGGGTACTTTTGTCCGATAAACTTTAGGAACCTCTGATCAAGTGGAAGCGTCAACTCCTTGGAGTGGAGCACTTAATCAGAGCTTTCTTTAGTTTGTCGCCTGGAAACGACAAGCTAAGGCGATCGAACGTCAACGTCGGCCAACTACTTGACCACGTGGAAACGCAAGAAAGTCTTTCCCACGATAATCTCGTCGCCATCGTTCAATGTCTGACGAGTTCCCGGCGACAATCTTTTTCCACGATTAACAAACGTCCCGTTAGTAGACCCCAGATCTTCCAGGAGATACTTCCCATCGCTGAACGTAATGCGAGCATGACGCCGCGAAACCTTTGCTTCTGGATCGTCAGAATCCAGGTCAACGTCGGGGAAAATTCCTCCGTCAGCATCCCAGCGCCCGATGTTGGATTCAGGCGAACTCAGCATGAATTGTTTGCCAACAGATTTGCCGCGCTCAATCACCAGTCTCGCGTGGGGCTTATCGCTTGGGCCAACCGACGACGAAAGATTTATCGCGGCGCCGCCTGTCTTTCCCGCGGCAACTTCAGGCTGCGGGATTTCTGACGGCGAATGGGAACCATTTTGTCCCTCCGGTTCTGCTTTCAACATATTCACGCCCGAAGGACTTCGACCCGCACCGGATCGTAACGGCGCACCGCATTCATCACAATACTGCCCGCCATCGAGGTTTGAGGATTTGCACCTTTCACACGTAATCATAGTTTTGTCGGAGGTTTGCGACCCGCACCCGATCCGCGATAAATTCTCAATTTGTGCGCTAGAACGGAGTTCATGAACGGCGGGTCATTCTAACGCGAAAGCATTCGACTCGCCAACGTTAGGCATATTTGGAGATGGGTCAGTTTGATGTTCGATAAGCTTTAGCTTGCCTTGGCGGCCCGACAAACTAAAGTTTATCGGACACTTTCAACGAAACTGAATGCTAGACCCGATAGCAGTTCCCAATGTAATGCCGGTGCCGTTGTCCTGCGCTAAACTCCTGTTAATTGAAACTGTTTACGCTTTTTTGACGTAAGAGTTACTCGAACAGATTGTTTCAGAATCCGTGTGTTTTTGTGCAAATTGATAAGATAGCCCCCGAATTAAGGAACAACTTATGGCTTTGACCCGGAAGAAGAAGATCATTATCGCGGTCTCGGCGGTCGCTCTATTGGCGCTAATAATCATCATCAGCGTGTTTGCCAGCCGCAAAGACGAAGCTGAAGTAACTACGGTGAAGTTGGAGGTTAAGCCTGAGTTACGCCAGACCGTAACCGCCTCAGGCGAAGTGAGACCTATTCGTTACATCAAACTAACCAGCGAGGTGCCGGGACGTATAGAGGAAATCTACGTCAATCCCGGCGATCAGGTAACGCAGGGTAAGCCACTCGTACGCGTTGATCCCACTCAGCTTCAGTCGAGTCAGGAAGCACAATGGGCGGCGGCGCAGCAGGCTATCAACGACATCCAAAGCGCCCGCAACGCAGTCTCTAACGCGGAGCAGGGTTTGGTTGTGGCGGAGTCATCGGTTGCGTCGGCGCGGCAGCAGTTGGTGGCATTGCAGACGGCGGTAGATCGCGCCCAGGTTGATTTGAACACCGCGCAGCGAGAGCTGAAACGCAACAGCGATCTCATCGAGGCCGGCGTTGCCTCGCGGTCTGAATACGACGCCGCACGTGATCGTTACGATCAGGCGAAGATTGCCTTGCAGACAGCCCGGGCCAACCTGGAGTCACAGCGAATTGCGGTTAAAGAAGCGATCGAAAGGGTCAACCTGCAAAAGATCGCGGTCCAGGAAGCGAAAACCGCGATCCGGTCATCCGAAATGCGTGCCAGCCAGCAGCAGGCTTTGTTGCGCGGTCAATCGAGTCAGCGCTCAAAAGCTACGCAGGTGTCGCCGCTCAACGGTGTCGTCGCTGACATCCCGACTCGCGTCGGTGAATACGCCGTCTCCCAACTATCGAGCACGCCGCTGATGACGATTGCCGACATGTCCACAATTAATGTGGAAGTCAATGTAGACGAAACCGAGATTTCGAATGTTGAAGTAGGGCAACAGGCGAAGGTTAAAGTGGACGCACTGGGTGAAAAGGAAATTACCGCCGTGGTCACGCAAAAGAATCCGCTCGCAGTGTCAAAGTCAGACACGCAGGGTGGACTTTCAAATCGCGTGAATGTGCAGGAAGCGAAGGAGTTCAAAGTCACTGTTGAGCTGCGCGATATGCCTGACGAAATTCGCAATGCGCTGCGACCGGGCATGAGCGCCACCGCAGTCATCACCACGAAGACCAAGAACAATGTAGTTGCCGTACCGCTCGAAGCAATTGTTGAGAAAGCACCTTCGACTCCATCACCCAGTGCCACGGGCGCCGCGCCGACGCCGGCGAGCGGCGAAAAGCCCAAGAGCCTCAAGGGTGTTTACCTGCTGGAA